>JBCCYF010000055.1:0-26530 GCA_039190275.1 Pseudomonadota bacterium | reverse complement strand
GTGCAGGCGCTTCTTGCCCGCCTGTTTCTTTGACCTTTTCGATCCGGGCAAGGAGTTCCTCGAGCGAGGCCTCTTGCGCCAATCGGTCGGCGGTCAGATAGCGAAACCCGAGACCAAGCGCACGCGTTCTCGCCGCCTCGTGGGCTTGGGACGCCGTCGCTGCCTGCTCACCGTCCGCCACGCCGGACCAATAAAGATCATCGGCCTTCTCCAACTCGTCCCGTTTCAGGCGCGCGACTTCCAGCGACGCTGTGCGTAGCGATTTCTGGATCGTGCCCCTCGGGTCACTGCATGCAAATGCCATGGGAACGCGCCGCACGTAATGCCAACGCCTCCCCCTCAGCTTCAAGTATCGGTCGGGATCAGCAGGATCTGGCGCAGAAAAGGTCTCGCGTCTCATCGCGCGGACCTCCAGGAGTTCGAGCGCGGCTGTAGTGCAGTTTCGCCCGAATCGCGTCGAAAAGCGAGCCCGCGACACAGAAAGTCGAGGAAACTCAATCCATTAAGCGGAAGAGAATGGTGCGGTCGAGAAGACTCGAACTTCCACGGGAGTTACCCCACAGCGACCTCAACGCTGCGCGTCTACCAATTCCGCCACGACCGCACGTCTTGGCTGGGGCGCTATAGCAAGTCGAATGAGCCTTGTGAAGCGCCGAGTTCTGCGACCATACAAAATAGCCGGCCCCCATGGGGACCGGTCTAATACTCATCGAGCGTGGATCAGTTGCCGGTTGGCACGTTGAATGCCGGCACAACCTGTGCGCCTTGCGGTGCAGCGTCCAGGCCGACCGCTACTCGCAGCAGCTGTGTCCGATCAGCCTGGCCCGGAGCAAACACGCCCGGCGAGCCGCCATCAAGCGCCGAAATTGCAACCTCATACCACGGCAGGGCCAGATCATTGCGCTGTGCCGCGCCGAACCCTTCGGTCAGGTGATGGCCGAGCACTTCGCCGTAAACAGCCTCGCCCAGACCGACCAGAAGAAGAGCACTGGCCATCGCGACTTCCGGATTGTCGGTGCGGTATCCCGATGACAGGCAGATTGTTGCGGTCGAGGATAGCTGCGCCGGTGTCTGACCGGTGCCGCGGATGAAATCGCCAACTTCGGCCAGTACCGCGTCACGCTGGGACAGCGACAGGGCCGACACCTCGGCCTGCATCAGCGGAGCGAATGCCCCACATTGTTCGTCCATCTGTGCCAGAGTCACATTCGGTATCTGCCGCGCGAGTGCCTCACCGTTCGCAATCGCAAAAGTCCGTGCAAGACAGAACTGCTCGGACAGCGCGAACGCGGGATCGGATACGTCGCTGACATTGGTCAATCCACCGTTCGAACTGGTCAAAAGGTTGATCGAATTACAATGGCTCGCCATCGACTTCGCCTCGGTCACCGCGCCGAAACTCGGGATCACCGGGGCTGTTTCGGCCGGGGCGGCGACTTCTGTCTCAGGTTGTGCCTGCTGAACCGGCACGGCGGGCGTTACGACCGTAACAGTGGTTCCGGGTGCCGGGGCCGGTTGTGGCGTGGCAATTCCCGCCGCCTCGTTCCGGTAAAGGGTGAGCAAGCCGCGCGGCCCATTCGGCTGCTGTGCAATAAGCTGCGTCGTTGCATAGCCGCCGGACTGCGCGCGATAATAGGACGAGATCAGGAAGTCCCGCTCAAAGGTGGTGAGCTGACCGGTTACCGGATAGCCCATATGACTCTGATACTGCGAAATCGCGGCGCGCGTATTGCGCCCCATCACGCCATCGGGCGTGCCGGCGGGAAAGCTGAAGTAATTCAGAGCCGTCTGAGTCTCGCGGTTTGCGGCGCGTGTCGCGGATGACACCGCAGGTGCGCGGCGCACGACAGTGCGGGTCCTGGGTTGCTGACGCTTGTTCGCCTCGTTGACGATGACGCCACCGATAACCCCACCGATCACGCCGCCGATCACATCTCCAGCGTCTGCAGACGCACGCTCGACCGATCCTGCGATGACGGCGGCGCTGACCATAAGCGCGACAACTGATTTCGATCTCATACTTATTCTCCTCCAAAACTCAACGCTGGAAAATCTTGTACCCCACAGACTGGCAGAGTAGCACGGTGCGTGCATCAAGCGAGTGAGAATTTGGCAACCGCAAGCAAAAAATCGAGCATTGCGCCCCTCCAGCCCCTTCAGGAGGACGGATTGGAGTGGATCACCTCAAATCACCCGGTGCCCTACCCTGACGCACTACGCACTATGGACAAGCGGGTTGAGGCGATTCTGTCGGGCCAGGCGGGCGAGCAGGTGTGGTTGTTGGACCACCCGCCGCTGTACACGGCCGGGACCAGCGCCAAGCCGGAAGGCTTGCGCAACGCAGACCGATTTCCGGTATTCACCAGCCGCCGTGGCGGAGAACACACCTATCACGGCCCCGGTCAGCGCGTGGCCTATGTGATGCTCGATCTGAACCGGCGGGGCCGGGACGTGCGCTTGCATGTCTGGCGGCTGGAGGAATGGGTTATCCGCACGCTTGCCCAGTTCCAGGTTACGGGAGAGCGGCGCCAGGGTCGGGTTGGCGTCTGGGTTGTCCGGCCTGAAAAGCCACCGCACCTGGATGGATCTGCGCGGGAGGAAAAGATAGCGGCGATCGGGGTGCGCATCCGCCGCTGGATCAGCTTCCACGGCGTTTCGCTCAACGTCGACCCTGACCTCAGTCACTATGACGGCATTGTTCCGTGCGGGCTCCCCGAGCACGGTGTCACGAGTTTGGTCGACCTCGGCCTGCCGGTTACCGTGGCGGACGTGGACGTTGCCTTGCGACAGACCTTCGCGGAGGCTTTCGCAGCGAAACCGTAAGGGCACCGGCACCTCGTCACCGTCTGTGCCGGAACACCGTCGAACCAGCCAGCGCAAGCGGTTTTCACGCTTGTTTGAAACGGTGCCGGCGCGTAAGTCGGCAAAGTACCACGATCCTTGGGGTTGCCGTCCGCTACGCGGAAAACGCACTTGCGACACTTGTCATGAAGCGCGACAATTCAACCCGGCAGGTCCGCCATTGTCCGCTTGAGCCATGATCACGCGACCGTTATACACAGCGGTAGAGACGCGCTTAAGGCACCCGCTGTGTACTTGGAACCTGCGACGTCCCAGGAGAGACTAGACATGGCAGACGCAACCGCCCACGCGCAGGCTGAGCATGACACCCGCGGCTTCTTCACCCGCTGGTTTATGTCCACCAATCACAAAGACATCGGAATTCTGTACATCATTGCCGCCGCAATCCTGGGACTGATCTCAGTCGCCTTCACAATGTACATGCGGTTGGAACTGATGGAGCCCGGTGTTCAGTATATGCTGACAGCGGAAGGGGCCCCCAACGGCCATGTATGGAACGTGATGATCACCGCCCATGGCATCCTGATGATGTTCTTTGTGGTCATCCCCGCGCTGTTTGGCGGATTTGGCAATTATTTCATGCCGTTGATGATCGGCGCGCCGGATATGGCGTTCCCACGCATGAACAATCTGAGTTTCTGGCTGTTCATAGCAGGCTCGTCCCTCGCGGTGCTGTCGGTGTTTGTGCCGGGCGGAAATGGACAAAGCGGCACGGGGATCGGTTGGGTGCTGTATGCCCCGCTGTCAACGACCGAGGCGGGTATTTCTACCGATATTGCGATTTTTGCCGTCCACCTCTCAGGCGCTTCCTCCATCCTGGGCGCGATCAACATGATCACAACGTTCTTGAACATGCGCGCGCCGGGCATGACGTTGATGAAAGTGCCGCTGTTTGCCTGGTCTATTCTGGTTACAGCGTTCCTGATTCTGCTTGCGCTTCCAGTGCTGGCGGGTGCGATCACCATGCTTCTGACCGACCGGAATTTCGGGACCGCTTTCTTCGATGCCGCGAATGGCGGCGACCCTGTTCTGTACCAGCACCTTCTCTGGTTCTTCGGACACCCCGAAGTCTATATCGTGATCGTGCCGGGCTTTGGGATCATCAGCCATGTGATCTCGACCTTCTCCAAAAAGCCGATCTTCGGCTACCTGCCGATGGTGTTTGCGATGATCGCAATCGGCGCCCTGGGTTTCGTCGTGTGGGCGCACCACATGTACACCGTGGGCATGTCGACGACCCAACAAGCCTATTTCATGCTGGCAACCATGGTCATCGCGGTACCCACCGGCATTAAGATCTTTTCCTGGATCGCGACGATGTGGGGCGGTTCGGTCGACTTCAAAACGCCGATGCTTTTTGCCATGGGCTTCATTTTTCTGTTCACCTTTGGCGGCGTGACAGGCATCGTACTTAGCCAAGCTGCCGTGGATCGTGCGTATCATGACACATACTACGTGGTGGCCCACTTCCACTATGTCATGAGCCTTGGCGCGGTGTTCGCGATCTTCGCCGGGTGCTACTATTGGATCGGAAAGATGTCCGGACGGCAGTATCCGGAATTCTGGGGCAAGGTGCATTTCTGGACGTTCTTTGTCGGCGCCAACATCACCTTCTTCCCGCAGCACTTCCTGGGCCGCCAGGGCATGCCACGCCGATATATCGATTATCCCGAACAGTTTGCCTATTGGAACTATGTGTCCAGCTGGGGCGCGTTTATCTCGGGTGCCTCCTTCCTGCTGTTCTTCGGTATCGTGTTCTACACCTTGCGCGCCGGGAAACGCGTGGAGGATCCGGCCTACTGGGGACCGCATGCCGATACGCTGGAATGGACGTTGCCCAACCCTCCGCCCGAGCACACCTTCGAAACTCTGCCAACGCGGGAAATGTGGGACAAGCCGCACCACTGAACATGCGCAGACCGGATCGTACATCAGTGCGGGCCAGGCCCAACTCCACCAGCCGCCCGGCGGCAGATCCCCCGACGCGCGCAGAACCGCCGATCTACGAGCGGGTGTTGCAACCGCACCGGTCCCTGAGCCTTGCTGGTTTTCGGCACGTGATACTCCTGACCACGGCCGGTTTGGGGGTGTCTTTGTTGCCATTCCTGGGCTCTTCGGTGGGTTGGGCGCTGCTCCCGTTTCTGGTTTTCGCGCTGTTGGCGCTGTATGTCGCGATCTGCCTGAACTACCGTGACGCCGCATTGCGCGAAGAGCTCAAGATATGGCCCGATCTGATCACCGTCAGACGCGTGACGCCCAAGGGGCGTGTGCAAAGCTGGAACGCAAACCCCTATTGGGTCACCGCCCAGCTGCATACCCGGGCCCGGATCGAGAGCTATCTCACCCTCAAGGGCAATGGCCGCGAAATAGAGCTCGGGGCCTTCCTCAGTCCGGACGAACGCGTGTGTCTGCACAGCGAACTGAACGACATGTTGCACCGAACGCAGCTATCAAATTGAGCGTGCTATCGCACGCAAGTCCAGAAGCGCCAGCGCGCGGTGCGGTGTGCTTCCCCGGCTACCGGGCGCCCACCGCCCGCAGGGCTGAAAGGCGCACGCCGAAGGCGTTCCATTAGGTTGTAACGGCCTTAGGCTGCGGATGGCCTGTAAGCCGGATTCTGTGCGGGGCCAGCGCCCCGCGATGGCCATTCCTCTACGTTACCCCTTACGGCGCAACTCTAGCAGCCAACCCGAACCTGCTGGGGTGAAGCGGCCCCGGGCGTCACCACCCACGCGGTTCCTATTTGGCCTTGCTCCCGGTGGGGCTTGCCGTGCCACTGCTGTTGCCAGCACTGCGGTGGGCTCTTACCCCACCGTTTCACCCTTACCGGCGCCAAGCCGGCGGTCTGTTTTCTGTGGCGCTTTCCCTCAGCTTGCGCTGGCCGGGCGTTACCCGGCACCGTTGCTTCGTGGAGTCCGGACTTTCCTCGGGCGATGTCGCACGCGGCCATCCAGCCATCCGCAGGCCGTCCGATTATCGGTTGCGACGGATCGGGTCAAGCCGCGACGCCAGGTCCTCGGCCATGGCGACGTCCCATCCATCCAGGGCCGCACCCACCCAGGGACGGAACCGATGTCGGAACGTTGCCAGATCCGCACTGGGAGGATACCCAAAGGAGCCCATCGCAGCGGAAAAGCGCGCGGGATCCGGATCTGCTGGCGCGATCGCCTGCGGCCAAACCGAGACCCCCTGTCGTGCCAGCCGACGCCAATCGAACCGCGGCCCCGGGTCCAGTTTGCGCCGCGGCGCCATGTCTTCATGTCCAATGACGGCCCGCGGCGGCAGACCCCAGCGCGCGAGCAGCCCCTCCAAAAGACCTACGAGGGCGTCCATCTGCGCGGCGGCAAACGGTGCAATGCCGGGATTTGCAAGCTCAACGCCAATGCTGCGGCTGTTAACGTCGCCCGCACCGCCCCAACATCCTGCACCTGCATGCCAGGCCCGATCCGTTTCCCGAACCAACTGCCACACAGTACCCTCCGCGCCGATCAAGTAGTGCGCCGACACCGCATGCTCGGGTGCACACAGGCGGGCCAGCGCCGTTTCGGCACTGTCCATCGCGGTGTAATGCAGGACCACCAGCTCTACCTTGGTACCCGGCCGGCGGGGTCCAAAATTCGGGGATCCGTGCCATATCGCCATGGGTACCCTTTCACTGCTAAAGCGTTTGACGAAACACCTGAAGCATCACGCATCACCTAACGCGTTGAAATTTTCAATTTCAGGCAGCGTTAGGTGATTCCGGTTTTTCGCATAACACTTTAGTGTGGCAGTCGCCTGATGATATAGGACAAGCGCCCATGCCATTGCAAAACCGCGTGCATCCGGACGGGACCATTATGGCCGTCCCACAGCGCGGGGGCCTCATGGGCAACCGCGGCGGACGGATCCACGATGACGCGCAGCAGCTTGGCCGCGCACGGTGGCGCAGCCGTCAGTGGATCACCTGCGTCCTCTCGTTCAAAGACCGTCAACGGCGCGTCATGGGCCGCTCCTACACCGAGCTGTTCTTTCTGGATGAAGTGACAGCATTGGCCGCGGGCCACCGCCCCTGCTTTGAATGCCGGCGCGCCGATGCCCTGAGATTTGCCTGCTGTTTTCCCGGCACTGGACGCGCCACCGCCAAGGACATGGACCGGATCCTGCATCAGGCGCGCCTTGGGCCCAAGGACCATGGTCGCCTAACCGACCAGCCGGTCGGCACGGTTGCCCGGGCGGGCACAGCGGTTCTGGCGCTCCACTCCTGCGGCGTTCTGCGCTGGAGCTTTGAGGGTTACGCACGCGCCAACGCGCCTGACGGGCCGATTGAACTGCTCACCCCTGCCCCGATGCGCGCAACGCTCAGCGCTGGCTATGTCCCGGCTTGGCACCCGAGCGCCGCGGTTTTTTGATGCTGCGGGACTTTGGTCCCGCAGGCGGCGGTGCGGTGGGCGCGGAGGCATCCGGAATACGCCGTATCCCCAATTGGTCCCTCAGGACCTTGGGCCGAATCTCCTCTATGCCACCGCGGGCAAGGTCGCCAAGCTGAAAAGGGCCATAGGAGATGCGGATCAGCCTGTTCACCGAAAGACCAACGGTTTCCATCGCGCGCCGGATTTCTCGGTTTCTCCCCTCGCGCAGGCCGATGGTCAGCCAGGCATTCGCGCCTTGTTGCCGGTCCAACGTGACCTGCATTGGCAAAAAGCGCTCGCCTCCAACGGTGACACCCTTTGTCAAGGGAGCCACGGTTGCATCGGTCGGGGCACCCCTGACCCGGACACGATATTTGCGAACCCATCCGGTTGCGGGCAGTTCCAGTCGC
This sequence comes from Pseudomonadota bacterium, assembly GCA_039190275.1. GTDB lineage: Bacteria > Pseudomonadota > Alphaproteobacteria > Rhodobacterales > Rhodobacteraceae > Halovulum. The sequence continues at coordinate 18,867 of JBCCYF010000055.1, read as the reverse complement.
CGTTTCAGATCACCGTCATTTGTCAGCAGCAGCAACCCTTCGGAATTCAGATCCAGCCGCCCGACACTCATCACACGCGGCAGATCATCGGGCAACGCATCGAATATTGTACGCCGCCCCTTCTCGTCGGAGGTACTGGTCACCAGACCGCTGGGTTTGTGATAGCGCCACATGCGCACCGGCTCTTTGGCCGCCAACGGCTTCCCATCTACCTCAACCAGGTCTGCATCGCTTACGTTCAGCGCCGGGCTGTCGATCCGCTTGCCGTTTACATGGACACGGCCTGCGGTGATCATCGCCTCGGCCCCGCGGCGTGAGGCGATCCCGGCTCGGGCAAGACGTTTTGCAATACGTTCAGTGGGTCCACTCATGGGCCAAGGGCTTACGCGCTTGCCCCCGGGGGGGCAATGCGGGAAAGGTATCCCATGACCTTCCGCAGCCACATGCACACAGCTTTGGCCGAAGCCCGCAGCGCCGCCGGACGCGGCGAAACGCCGGTCGGCGCGGTGATTGTCGACCCCGCACGGGGCCTGGTCCTGGCTCAGGCCGGCAACCGGACGCGGGAACTGCACGATCCGACCGCGCACGCCGAGATTTTGGCCTTGCGCGCGGCCTGCGCGTCCGTTGGATCAGAACGACTGCCGGGTGTCGATGTATATGTGACACTGGAGCCTTGCCCGATGTGCGCGGCGGCCCTTGCAGCCGCAAGGGTCGCGCGGATCTACTATGCCGCTGCCGACCCGAAGTCCGGCGGGATCGAGCAAGGTCCCTGTATCTTTGAACACCCGCAGGCACACCACCGGCCCGAGGTCTATGGCGGTCTGCAGGAGGCTGCGGCCGCGGCACTGCTTCGCGACTTCTTCAAGCAACGACGCGGTGGTTGAGCCCCACTTCCGCAGGGTCAATACCGATGATAGGGACACCTATGGAGTGGACAGCGAGACTCGACAACTATTGCGAGCGCATTGACCCAAGCTTCTGGGCCGAGCCGGTCAATGCCGTCACCAACGCCGCCTTTATCTTGGCCGCTTTGGTCTGCTGGGGCATGTTGGGCGGTAAACAGGACTGGGGCGCCCGACTCCTGACTGTGATCCTTACTGCGATCGGCATCGGATCGTTCCTGTTTCACACCTACGCAACACGCTGGGCTTTGATGACTGACGTCGCGCCGATCACGTTGTTCATATTGACCTACGTCTATCTGGCAACCACACGCTTCTTTGGCCTCAGGTGGTGGTGGGGGGGCGCGGCGGTGGTCGCATTCTTTCCTTACAGCGCCGCGGTTTCAGCTGCCGTGGCGGAAACTTTTGGACCGTTGAACGGCTCGGTCGGATACATGCCCGTCGCACTTCTGATCTTTGGCTATGCCCTGGCAATGCTCCCGCGGGACGCCGATACCGCACGCGGGCTTGCCATCGGCGCAACGATCCTTTGTGTCTCCCTTTTGTTTCGGACAATCGACCACGCGATATGCCCCAGCTTCCCGCAGGGAACCCATTTCCTGTGGCACATACTGAATGGCATCATGTTGGGGTGGATGATCGCTGTATACCATCGTCACGGTCGGTCGCATGCGCTGTGACAGTGATCCCGGGGATACAGCGACGCGCCGAACTGCCCCCCTATGCGTAGCGCTGATAAACGGCGTCACAGCACCGACAGTTGATGCCATTTGCCGCCGTCAGCACATACAGGTTGTGTGCCATCGAACCCGAAACAGATTTTGTGGACGAGACTTCCGGGTCTCGACCACAGAAGGTTTCAAGTGAGCGCATCGGGGTTCCTAGGGCGTTATGCGAAAAACCTTAATCACCTAACGCTGCCTGAAATTGAAGATTTCAACACGTTAGGCGATGCAGGATGCTTCGGGTAATTCGTAAAACGCCTTAGCTGTTCTTCTCTGCATAGGTGGCCACGATCTCGGCTGCACGTTCGGGTGCGAGGATCGGTGGGATCAGGGTCAGGAACCCCCCGTCGCTATCCATCAGATAGATGTGACTGCCGTGGGCGAAGACCGGGCCGTACTCCGGATCCTCCCAAATCAGCTTATGCTCGACCGAAAAAAGGTCATACACCGGCGCCAGGGCCTCCGGTGTGCCGGTCAGACCGACAAACGCAGGATGATGCTCGTGCAGCGCCGGACCGATTGCGTCGACCGTATCGCGGGCGGGGTCGACCGTGATCATAACCGGCGTAATGTCCACACCTGTCGCACCCACATCATCGACCACATCCGCCATCAGGGGCAACGCCACTGAACAGATCTGATCGCAGTTCGCATAGCCAAAGAACACCAACTGCATATTGCCGTTGGGGTCCACTTCGGTGCGGACGGCGCCGGTCTGATCGGTCAGTTCAAATGCGCCACCGACCTTGATCGGGAAGGGGCTTGCGGTCGGCGCGGGCAGCGCCTGCGACTCCGCCATAGCCGGAACGGCAAAGGCGGCGGCCAGGCAAAACGCCGCCAGATGCCTCATTCGAACCACTCCTCAAGGAACGCTGCATCGATCTCGGCACCAAGGCCCAGCCAGCCCTCCCGCTCGATCTCGGCTTTCACACGCGGATCGCGCCGGAACCATGGCCCCTTGCCAGCGGCTTCGGGATGCGCGGCGGCCCAATCCTTGGTCCATTTGTTGGCCTTTGTCCATTCTTCGGTCCCTTCGGCGCGGATCATCTGGATCAGATAGATGTTTTGCGCGCCCAACTCCTCGTTGGTCATCAGAAGCCCATCGACGTCCACCGCCTGCCCGCAGAACGGCAGCATCTCATTTGCTGCACCGGTAAAGGCGGGTTGCGAGTTTTTCAGCGGGAAGACCATCACATTATCAGCGGTCCGCAAGAGCGCCAGCTGACGCCGCCCATCGCCGCAATTGTCCGGGCAGTCGCCCGTCAACTCGCATAAAGGATCAACCACCGTAGCCGCGAAAAATGCCTTGCTCTCCCCGTAGAGACCCCACTCTTTGGCGGTGGACTCGGCGCTGAAATCCTGCGCCGTCACGGGCGCGGCCAGAAGCGCCAGAACACATGTCAGTTTTTTCATTTCAGTATCTCCTCACTTAGCCGGGTCAGGGATCGCAAACCCCGGGATGACACCAAATTCCTCATGGCTCCTCAGGACGATATCGTCGTCGGCCACCACCTCGGACACCACCAGGTAGTTGATCCCGTCACGCTCGTAGAGCATACCGTCGGCAGTAATCTGGTGGCTGGCGATCGACAGCTGGGTATCGCCACCGTTCGAGCCATCGTCGTCGTTGATCTTGAGAACCATGTAAACGTCGCCCTCTTCGGTCAACAGCCCAACAGGGATACCCCCGGCCGAACACCACAGGGCGCATGTATGGTGGGCCGAACCGACCACCGCGTCAGGTCCACCCATAACGCCCGAGAAGTAGCACCATGTGTCGATGGCTTCGCCGCTTACCGTGACCCGCTCTCCCTCGGCGGCAAACGCGCCCGATGCTCCAATGGTCAGTATGGCCGGTAAGATGTATCGCAGTTTCATATGTGCCCCCTGTTTGCATTGTCAGCCAAGCGTAACCCGGCTTTAACCCAGCGTTCCAATCACATTTAGCGGAACTGACCTCTCGCCCGGGTTGTGACAGGTGTCTGACCTTGGGGTCACGGACGCGGCGGTATGGGGCGTTGCGTGGCCTTCAAACTTGTGGCTGCCATGCAAAAAACCGCAGATCTGTGCAGACCGTCGCCCAACGCGCGGAGGATGCATCGCAGCAAAACGCGCAACTTTGGTGTAAGCGACCGGGGTCTGCTTACATCCTTGCAGTGCTACCCGATAGCCATACAGAAATCATCCATCTGGTAACCGAAACCGGGAGGCTCGCTGAGCGGACTTTCCGGCCATGTGGAGCGCCTGCCCAAACGCCTGCTGTTGGAAATCCTGCCAGGAACTGTTGTAACTCCCGCGGCTAGAGACGCATCGGCTTTGCCTTCTGAATTGTTTCAACAGAGATGCGGAACTGGACCTATCCGAATTATGCTTGTAGAAGCCCGCTCATGCTCGAAATCTTGTCGCTGAGCCAGTATACTTTCATCATTCTTGTATTTGGGCTTCCAGTGCTGGCCATCCTGCTTGGAGCATATAGGAAGGCGCGTTTGTTGGCCGTTGCGTATTTTTGCCTGTTTGCTGTTATGATCATTTGGATGACCACCTTATATGATTTACTCGAAACCGGAAGATACCCTAACCCCACCGGGATGGAGGGCATAGGCTTGTTTATTGTACCGGCGATATACCTCACTTCGCTGGTTTTATCCGCGCTGGTTTATGTTGTGGCGGCTTGGATTGCGCGCCGGTGGCGAGGCGACTGATCCGCTTTCGTGCAGACCGCTGCGGTGTGTAATGGGGAGCGCTGCGAACAATCATCGCTCGGCGCGTGATGCTGGGGCCAGGGCGACGCGGCTAAAACTGCAGTCTCATGCGTCAATGACAACCTGGCGCAGAACCGAATTGCCGGATCCCGCCCGCAAACCCACCGGGTGTGTGGAGGTCAACGTCAATTAGGTCGTGGAACAGCCTGCCATGGCTTGCGCTCTAACCCTGGGACACCGGTAACGGCACAGTGGACCTAAGGTGCAAGTCACGCTGCGGGAACGGGATCTCGATGTCATGCTCGCGGAAGCGGCGCCAGATGTTCAACAGCACCTTGCTGGTCACATTGGCGACGCCGTTTTCGGGGTCATTGATCCAGAACCGCAGTTCAAGATCCACCGAGCTGTCGCCGAACCCCTTTAGCAGGCAGGCCGGTTCCGGATGCGCAAGCACGCGTTCGGTCGCTGCCGCGGCCTCGACACAAAGCGCGATGGCCTGGTCAAGATCTGTGTCGTAACTGACCCCGACAGCCACCTTTCGGCGGTGGCTTTTGTCGCTGAAGGACCAATTTGTCACCGGGTTTGCAATCATGACCTGGTTCGGCACCAGGGTTTCGGTGTTATCGCGGGTACGGACCGAGACATAGCGCGTCGTCATCTTGGTCACGACGCCATAGGTCGGACCCTGCGGTGTCTCGATTTCTATCACATCGCCCGGCTCGACCGATTGCTCGGCCAGCAATGCAAAACTGGCGAACAGGTTGCTGGCCGTTTGCTGCAACCCCAGTCCCACCCCGATCCCCAGGGCACCGGAAAACACCGCGAAAACGGTCAGATCCACCCCAACGGATGTAAGACCGATAATCACCGCGATGAAGATCAGTATCATCCGCAGGATCTTGGCGGCCAGCAGACGCATCGCAGCCGTCATCGCTTGACTGGCTTCCAACCGCCGCACGGCAGCTTCGGTCAGGGCGCTGGCCAGCCAGATCAGCAAGGCGGTCAGCATCAGACCCTTGACCACCGCCCAAAGATTGATGTTCACCCCACCGATGTCGAAACCTGTGACCTGCATCCAGCCGATCACCGGATCAAGGACACCGACCGCGTTCAACGCGGCAACACTCCACGCAACCCAGGCAAAGACACCGGACCAATAGGCGCTGGGAATAAAGGCCGCGGCCAGACGTATGACCACAAAGGCCACCAACAGGCTGCTGACCAGACGCATCAGGCTGATCGGCAACCCGATTGCCTGAAAAATGCCTCCGGCGATCCAAAGCCCGACCACCCAACACACGGGAAGCGAGATTGCGGCCACCGTGCGGAGCAGCCGCTGAAGGATAGGACCAAGCGCGCGTTCGCTGCTCAAGCGGTCAAGAAACCGCTTGAAGCTGCGCCGGACCAACAGCCCAAGGGTCAGCGTTCCAGCCAGAGCCGCGATCTGCCAGACCGAGGCCAGGATCAGGATGTTTGTCTGGATCCAGGTGCTGATCAGCAGCACCCATTCGGTCACGAAATCCGCAACCGCGCCCACTTCCTGCTCGACAATTGTCTCGCCGTTGGTTTCGGCGGCCGTCGTGCCGGTATCCGTGGCTTCATCTTCCATGCGCAGACCCTATTGCGCTGCCGCCGGAATCGGAACCGGTTTTCTGATCCAACCCTCGATAAGACCGGGGCGGTCGAAAGCGTGCCGGGTGTCACGCCTTATTGTGCCAGTGCGCGCTATGCAGCGCAGCGTCAGTCAAAAATTTCCGGTGGAATGCGCGTCAGCCCCCCTGCACCAGGGCGTAACATCTGCAGCAACAGGATCAGGAATGACCCAAAGATCGCCGTTAGGTAAAATACACCGAAAGCCTCGGACCCGCCCAGGAATGTGATCAGCAACGCCATGCCGATGAATGCCGGCGGGCCAAGCAGCAGAAGGGGTGACGACCCCACATCGCGCAGCCGCCTCACTGAAACCGCAAGCAGGCAGCAAAAGCCCCAGGCAAGTCCGGCAAACAGCAGTAGCGACAGCAGCCCGGGATCCGGCACCAGCCACTCACCCAACCAGACCAGAATACCCTTAAACTCCAGCGTCCCCGCTGTCAGGCGGACTTGCACATATCCCAACAACACGATGTAGCTGAACAAAAAGCCCCAGAACTCCCAGCGGGGTGCCTGCCCCCAGAAGCCCAAAGGCCTCAACCAGGCCCTAAGAATCGCAGCCATATGCGCCTCTCGTTCGGTTACCCCCGGGGTGAGAGATTAGTGTCTAAACCGCGCCCGTCCAGCCGCCAAAGGTCTACGCCGTCTCTCCGGCGGTGCCAGGCCCTTGCGGCGCCGCGCGACCGCCGCTAAACCCATGCGCGAAGTAGCCTCAGGACTTTTTTGATGTCGATTGATAAAGACACCGCGCGGCGTGTCGCCCACCTGGCCCGCATTGAGGTTGACGAAGCAGCGCTTGAGCCATTGGCCCAGGACCTTAGCCGTATCCTCGACTTCATGGATGAGTTGAACGAGGTCGACGTGAGCGGTGTCGAACCGATGACGTCCGTGACGCCGATGGATCTGCCGCAGCGCCTGGACGAGGTCTCGGACGGCGGCCGTCAAACCGATATCCTGCGCAATGCCCCGGACGCGCGCGAGGGGTTCTTTGCCGTGCCCAAAGTGGTTGAATAATGACCTTGAACACGCTTACCATTTCCGATGCCCGTGATGCGTTGCGCCGCGGCGATTTTACGGCACAGGAACTGACGGAAAGTTGCCTGTCGGCGGCGGCAGCCTCGGCCCCGCTCAACGCCTATGTCGCCCATACCCCCGATCTGGCCCGAAGCCAGGCGGCTGCTGCGGATCAACGCCTTGCCACGGGCGACGCGCCCGCTTTGTGCGGCATTCCGCTGGGGATCAAGGATCTGTTCGCAACCCGCGATGTGCAGACTCAGGCCGCATCGGCGATACTTGATGGCTTCAAACCGCCATATGAAAGCACCGTGACGCAGAACCTTTGGGACGCCGGCGCGGTTATGCTGGGCAAACTGAACATGGATGAGTTCGCCATGGGCTCTTCCAACGAAACCTCGACCTATGGCCCAGCCGTCAATCCCTGGCGTCGCAACGATGGAAACAATGTCGAGCTAACCCCCGGGGGCTCATCCGGCGGGTCCGCGGCCTCGGTCGCGGCGGACATATGCCTTGCGGCGATCGGAACGGACACCGGCGGTTCGATCCGCCAACCTGCTGCTTTGACAGGAATCGTGGGCGTTAAGCCGACATATGGCCGCTGTTCCCGCTGGGGCATCGTCGCCTTTGCGTCTTCGCTGGATCAGGCCGGGCCGATGACCAAATCGGTTCGCGACGCCGCGATTATGCTGCAAGCCATGTGTGGCCACGATGCCAAGGACAGCACCTCTGCAAATCGCCCGCTTCCGGATTTCGAGGCGGCGTTGACCGGTGACATTCGAGGCAAAACCATCGGGATCCCTCGGGAGTACCGCCTTGACGGTATGCCGCAGGAGATCGAGACGCTGTGGACAGAAGGTGCCGAAATGCTCCGCGATGCGGGCGCGCGACTGGTCGATATCAGCCTGCCGCACACCAAATATGCGCTACCGGCCTATTACGTTATCGCACCGGCCGAAGCGTCCTCGAACCTTGCCCGGTATGATGGGGTTCGCTACGGCCACCGCGCCAAGATCCATCAAGGTGCCGGTGTCACGCAGATGTACGAGCGGACGCGCGCCGAAGGCTTTGGCGAGGAAGTCAAACGCCGCGTGATGATCGGGACCTATGTGCTCTCGGCCGGTTTTTATGACGCCTATTATCGCAAGGCACAGCGCGTGCGGACCCTGATCAAGCGGGACTTTGAACAGGTTTACGCAGACGGGGTAGACGCGATCTTGACCCCCGCAACTCCATCGGCCGCATTCGGTTTGGGGGAGCTGGTCGATGCCGACCCGATCAAGATGTACCTCAACGATGTTTTTACGGTAACAGTGAACCTCGCCGGACTGCCGGGAGTTGCCGTGCCGGTCGGTCTTGACCATCACGGCCTGCCGCTCGGCCTTCAGCTGATCGGGCAGCCCTGGGGCGAGGCCGAGATGCTTAACACCGCTTACGCACTGGAAAATGCCGCCGGTTTCGCGCATCATGCGCCAAAATGGTGGTGAAACGACCCCGGACAGAGGCGATACGAGGCACGCTATGAGAAAGTTTTGCACACTCGTGACCGTTTTGGCGGCCCTTGCGGCCTGTGACAACAGCAGCCCGGCCGGTGGGCGTGGACCGTTCGATCCGTCGCCACTGCCACGATATCCCGACGATCCCACAGTCGGACGCTTGCCGCCGTTGTCGACCGCAACGGTGGTACAGTCACCCGATGGCGCGGTCGCGCAAGTCCGTGAACAGCAAACAGGGACCGCGCTGGCAGGGTCGCAGCAGACCGCAACAGCGGTGCCCGGCGCGCCACGCAGCGTGCTGACACCGCAACTCGACCCTAACGCTGCGCTGGCCCAAGACGTGACTGCGGCGCTGGCCGCCACGCCCAGCGCGGCGGCACCTGCTGATCCGGCCGCTGCCGCCGGCGCGCTTGATGGCGACATCGGCATCGACCCAAATGACGAGAGCATCAACCTCGCACTCAGCAGCCAGGCCGTACAGGAACGTCAGCGCGCCGTCGCGCAGCAACGTCGCGAAGCGGCACAACAGCAGTTGGAGATTGTTCAGCCCGAACCGGTGCCACAACAAGATCTGAACGCAAATGTGGTGGCCTTTGCACGCCAGACCACCCATCCGGTCGGTACGCGCACGTACAATCGGCCAGCGTTCCGAGACCGCCTGCAATCCGCATCGGTCTGTCGTCGTTTCGGAAATGAGGACGAAGCCCAGCGCCAGTTTCTGGCAAACGGCGGACCCAACACTGACCGGTTTAATCTCGATCCGGATGGCGACGGGTTTGCTTGCAAGTTCGATCCCGAAAAATACCGGAAACTACAGTTCTAGGCTTGCAAGCCCCGGTTTCTTAGACCTTCAGGTCGCCCGCAATTTGGCGGCCGTCACGTCCTTCCTGCATTTCAAATTCGATGGGCTGGTTGTCGCTCAACGTCGTCAGGCCCGCGGCCTGAACCGCAGTGATGTGCACGAATACATCTTTGCCGCCGCCTTCGGGTTGAATGAAGCCATAGCCCTTCTCGGTATTGAACCACTTCACAGTGCCTTTAGCCATTTTTCGGAGTCCAATCATATTTTGCCTACCGGCCATCTATGCCGGTCCTTTAACAAGCCGGTGGAGCTCAATCTAAACGCTGGCCAACGGCCAAATCCAAACCCGGTACACTGCGCCGCACCGCAAAAGGATACTACCCGAATCGGCAGCTTCACTCAATGTGCCGCCCCGCAATCATCACACGCTCGTTAATCTTGTTTGGCACATTGTTTGGTTGTTATGACTTGAAATTCGTACCCAGAATCCCCAAAGGATCCCAAAAAATGGCCGACCTCCTCACTTTTGCCAATCTTGGCAACCTTGCCGTCCTGTTTTTTCTTCAGGCCGTTCTGGGGTTTGACAACCTGCTGTACATTTCGATCGAAAGCCAGCGCGCGCCGGTCGCGGACCAGGCGCGGGTAAGACGGTTGGGCATTCTGATCGCAATCGCCCTTCGCATCGTCCTGCTGTTCGCGATGATCCAGTTGATCAGCGCACTAGAAGCCCCGTTCTTCTCGATCGACATCCCCGGCATCATCACCGGTGACTTCAACTTTGCGGTTTGCGTGTTTTTGTTTGGCGGCGCCTTTATCATGTACACAGCGGTGAAGGAGATTAATCACCTGCTCTCGATTGAACACCTAGAGGATCCGGTGGGCGGCGCAAAGAAGCAGAAGTCGTCTGCGCAGGTGATCACTTTGATCGTGTTCATGAACCTGATCTTCAGCTTCGACTCCATTCTTTCAGCACTGGCAATTACAGATGTATTCCCGGTCCTGGCCATCGCCATTATCGCGTCAGGGCTGGCAATGCTTCTGCTGGCGGACGGCGTATCGACCTTTATCGAGAAGAACCGGATGTACGAGGTGCTTGGCCTGTTCATCCTGTTGATTGTTGGCATCGTTTTGCTGGGTGAGGGCGGCCACGAAGCGCATTTGAAGCTTTTTGGCTATGCCGTTGAACCAATGGCGAAATCGACCTTCTACTTCTCGGTGGCGGTGCTCTTCATCGTCGAAATTGTACAGTCCGGCTATCAGCGCAAACTGGCCGCCGAGCGGGCACACGCGCAATCCCGCGGATCTGGCTCGTAAATCTGCGTCAGAATGTGTATGAGCTAACAAGACCGCCTATGCGTGACTGAGGGGGACCGCATGCAAGATCGAACCTTGAACCGCTTTTCGGCTGTGGTTGTGATTGCAATTATTGTCGCTACCGGTTTTCGGGCGATGGGGGCGGGCTGATGGCGCAACAATTTGGTGGCAAATACAGCCCCAACGCCTCGACAGAAGAGAACCGCTTTAGGGGGCGCCGCGCGCAGCGCGTGAATATTGCTGCGCGCGCGATGTTTATTGCCCCGATACCGCTGGCGATCGCGGGGGTCGGGGAAGTGCTCAGCGGTGATGCGATTGGAATGCTGCTGGAGTTGGGGGGTGCTGCGTGTCTTTTCCTGTCGGCGCTGTTGCTGAACGAAGGTCTCAAGGCCGAAGCGGCCTATGACGACCGCACCCTTGCCCGCCCGCCCGCGATCCCGCGCAAACTGTTCGCGGTGGCGGCGACCGGGGCCGGTGTCCTGCTTGGCAGTCTTTCCGGCGGAATGATCACTGCCGCGATTTTTGCCGCCGTTGCCGCAGCCGCGCAGCTGGTTGCCTTTGGATTTGATCCGACACGCCGCAAGGGGGGAGACGGCGCGTCTGACTTCGACACCGACCGGGTCGCACGTGCCATCGACGAAGCGGAGCAAACCGTCGCCGAGATCCTTGCCGCCGCCCGCCGCATCGGCGACCGGCACATCGAAGGGCGGGTTGAACGGATGACCGGCGCCGTGCGCGAGGTGTTTCGCACCGTCGAAGCAGACCCGCGCGACCTGTCCCGGGCCAGAAAGTTTCTGGGCGTTTATTTGACCGGCGCCCGTGACGCCACCACCAAATTCGCGGAGCTCTATATGAACCGTCAGGATCAGCAGGCCCGCGCCGATTACGTCGCGCTTCTGGATGATCTTGAGCAGAGTTTCCGCAAGCACCGCGAAGACTTGCTAAAGGACGACAAAACTGCTCTGGACGTCGAGATCGAAGTCCTGCGCGAGAGACTGGAACGCGAAGGCGTGTAACGCCATGCCTCCGCAGCACCGAAAGGAACCCCCATGACCGAGACAGTTCGTGAACAGGCCCAGACCGCCCTGGCCGAGGTTGAAGCCGTAACCGCTGCGCTGCTTCCTGAACCCAAGGGCGAACTGATCGTGGTCGAGAAAGCCGATCCCGCTGAAAAGGCGGAAATCGACAAACGCATGGCTGAACTGGATATGGACAACACCCAGTCGATCATCCAGTTCGGCTCGACAGCGCAATCCGAGCTTCAAGTGATCAGCCAGGAAATGCTGGCCGGGGTCAAAAACAAGGACACCGGCCCCGCAGGGGGTGCCCTGCGCGAGATCGTGACCTCGATCCGCGGCTTCTCGGTCGACGAACTCGATCCCAACCGCAAGCTGAGCTGGTGGGAAAAACTGGTCGGCAAGACCAAACCGATGGCCGAGTTCATGGCCCGATACGAGGGTGTTCAAGGTCAGATCGACAAGATCACCAACAACCTTCTGGCGCATGAGCATGTGCTGCTCAAGGACATCAAATCCCTCGACAAGCTGTATGAGAAGACCCTCGATTTCTATGACGAGCTTGCATACTACATCGCCGCCGGGGAGGAAAAGATCCGCCTGTTGGATCTTGAGGATATCCCCCGCAAGGAACATGAGGTGCAGGAGGCACCCGAAGACCAGGGCGTGATCATGGCGCAGGAACTGCGCGACCTGCGCGCGGCCCGCGACGATTTGGAGCGGCGGGTCCATGACCTCAAGCTCACACGTCAGGTCACGATGCAGTCCCTGCCCTCGATCCGTTTGGTGCAGGAAAACGACAAGAGCCTGGTGACCAAGATCAACTCCACCCTCGTCAACACGGTCCCGCTTTGGGAAACGCAGCTTGCCCAGGCCGTGACAATCCACCGCTCACGCGAGGCGGCGGGGGCTGTCAAAGAGGCAACCGATCTGACCAACGAACTGCTCAAGTCCAATGCCGCCAACCTGAAGCAAGCCAATGCTGAGGTCCGAAAGGAAATGGAACGCGGCGTGTTCGATATCGAAGCGATCAAACAGGCCAACGCCGATCTGATCGCCACCATAGAGGAAAGCCTTCAGATCGCGGACGATGGCAAGGCCAAACGCGCCGAAGCCGAGAAGGAACTGGTCGCGATGGAAACCGAGCTTAAAAACACCCTGGCTGCCGCCAAGGCCCGCGCCGACAAATCCGGTGTGACCATTGGCGGCGCTGTCCCGGACGCCTGAGCTGTTGCTTGAGTTCATTCGGTTACGCCAAAGCGCGCTCGCCGCTGTCCTGCTTGTCCTGGTGGCGGCCTGTGCCCCGCAACCCACGCCGGAACCGGACCTGCGGGGCGAGGCGCTTGAGAAGCTCTACGCCATAACAGCCGACAGGATCCGCGCGGGCGGCGGGCTTCGAACCGAGCGTAATCCGCCGGACGTGCCGGTGTCTGTCGAGAGCCTGGCGCGAAATTTCGAGCGGGTGGCATTCTTCTCGGAGTTCAGCGCCAATGGCACACAACTGCGAAATCGGGCCCGGCCCATTACCCTGACCCGGTGGGAAGACCCTATCCGAATGGGCGTTCTGTTTGGCCCCAGTATTTCGGACGCACAGCGACGGCGGGATCTGAACGACGTGCGCGCGCTGCTGCGCCGGTTCCGCAACGCGACACCGCTGGACATTCGCTATGTGCCGGATGGCGATATCAACTTCCTGGTCATGGTGATGACACGGGACGAGCAACTGGCCTTTGCCGATCAGATCCTGGAGGAACGGAGTTTCCCGGCATCGATCGCCGCCGATCTGCGCGCCTCCCGGCCCAGCCTTTTGTGCTCGGCCAACCTGATCAGTGCTGACGATGGGCGCCGGGTGATCGGATTTGCCTCGGCCCTGATCAAGGCGGAGCATCGCGAGGTGATGCGGACATCCTGCTTTCATGAGGAGCTGACCCAGGCGCTGGGCCTGGTCAACGACAGTTTCTCGGCCCGCCCGTCCATTTTCAACGATGACGAGGAGTTCGCTTTGCTGACGCTCCATGACGAAATTCTGTTGCGCATGCTCTACGATGATCGCCTGAGGCCTGGAATGACAGCAGCCGAGGCGCGTCCGATGCTCATGCAGATCGCCGCTGAGGCCGCCGCCGCCGCTGGCGTCGTGTTCCGCTAAAACGCATGCGCCGGGCATCCTGTTGCAGCGTGGAAAGCCCTAGGATCAGAGGCCGCTGCTGGCTATATACTACCCTCAGCTGGCGGTGACCAAAGGAGTGCACATGTCCATATTCGACTTTCTCACCGGTGAGTTCATCGACGTTATCCACTGGACCGACGATACCCGTGATACGTTGGTGTGGCGCTTCGAACGGCAGGGCCATGCGATCAAATACGGCGCGAAACTGACGGTCCGCGAGGGCCAGGCCGCCGTCTTTGTGCACGAAGGTCAGCTGGCCGACGTTTTCACCCCGGGCCTGTATATGCTCGAAACCAACAACATGCCGATCCTGACCACGCTGCAGCACTGGGATCACGGTTTCCAGAGTCCGTTCAAGTCCGAGATCTATTACGTCAACACGACTCGGTACCAGGACCTTAAGTGGGGCACGAAGAATCCCATTATGTGCCGCGACCCCGAGTTCGGGCCGGTGAGGATCCGTGCATTCGGCACCTACACCATCCGGGTAACCGACCCAGGCCTGTTCCTGAAAGAGATCGTCGGAACGGACGGTGAGTTCACGACGGATGAGATCAGCTATCAGATCCGAAACATCATCGTTGCCAAATTCTCGCAGGCCATCGCAGCCAGTGGCATCCCGGTTCTGGACATGGCGGCCAATACCCATGAGCTGGGCAAGCTTATCGCCGCCAAAGTGTCACCGCAGCTTGCCGAGTATGGTCTGGCCATGCCGGCGTTCTTCATCGAAAACATCTCGCTGCCCGAGGCGGTGGAGAAGGCGCTCGACAAGCGAACATCGATGGGGATTGTCGGTGATCTGGGTGCCTACACGCAGTTTTCCGCAGCCGAAGCGATGACCGAGGCCGCCGCGAACCCCGCGGGCGGTGGCATGGCCGCGGGTCTTGGTGCCGGCATGGGCATGGCGATGGCGGGCGGCATGATGGGTGGCGCGAACGGCCCCTGGGGCCAGGCCCCGGCGCCTGCTTCGGCCGCGCCACCGCCGCCCCCTCCACCGCCGGTCGAGAAGGTCTGGCACACAGCCTCTGCAGGCAAGACATCCGGTCCGTTTAGCCGCGCTGATCTGGGCAAGGCGGTCGCTGAGGGCACACTGACCCGGGACACCCATGTCTGGACGCCCGGGATCGACGGCTGGACGCGTGCAGGCGACATTTCCGAACTTGCCCAACTCTTTACCGTCATGCCACCGCCGCCACCCCCGGCTGACTGAGGCATGCCGGATGAACTGCCGCAAATCGCCTGACCTTGTGAAATTCATGGTCGCTGGGGTGCGGCCGGTGCGACACGCCCTGCGCGCCCGATGACGGAGACCGCCGAAGCCCACCGTTTTCCTTGTGGAACCTGCGGTTCGGACATGCGCTACCTGCCGGGATCCGACCGGATGCACTGTGACCATTGCGGCGCCGAAGAGGTGATTGAAGGGGCGGGTCCCTGGGGTGGCGGCGCGATCGTCGAACAAGACTTCACCGCGGCACTCGATGCCCGGCTTCCGGACGCGGAACTCGAAGAAACCAAGGTCTTGAGCTGCACGAACTGTGGCGCACAGGTGGAGTTCGAACCGGACACCCACGCCGCCGAGTGTCCGTTTTGCGCAACGCCCGTGGTCACCGACACTGGAACGCATCGCCATATCAAACCGCGGGCGGTATTGCCGTTTCTGCTGACGGAAAAGGCTGCGCGCGACGCAATGACCGACTGGCTCGGCAGACTTTGGTTCGCACCCGGCGGTCTTCAGGAGTATGCGCGCAAGGGTCGACGACTGCAGGGCGTCTATGTGCCCTATTGGACCTATGACGCGGCAACCCGCTCGGCCTATCGCGGCCAGCGCGGGACAGTCTACTATGAAACCCGAACGGTTCGGGTGAATGTCAACGGCAAGAGCCAGACCAAACAGCAACGCGTCGCCAAGGTCCGGTGGCGCCGCACCTCGGGTCAGGTCGCTCGCGCCTTCGACGACGTACTGATCCTCGCCTCCACCAGCCTTCCCAAGGACTATACCGACGCATTGGCACCCTGGGATCTGAGCGGTCTGGAACCCTATCAGCCGGAGTACCTTGCCGGGTTCCGGGCCGAGGCCTATCAGGTCCCGCTGGATGAGGGTTTCACCCAAGCACAGGCGCTGATGGATGCGCAGATCCGTCGTGACATCAAGTTTGATATAGGCGGCGACCGGCAGCGCATTGACGATGTAGACACCAAGATCAGCGACATCACCTTCAAGCACATCCTGCTGCCGATCTGGCTTGCCGCCTATAAGTACAACGGCAAAAGCTATCGCTTCGTCGTGAACGCGCGCACCGGGTCTGTTCGGGGCGAACGACCGTGGTCAGCCTGGAAAATCGCTGTGGCCGTGGTGCTGGCGGCCTTGGTCGCTGGGGCGATCGGCTATGTGATGGCGATTAGTCAGCAGTGACGCCCGCAATGGTAAGGAGGTACTGTTCCCTTACCATTGCAAATTGGCGCATACTTGGGTGGAACGCACTCAGGACCCTAAAACGCAACGCGAACGCTGAAACTTCACACGAAAACTCGGAACCGAACACACATACAGATACCGTGTGCACAGGGTGCATACTCACTACGCAAACCGGTATGATTATTAAGCCACGCGCAACCCTGCGCACGGGTCTGAATATGTAAGTGGATTGGGGCTGTATACAGCCTGTGCAGCGGCCTTATTCAGGTTATTCTGGGCGAAAATCGCACAAATGTGTCGCAGTTAATAACGTGTTAGCAATTCGGGTCCGGAAGCGGACATCTTGTTGACCGCCGGATCCACCCGATACGCGTCGACCCGCCCGGGCGGCGAGGGCCGCATCAACGCGGCGGCTCCATGGCCGGATTCCCCAAGCCACAAGGGCCAATCCTGCGGTTCAACAACCACTGGCATCCGGTGATGTATCGCCTCAAGATCCGAATTCGCGGTCGTGGTGACGATGGCGACAGTACATATGCGCCGGTTATCTGCATCCCGCCACGCCTGCCAAATTGCGGCAAAGCACATAGGGCGATTATCCTTTTGGTAAACATACCACGGCAGTTTTTTACCATATTCGTCGGTCGTCCACTCAAAAAAACCGGCTGAGGGAATCAGACAGCGGCGCCGACGGGCAGCGGCACGAAAGGCGGCTTTCTGGGCCAGCGTCTCGGCCCGGGCATTGATCAACAGCGGCCCATCGGTCAGCGATGTGGCCCAATGGGGCACAAAACCCCAGCGCATTGAGGTGAGCACGCGACCGCCCTCATGCGCAGCCACAACCGGTATACTTTGCGTCGGGCAGACGTTGTAATTCGCCGTGCTGCTCAACTGCCCGACAAGTGTTGCCCCGAACAAGTCCTGCATGTCCTCGGGCGACAGGGTAAGTACAAAGCGACCACACATCACAATCACACAGGGCCTGCGCAACGCGGCGTCGCCCCCCCTTATTACTCGACCGCAGTAATGCGCCCCGCCACGAATGGTGTATACGGCGCGTTCGCGGCCAGATATTCAGCTATAACCTCCGCAAGATCACGGCCTGTGTCATAGGCATTCCCGGCATCGACAAATACCGCGTAGCCGTCGCCACCTTCACGCACAAAGCTGTTAGAAACCACACCATAGGTGGCTTCGGTATCCAATGGTTCGATGCCCCCGCCGGTTCCGATCATAACCTCGACGATTCGGCTGCCAGGGTCCTGCGCCGGATCCCAGGTGAACCGCATTCCTGCCACCTGCGGGAACCGGCCCGAGCCGTTCTCAACCTCGCTGACGCCGTTTTCTAGTGCGGCTATGATCTCCGCCCCGCTGACCTGGAATGTCGCGAGTGTGTTTTGGAACGGCAGCACCGTCAGCACCTCGCCCATCGTGACCTCGCCCGCATCGATCGAGGCGCGAAGACCGCCCGAGTTCACAATGGCGATTTCAACGCCTTGGTCCGCCACCCTCTCCAGCATGGCATCGGCGACCAGATTGCCCAGTTCGCATTCCATTGCACGGCAGACGTCACGCTCACCCTCGATTGGCGCAGCACTTTCGGCAACGACCTGGTTTCGGATCTCATCCAGCGGCACCGCAAGCTGGGCAATCCGCGCCACTGTGGCGTCATCCTCGGCTATGCTGGTGTCCAGTAAAACCGGTTCGCCAAAAGCCTCGGTCAGGTTGCCCGCATCGTCAAACGTAACGCTAAGTTCGCCCAGAAACTTACCAAAGGCATAGGCCTGCACTACGGCCGTATTGCCGACCATTGTGGGATAGGGACCCACGGACCCCTCGACCGAATTGCCCAGTAGCGTATTTGAATGTCCGCCAACGATCACATCAACCTGTGGGACGGCCTGGGCCACCGCCAGATCAACATCATAGCCCGAATGGCTAAGAACGATGATCTTGTTCACCCCCTCCGCCTCAAGCTTGGCGACTTCACCAGCAACCGCATCCACGGGGGATGTAAAACCAATATTGCTGCCGGGGCTCGCCAGCTCCGGCGTATTTTCGGGCGCCAGGCCGATCAGACCCAAACGCTCCCCGCCCCGTTCGACGACGGTCAACTTGGCAAGCCTTCCAGCCAGCAGCTGCTCACCCGAGACGTCGGCGTTTGACATCAGCACCGGAAACGCGACCGTATCCGCAAAGCCGCGCAACGCTTCAGGCCCATCGTCAAACTCATGATTGCCGACGGCCATCGCATCATAGCCCAGCTTGTTCATGAACTCGGCTGCCATTTTACCTTTGTAGTAGGTGTAAAACAGTGTCCCATAAAACTGGCCGCCACCGTCAAGCAGCACCGAATTGGCGTTTCGCGCGCGTGCCTCAGCCACCGCCGTCACCAATCGGGCCGTCCCACCGAAACACAACCCCGCGGTATTGTCCTCGGCCGAGCAGCTGTCGCCATACGTGCCAATCGGCTCGAACCGTGCATGGAAGTCATTCGTATGCAAAATGGTCAGCTGGTAGTCCGCCATCGCGGGCGCGGCGACGACTGAAAGCCCGACGGCGGCGGCGAATGCGGATTTAGCGGACATGAATCGCTCCGGTCTATGGCTTTCACAACGTTTCCTGCAGTCGCAGTGGACCATTTTTCGCAGTGCGCAGACAAG
>JBCCYF010000054.1:0-27787 GCA_039190275.1 Pseudomonadota bacterium | reverse complement strand
CTATTTGCCGGTGTTCCCGATGCGCTGCGGCCATTTCTGCTGCCGATGGCGGCATTTTGCGGTGCTATGGGTGTCACCGCGTTCATCTTTGCGCTGTCCCGGCGTGGCGGAGCGATGTCGGTGGCAACGCTCATCCTCGCGGGTGTCGCGGTCAATGCGATCGCGGCCGCGGGGATCGGGGCGATGGTCTTTATCAGCGACGATCAGCAGCTGCGCAGTCTAACCTTCTGGTCGATCGGCGCGCTTGGTGGGGCAAACTGGACCCTTGTGATGGTCTGCTGCACCGTCACGTTCTTGGCAGGGTTGTCCTTGTTGCAGTTCTCCCGCGCGCTCGATCTCTTTCAGGTGGGCGAGCGGGCGGCATTTCATTCAGGGCTCGACGTTGAGGCCGCGAAGTTCAAACTGGCCGCACTTACCGCCCTCGCCGTAGGCGTGGTCACAGCGGCGGCCGGGCCAATCGGGTTTATCGGCCTGATGTCGCCCCATATCGCACGCCTGATCCTCGGGCCCGCACATCGCTGGGTCCTTCCGGGTTCTGCACTGGTCGGTGTCACGCTGGTGTTGATGGCCGATCTTGGCGTTCGGATGGCCGTGCCGCCTGCGGAACCGCCGATCGGCATCGCAACCAGTCTTTTGGGCGGGCCGTTTTTTCTGTGGCTTTTGCTGACGCGCATGCGAGGGGAGCGGTTGGGTGCTTGAAGCACGACATGTATCCCTCCGCTATGGCGCGCGCATCGCGGTTGATGACGTTTGCCTGGGGTTGCCATTGGGTCAGGTGGCCATCCTGTGCGGTCCAAATGGTGCGGGCAAATCAAGCCTTATGTCCGCGTTATGCGGCGACGCGCGCCCCGATGCAGGCGAGGTTCATTTGAACGGTGCCCCGCTGTCCACGCTCTGCGTCGAAGATCTTGCCCGGTCCCGCGCCGTTCTGGAACAGACCCCCAGCCTGAGCGTTGCCTTTTCCGTGACAGAGTTGGCGATGCTGGGGGTTCCCAACAGTATTCCGGTGTCTGATACCGACGCGATCACTGCGGCAGTCCTGTCGGACCTCGATCTGACGCACCTTGCCAACCGAGCTGTCCCGCAGCTTTCAGGTGGCGAGCGGCACCGCGCGCATCTGGCCCGGGTCCTGGCACAGCTTCGGGCTGGTCGTAGCCGGGGATTCGGTCTGTATCTGATGCTGGACGAACCAACTGCCAGCCTGGACATCCCGCATCAGATTGCGGTCATGCGACAGGCGCGGGCCGCGGCTGAGACAGGGTCTGGCGTCATCGTCGTGCTGCATGACCTGAACCTGGCCAGCGCCTTCGCCGACCGGGTGGTTTTGATGAGCGGCGGCCGGATCACCGCCGACGGTACGCCCAATGAGGTCTTGACCAGCGCCATCCTGTCGGATGTCTATGAAACGCAAATCGACGTTATGTACGGCCCCGAGGGCCGCCCGCGCATCTTCCCGGATTATTCCCAAAGCAAGGAAACCCCAGCCCATGTATATAGCGATGAACCGTTTCCGCGTGTTGCCGGATCACTCTGAAGCATTTGAGGAGGTATGGCGCAACCGTGACAGCTCCCTGTCCGAGGTGCCCGGCTTTGTCTCCTTCAGCCTGCTCAAGGGGGCGGAGGCCGAGGATCATATCCTCTATGCATCGCACACGACGTGGGAAAGCCATGAAGCCTTTGTCGCCTGGACCAAATCCGAACATTTCCGTAACGCGCATCGCGGCGCCAGCAACAACCGGCCAATGTATCAGGGTCACCCCGAATTTGAGGGGTTTGAAGCCGTGCTGGATGCGTGACCCTCAATCGCGTCACCCTGAACTGAAAACCTAAGCAGCATTGGGGGCGTTACCGCAAAATGAAACGGCCTAGGGGGTGTGCCGCCTAACGAAGCCTGTGAAGTACTCCACCAACCCCCGAGCCAAAGGGACGCCCGGCGCATTGTAAACGGCCAGATTGCCGGCTGGGTCCGCCGGGGCGGATTTGAGGACATGGTTCATGCCCTCGATAAAGTGGACTTCGCCTCCTGGTCTTGCGTGCCCAAAGCGATCCGCATCTGACACAGGCACCTGCAAATCATGGGTGCCCTGCACAATCGCCAGCGGCCCGGCATATTCCGCCGCCGTCGTTGCCGGATCGATGGACATCAGGTCCATCAGATACGGCTGAACCGGAGGCCGGAACAACAGGCTCAGCGGTTCCGGGATTCTTTCGCTGGGAACGGTCTTGCCCGCCTCAAGGTCCGATATGATCGCCTCTGCTGCCACCAGAAGTGGCGCATTTGCGGGATTGGCCCTGAGCTGTTCCCGCAGGATCTGTCCGAGAGGGCGGCCGGGCGTTGCCAACAACAGCACCCCGCAATAGGGCGATGGTTCGCGGCGTGCCGCCACGAGTGTAATCAACCCACCCTCGCTGTGACCTATCAGCCAGACGCAGGTCAGACCTGTCCTCGCCTTCAACAGGGCTGACCAAGCGCGCGTATCGACCACATAGTCCCGCATCCGAACCTGATCCGCGTTCGAGATTGAGGTGCTACTGTCCGCGATACCGCGCTTGTCGGTACGCAGGGTTGCGATCCCGGCAGCCGCCAAGTCGCGCGCCAGCAGGCGATAGGTATCGGCGCGAACCCCAAGTGGATTGTTGCCGTTTCGATCAGTGGGCCCCGACCCCGGCACTATCAGCGCGGCTGCGAAGGTGTTTTCAGGGATGACAAGCGTGCCGCGTAAAGGACCCTCTGGGCCCGGTATCACCACGTCCTCCTCCGCGGCGGGGACCGTTGCTGCCCCGAGCCACATGGCAAGGACCCCGATGGACCGCCTCATGTGGGCCAAAACAGGGTATGGACGCGAACAAATGTGGGCCGCATTCGCTAGACTTGACCCGCGATGGGAAAGAGGCACGGATGGACCGCAAGAAACGATCATGTCCTCTGCGCCGATGGACGCTGCGAAATGCCCCATATCGGCAGGATGGCCGGCAACACCCGCTCAGCGACGATGGCGCCGCGGTTCACCGTGACTGCGTTCCGCAATGTCAGATCGCGTGATACATTGGCGTCGGCCGGGTGCAAAAGTGGCCCCTCGACAGGTTCATTCGTCTGCGCGTATACGGAACCTTGAAACGGGGCGAGTTCACGTGTTTCCCCATTCAGATACTTGTGGTCCGTGGCCTGGACAAACAGAGGCGCGTGGTTGGATTGAACACCACCAGCCCCCAACGGCGATGGTTCCGGCGGCATATCCTGTTCGTATCGCGCGGAGAGGAGCAAAAAGATCACAAGCAGGAAGACAAGGTCCATGACAGGCGTCAGACCGGGTCGGCGCGATGGTCGAAGCGGGCCCAGATCAAACGGGCTCATCTGGACGCCCGGAGTCTGATCCCGCATCTTCACGCCCACCTGCCCGACCGGACCGTTGTGCTTGGCGCTTTTGGGCAAACCCAGACTGCCGCCGATGCCCAGTCAACGCCCGCCAGATCTGGTCCGGGTTTTGCGACCACTACACACCTGTCGGTTGGTGCCGCATGGTCAGATGTGGCGCACCGGCGCATAGAGCATCAACCGCCATAAGAAAGGTCTCTGTCGGGTTCCCCTGGCACAAGAGCATGGCATGGGTCCGCGCTTCGTTCGGTCGACCGCAACGGATACAGTGGATGGCGGCCATCATATGCCGCTCTTCATCCGACAGCATTGCCGAGCACTCTGGGCAGACCGGGCTGGAGAAAATGAAAACCGACGCACGGCTGCAGCGCATCGCCTGTACCATAGCCAGAATTTGGAAGGCGATGATCGGAGCGGCCTCTGCCTTGAAATGTGTTGTCGCCGTATGCATTGCACGCAGCCACCCTTGGGATGCGGGATCGGCAAAGCTGAGGAAATAGAACCGCATAATGTCCAAGACGGCCACCTCGAACAAATCGAGCCCCGCCTGATGGACCGGCAGTTGGTCGCCCGCGGGTGGATGGCAGCAGCGCGCTTGAGAGGACGTCGGACCGGAGGTGTCTTGCATTTTCATATCCGACCTCCCCGCGCAGCATCTGATGGGAGAGGGCGCTCAACCGGTATCGGCCGGGCAAAGTATGGCGGATGTTGTGTCCCCGTAGTCGACCATGTCACACCAGCATACCGATAAAGTGTTCCGAAAATGCGCGCGACCCCGCGTGTCAGTTCTGTCATGCCGATAATGCCCTGTCGCCGGGGTGTGAGCGGTTGCGGCACCCACACCATTGCCATCCGTCTTGTGAACCGGGCTTATCCGCATAGGGTCGCTGGGTAGGGATAAGTTGACTTATTCTGTCGGAAATGTCAAAGGCGAAAAACATGCGTTTGGTTGAATATCACGGATCACCAAAAGACCGCGCCGGGCGGGACTGAGACTGGCGCCTGCAACGAATTCCAATCCAGGCTCGGACCACCTGCCCCGGCCATTCGGGTCTGATCCGCCAGTGTCGCGCGATTATCCTGTCACGTCAGACATAGTGCCCCTAGATCGTCTCAGACGCATGCATCGCTATGGCGGGCAGATCGGGCTGCCCACTCGGCCCCACGACCACAAAATCAGATCCATCCGCTGTCCAGGACACCAGGTCAAAATTGTTCATTGTGACCTGATTGAACTCAACCGTTTCAACGGGATCCTTGCTGCTGCGCTGCAGACAAAGCGCAATGACCGTTCCATCCGGCAAGCGATACATCAACTGGGCAACGGGCTTTGCGTTGGCCACCAACAGACGCCCACCCTCAAACTGCAGACCATATTCAGACAGATCCGGAATGGAAAAGGCGGTACCGACCGTATTGCCCAGCCAGTTCTCGATATGGTCCGACTCATTGGCGCGCACTTCGACCAGATGCCGCTCCTGTCCGGCATAGACTTCATGGTAATTCGCGATATCCACGAGCCATCCCGTTTGCGGCACGGGCGCGGTCTGATCCCTCAGAATATATCCGCCCGCACCACCCATAAAGAGGGCGACAAAACTAGCTGCAATCGCCATCCAAACCGGCGGCCGCCGCCGGGTCGGCTGTACCTGCGCCGGGAACACGGGCATCTCCGCGGATTTGATCTGCTGGACCAGGGCCAACGGTACCGGATCGGTCAGCTGATCTTCAAAGTGCGCCTGGGCGACGGCATCGGCCTGTATGAGCAAATCAAGTTCGGCCTGCGCCTCCAGATCGGTCGCCAGACGTGCTTCGATCTCCCGCGCTTCGGACGGGTCCAGTTCGCTATCGAGATACGCGCTCAGTTTTGCTGATAGATCGGTCATTTTGCAGCATACTCTGTTTCAGCCAATACAGCGGTCAGTAGTTTTCGCGCTCGATGTATCCGGCTCATGATCGTTCCAATTGGCACATCAAGCAACTCGGAAGTCTCCCGATAGCTGTACCCCTCCGAACACACCATCATCAGCGGTTGAGATAGCTCCTTCGGCAGCCCGTCAACTTTCGAGCGGACCACCTGGGCTGTCAGCGCCTCCTCGGTCGTGTCTTCGACGTGCAGTTCGAGTGCATCCTCTGCGGGGACCTGCCCCTGACCCTGCCGTACCTGCCGCTTTCGAACCTCGCTCACCCAGAGATTGCGTACAACGCGGAACATCCAGCGATCGAAGGGCTGCGACGGATCGTATTGCTGCCATTTGTGCAATGCGGTCGTACAGGCCTCCTGCAACAGGTCATCGGCATCCGCCGCAGACCGCGTCAGTGACATGGCAAACCGCTTCAGTCGTGGCAGCAGTCTGATCAGGTCCGATTTGAACTCGTCGGGTGAAATCGACATTAGATCAAGTTCATCCTGAGCTGGAGTTTCTTGGCCATAACATGGGCCAACCGCTTGGATGAGATCATGAGGATTTCGGACAAAAGCACAATACCCCGCTTCTGCACCACCGGCATACACATGCCGCAAGTTGGGGTGGATGCTGTACCCCCCGCTGTACAGCATCCACTTCACTCGTTACCCAAATACTCGTTCAACGTGCTATATGCCAAAGCCCTCCTACGCCATCACCGTTTGTGTCACCCGGCTTTTGGTCACCAACCCAGAAGTAAAGGGGTGCGCCATTTTTCGCCCATTGTTGCGTGCCATCGCGGCGTTCGATGATCGAATACCCGTTTCCCGGCGCAACTGCGTTTGAGCTTGCGACAAAAGGCGGCCAGTTGACCTCGCAGTTGCCATAGCAATTCGACTTCTCGTTCTGATCCTTGTCGAAGGTGTAAAGCGTCATGCCGTTCGCTGCCGTGATCCGGCTGGTTGTGCTGGCCTTGGTGACATTCGTATCACCAATTCTGGCACCCCAGGAATACTGAGCATAGGCAGTATCACAGCCAGCCACCATCAGACCAAATGCAATAACATATGTGAGTCTCATCTTAGATCTCCGTTTCCATTTGAAGTGCCAACATGTGGCGCTCACATCGGTTACGCCTGGGCTTCGACATTTATTCTCACCATTTGAATTTTTTTTCAGCTCCTCCGGCGCGAGTACTTTGCACCCCACTTTTTCGTGATCAGAAAAATCTGAAGCACGAGAATAATTCCGGCAGCCCGCGCGTAACCCGGGCATGAACGCCGACACGCGTCCCCCTATGGGGACCCGGGCGTTCTAAACGGGGCGAATTTTCAGCCTGATCTTATGCAACCAACGCGCTTTGGCGCGCCAATAGACCTGTGCAGTTGAAAGGACCGAACGATGGCTAAAGTACTTGGAACAGTGACGAATATTGGAGTCGAAGACCAAATTTTTGCAGAACTCCAGCAGGGCCCTATTGTCGGAACCGATGAGAGCGAGCTTGTTATCGGCACGCTTATTCGCGACGTCATGGAAGGCCTTGGCGGCAACGACGTTATGCTCGGCCTGAGTGGCGACGACACGATGGATGGCGGGGACGGCACCGACTTTATGGCTGGCGGCCTTGACGATGACACGATGTCCGGCGGCAATGACAACGATACGATGCTGGGCGGCGCCGGAAACGACACTGTCATCGGCAACAAAGGCGATGACGAGATGCGCGGCGGCCGCGGCGATGACCTTCTGGTCTGGAACAACGGCGATGGCTCGGACAAGATGCGGGGCGGCGCGGGCGAAGACAAGACGCAGGTTAACTTCTTTACGGACCTGGTCGAGGATGACCTGCAAAATGAAGACACCGCGCGGATTGAAACCTCCAAAAAGGGCGTGACCTTTGCGCGGACCGAGCTTAACGGCCAGTCGGTGAACGGCCTCTTTGCGCTGGATATCGCAGAGGTCGAGGCGCTGGACGTCAACTTCGGCGGGGGCGACGATACAGCCGAGTTGGTTGGCGAGGTTGTCTCGGAAATCGATATCACCCTGGAAGGCGGTGAGGACGAGGCGGGTGACACGCTGGATCTGAGCGAACTCGCCGATGCGGCAATCGTTGACCTGGATATCGAGTACGGCGGCAAGGAATCGCTGTCACAAAACGGCATGATTGAAACGGGCGGTGCCACGGCGATCGCCAATGACTTTGAGAATGTGATCGGCACTGACTTCGCAGACATGATCTATGGTAATGCCGAAAACAACATACTGTCCGGCGGGCTTGAAAATGACACGCTGAACGGCGGGCATGGCGACGATGAGATCATCGGTAACAAGGGCGATGACATCATGCGCGGCGGTGCGGGCGACGACCTTTTGGTCTGGAACAATGGCGATGGTTCGGACCTTATGAAGGGCGGCGAGGGGGATGACACCACACAGGTGAATTTCTTTACCGACCTGGTCGAAGATGATCTGGACAATGACGATACGGCGCGGTTTCAAACCTCGGACAATGGTATCACGTTTGCCCGGACCGTCCTCAATGGCCAGACGGTCAATGGCCTGTTTCAGCTGGATATCCGTGATGTCGAAACAATCGAGACCAACTTCGGTGATGGCGAAGACACCGCCGAACTGGTCGGCGACATCCTGTCCGAAATCAAAGTGGATCTGGACGGAGGTGACGACAGCGCCGACACTCGGGCTGCCAAATCAGCGGATGATCTGGATCAGGGCGATACCCTGGACCTGTCCGAGCTGGACGGCGGCGCGCGTGTAGATCTGGACGCCCTGAACCAGGGTGTTCTGCAGGGCCCGAGCGAGGGCAGTGATGCGACCGCACCGGGACTGTCGGAGACCGGTCAGGTTACCCAAGGTGAAAACACTGCCGAGATCGATAATTTCGAGAATGTTATCGGTACCGAATTTGACGATGTCATCTTCGGCAACGCACAGAACAACGTGCTGATCGGTGGCGACGGGGACGACGTTCTTCACCCCTTTGCAGGCGATGACTTCGTGGATGGCGGCGCAGGCACAGATACACTGTTGCTCAACGGCTTCCCCAAGGGGTCCCGTGTCGATATGGGTGATGGCACCGCGGCCTTCCTTGACGGGACTGGCGGGGTCAACCACTTCGTCAACATTGAAAACGTCAACGGCAGCAGCGTTGCGGGCGATGTGATCATCGGGAACGCGGGCGCCAACGTGCTGAACGGACTGGGCGGCAACGACACCCTCCGGGGCGGCGGCGGAGACGACCATCTGATCGGTGGCGACAATGTCGACCGGGCCCGGGCCGAAGCGCAAGGCAACAATGCCGACCGGTTGGGCGGGGGCAACGGCAACGATCTGGTCGAAGGTGGTCTTGGCAACGACCGGGTCAGTGGCGGCAATGGCGATGACGTATTGGACGGTGGTGACGGCAAAGACCGTCTGTTCGGCGGCAGTGGCAATGACACCATGACCGGTGGCGCGGGCGAGGACCGCTTTGTCTTCCGCGACAACGAAGGGGACGATGATATCACCGACTTCTCCGTTTCGGATGATCAGGTCGCCTTGGGTGGTGTGTCCAACATCGAAGACTTCGACGACCTTCTGGACAATCACATTGCCCAGGTCGGAGACGATGTGGTCATCAATGACGATGCCGGAACGCAGGTGACCTTGCTGGACACCGCACTTGGAGATCTGGAAGCGGATAACTTTCTGTTCTGAGCGCCACCTGGCTAGCTAAGAAATACGTACCGCGGCGCGCTTCGCCGCGGTACATCTATTGCAAGCATTGGAGTTTCCGCGACCTGCGCCTGCCGCGTCACGCCATGGTCATCCACATTGCCCGCTCCGCTTGGGTCACAAGTCCGCAGCGGTATCCACATCCGAAAGCTGGTTGGCAAAGCGGATACGCGCAGCGCCAAGGCTGGCACAGGTGTCCGCCATTGCATGTTCGGTTGACCAGCGCACGCCTCTGAACAGGCCGGGTGGTGGGATCCTGCCGCGCCGCAGCCCGATGCACCAATAGCCGCCGTCCGTCGCAGGGCCCAGTACCGCGTCCGCAGCGCCGAGCAGCTGAAAGGCCCGCGCGATATGATGGCGAGTTAAACCGGGAATGTCCGAACCGACAACCAGCACCGGGCCGACTGGCGCCTGCCGGAACACCCGGCGCATCCGCTCACCCAGATTTCCGCCGCCCTGCGATATCCTGTCCAGATGCCCCGGCCAAACACGGCTCGCCTGCCCTTCGTGATCCGGGCTGACTGCCAGAAGGGTGGTCCAGCGCCTGTCCCCTGCCACAATGCGTAGCAATCGGCGGGTCTGATGCCGAAACCACCATGCGGCGGCGATCCTGCCGATATCGCGCCCGAGCCGGGTCTTCACGCGTCCAGGGCGCGGTTCCTTGACCATTATAACCAGTGTCGGCCTCACCCGACGCACTATTGGGCGTAGTCCGAGCCTTCGGCATCCAGCAATGCCCGCATCTCGGCCAGATGCCTGTCATCCGGCTGACCGTCGCCCTCGATTTCATCGGCCGTTTTGGCGGCTACATTGTCACTCAGTACCCGAAGCGGTCGAC
Source organism: Pseudomonadota bacterium (assembly GCA_039190275.1). GTDB lineage: Bacteria > Pseudomonadota > Alphaproteobacteria > Rhodobacterales > Rhodobacteraceae > Halovulum. The sequence goes on along the minus strand of JBCCYF010000054.1, from coordinate 17,934 downwards.
CAGTAGAGAGCGCCGTAATGTAGTTCTCTGCGGCACGCTCGTAGTAGTACAGGGTGTTGAACGCGGCGCCGACGGTGACCCCAACGACCATCACCCCGTGATTGCCCATCAGCATCACCTTCTTGCGCGGATCGGTAAACTGCGCGCAAATACGTTCGCCCTCATCCTCCAGAGCAAGGCCGCCGTAACCCTCGTCTATAATCACGCGGTCGTAGAACATGGCCGCGTTCTGGTCGATGGGCGGCAAGGTGCTATCGGCCAGACTGGCCAACGCGGTGGCATACTTGGGATGCAGGTGGAGTGCACAGCGCGCCCAGGGCACAGCCCTGTGAAGCGCGCCGTGCAGCCCCCAGGCCGTGGCGTCCGGCGCATCCGGTCGATCCATCGTCGACGGATCGTTCGCGTCGATCAGCAGAAGGTCCGAGGCACGGATACGCGCAAAGTGGCGCAGGTTCGGGTTCATCAGAAACTGCGTGCCATCGTCATTCACCGCAAGGGAGAAATGGTTTGCAACGGCCTCATGCCAATTCAACTTTACCGCGATACGAAATGCTGCGGCCAGATCCGTTCTGGCGTCGGCATGGTCCATTGTGCTGCTCCCTCTGGCCAATCAAGCGGCAAAATAGTCGCGCAGGATTCGCATGTATATCGATTTGAGCGCCCGAATGTCGGTCAGTTTCGCGCGTTCATCGACACCGTGCATACGCTCCCCCACCAGCCCGAACTCGACGACCGGGCAGTGATCTTTGATAAAACGTGCGTCCGACGTCCCGCCGCTGGTTGAAAGTGTGGGGTTCACCCCGGTTTCCGCCGTCACCGCGGCGCTGACAATTTCACTCAGCGCGCCGGGCGGCGTCAGAAAGCTCTCGCCGGAATTCTTAACCGTAAGTGCGATAGAGACGCCGGTTTCCACCTCGATCTCGGCGGCATGCCGCGCCAGCCAGGACTGCACACTCTCACCCGTGTGCAGGTCGTTATAGCGGATGTTGACGGTTGCCCGCGTACTGGCCGGGATCACATTGTTGGCCGGATTGCCGGTGTCCATCGTGACGATTTGAAGCGTCGAGGGATCGAAGTGTTCGCTGCCCTGATCCATCGGCTCGTCCGTCAGCCTTGCCATCAGGGCAACCATCGCGTGGATCGGATTGTTGGCCCGCTGAGGATAGGCGGAGTGACCCTGTACTCCGTTCGCAGTGAAAAAGCCGGTCAGCGCGCCCCTCCGGCCGATCTTGATCATATCACCCAGTTTTGAGGGACACGTTGGCTCGCCAACCAGGCAGACATCCATGAACTGCCCCTCGGCTTTCATCCAGTCCAGCAGCGCGAGTGTCCCGTCGGTTGACAGCCCCTCTTCATCGCCGGTGATGGTCAGAACGACCGCGCCCTCGGGCGGTGTTTCGGCGACGAAATCCAGAGCGGCCGTGACAAACCCGGCAACGCCCGACTTCATATCGGCCGCACCGCGTCCATACAGATAACCGTCGATGACCTCAGCCCCGAACGGATCCACGGACCAGTCTTCCCGATTGCCGACCGGCACAACATCGGTGTGTCCATTAAATCCAAAACGCTTGCCGTTGCGGGTGTCGCCCCAAATGGCAAAAAGGTTCGATACACCGCCCCGATCGACCCGCGTGCAGTCAAACCCCCCCGCAGACAGAAGTGATTCAAGCACAACAAGCGCCCCGCCTTCTTCGGGCGTAACGCTTGGACAACGGACAAGGCGGGCGGTCAGATCAACGGGATCATGCATGGGTCGGGCTTAGCAGCTGTTCCGGGCCAGGGAAAGCGGTCGGTTGCGGTGCCTCAGTCCCTGGACCCGATCAGATCCTCCACAATCTCGCTCACCTCCTCGGGGTGGCCGGCAAGCCCGTCCGGTTCGGCCATGTGCAACTCGCCATCATCCGCATACCCCCATAGCGCGCCGACCGAAGGGATGTCGTTGTTCCGAGCGCCATCGATATCATACTTCCGATCGCCCAGCATCACGGTTCTTGCGGGATCGACGCCGGTCTCGTCCAGCGCATGCGCCAGCAGCGCGGTCTTGTCCGCGCGGGTCCCGTCCAACTCCGATCCAAACAGCCCATCGACCCAGGCCGAAATGCCAAAATGCTCGATAATGGTCTGGGCATAGCCCTTGTATTTTGAAGTCGCGACCCAAAGCCCCGCACCAGTCTCGCGCAGGTCCATCAACATTTCGCCGATACCGTCATAGGGCTCGGCCTCGTAAAGGCCTTCGGTGCCAAACCGTTCGCGGTAAAGCGAAACGGCGTGATCGAGGTCCGCGCCGGGGCCCAGAAGCACATCGAACGACGACCACAATGGTGGACCGATACACCAGGTCAGATCCTCCTGGTCCGGAACGTCCGCCCCGATTTCCTTCAGGGCATATTGGATCGATGTCGTGATGCCCTCTTTCGGATCGATCAGTGTCCCATCGAGATCCAGGAATATAGCCTGCATGCAAGACGCTCCGGTTGTCCCCGTCCCGGCTAGCCGTTTCGGATCGCCGGGGCAAGCACTCAGACGGGGCTTGGATCGATTCAGAAACGGTTAAGATGAACGAAGATCAACCTTATCAGTGGATTGTACATTGAAACGGGCCACCGCATAGTTGGCCTGTCGTGCGTATTAGGCAGTGCGCCCCACATTCGAAACCCGAAATGGAGCGAAAATGTACCAGTTCAAAGCCACCACAGACGCCGAGTACGAAGAAGAACGGGTGCGGCTCATCTGGCAGATCCTGCGCGCGCAGCTGAACGCCGGTCACAGCGAAATCTGCCAAGCCTATGGCTTACCCGACCCGGATATCCAGATTGTTGAAAGTGATGCCTCACCGATGCGCCCAATGCGGACCATCAATCCATACCCTGTGGCGCCCCCCGGTGCCGCAAAACTCCAGAACCGGCATACCGCCCGCAAGGCGCGCCGGGGCAGCGTGATGCGGGGTGATGACATCTAGCCAGCGCTTGCCCGTTACGTGGGGCATCCAACGCCAGCGCCCGCTGCACGCAGTGCGTGTCGACTTGCGCGTGCAGCGCGCTCAATATGATACGATGGCCTGCCAAAGGGTGGTACGATACAGGCCCGAGCGCTACCCTGTCCTCGCCGGATTGGGTTTGAGGAGGCGCAGGTGGAGTATCCGTTCGAACTGGGGTCGTATCATCGCCCGGTGACCTGCACGGCAGAGCCTGCCCAACGTTGGTTCGACCGCGGCCTGATCTGGACCTACGGCTATAATCATGAGGAAGCGATGGTGTGTTTCGAACGCGCTGCCATCGCCGATCCGGCCTGTGCCATGGCGGAGTGGGGCCTCGCCTATGCAGCCGGACCAAACTACAATATGCCGTGGCATCTGTTCGACCCCAAGGGCAGGGCCGAAGCTCTGGCGACGGCCCATGCGGCCACCCAGCGGGCGCTGTCCGCTGTCGATCGCGTCACACCGGTTGAACGTGCGTTGGTTGAAGCGTTGCCAGCCCGGTATCCCCAGCCAGACCTGGTCGAGGATATGCAGCCCTGGGTCGATGAGTTCTGCGTCGCCATGCGCCGTGTGCATCGTCGTTTTCCCGGGGATCTGGATGTGGTGGCCGTTTTCGCCGAGGCGATCATGAACCGCACGCCCTGGAAAATGTGGGATCTGCCAAGCGGAGAACCGGCGGAAGGGGCTGAAACATACGAGGCCGTGGCCCTACTTGAGCAGTGTTTCGCAGAAGTCGACGCCGCATGGGATCACCCGGGCCTTCTGCACCTCTATGTGCATCTGATGGAAATGTCACCGTTCCCCGAGCGCGCGTTGCGCCACGGCGACCGTCTGCGCGAACTGGTTCCCGACGCCGGCCATCTGATCCATATGCCCACCCACATTGATGTTCTTTGCGGACAGTACCAGGATGTCGTGCTGTGGAACCAACGAGCCAGCGCTGTCGATGAAACCTATCGCGACTATGCGGGTGCCTTGAACCGCTACACCAGCTATCGGATCCACAATTACCACTTTGCGATTTACGGCGCCATGTTTCTTGGCCAGTTCAAGCCCGCACTCGCCGCGGCCAACGCATTGATCGCCGCTCTGCCGCCGGAGGTCCTGGCGCTGGAAAGCCCCCCGATGGCGGACTTCACCGAAGGCTACATCGCCCATAAACAGCATGTGTTGATCCGCTTTGGCCGATGGCAGGACATTCTTGATCAACCGCTCCCCGAGGATCGTGCACTCTACACATGCACGACGGCGATCATGCTCTATGCCAAGTCAATCGCCCATTCCGCGCGTGGTGAGGTCGCCCAGGCAGAAGTGATGGCCGAGGCGTTTCAGAACAGCCGCGGCAAAGTGTCCAAAAGGCGGCGTATTCACAACAATATTGTTCCCGATCTGCTGGACATCGCGTCCGAGATGCTCATGGGAGAATTGGAGTACCGACGGGGGAACCACGACACCGCATTCGACCATCTGCGTCGCTCGGTCGCTTTGGACGATGCGCTGCCCTACGACGAGCCCTGGGGATGGATGCAACCTGCCCGTCATGCGCTGGGGGCGCTACTGCTTGAACAGGGCCATTTGGCCGAAGCCGAGGCCGTATACCGCGCCGATTTGGGTCTTGATGAAACGCTTAGCAGGGCTTCCCAGCATCCGGGCAATATCTGGAGCCTTCATGGTCTGCACGAGTGTCTCACCCGCCGTGGCGAAACAGTCGAAGTCCGCCATATCCGGCAGCAACTGGACCGCGCTGTCGCCCGCGCGGATGTGCCGGTACGGGCAAGCTGCTTCTGTCGACAGTCCGCGATCTAGCACGGGGGGTCAGGCGTCAACCAGTTCCTCGGCCTGACGCAGATCGACGGACACCAGCTGACTGACACCCTGCTCCGCCATCGTCACACCGAACAGGCGGTCCATGCGCGACATCGTCACCGCATGGTGTGTGATGATCAGGAATCGCGTGTCGGTGCGTTTCGTCATTTCGTCCAAAAGGTCGCAGAACCGCGTGACATTTGCATCATCCAGCGGCGCGTCGACCTCATCCAGCACGCATATGGGCGACGGATTTGCCAGAAACACCGCGAAGATCAGGGACAGTGCGGTCAGGGTCTGCTCACCCCCCGACAGCAAGCTTAGCGTCGAGAGCTTTTTGCCCGGCGGCTGGCACATTATCTCCAAACCGGCTTCCAGCGGGTCATCGCTTTCGACCAACACCAGATTGGCCTCGCCGCCGCCAAACAGGGTCGAGAACAGGGTCGAGAAATTCGCGTTGACCTCTTCGAACGCGGCGAGCAAACGTTGCCTGCCCTCACGATTGAGGTTGGCGATACCGTGGCGCAGCTTGGTGACCGCCTCTTCCAGATCCGCCTTTTCACCGGCCAAGCCGTCAAATTCGGCCTGCACCTCCGCCGCATCCTCCTCGGCGCGCAGGTTGACCGCCCCGAGGGCATCGCGCTGTCGGCGATGCCGGTCGACCTGGGTTTCAATGGTTTCGACCGGGGGAATACGATCGGCATCTGTGCCAAGCGCCGCAAGCAGTGCTTCGGGGTCCTGGCTCCGCTCCTCACGGATCCGGTCGGCGGCGGCTATCGCCCGGTCTGCCGCGGCCTCGGAAAGTGCCTCGGCGCGCGCGCGGGCCTCGCGTGCTTCGCCGGCCTCCCGCGCCGCGCTGCGTTCACCGACTTCCGCTTCCCGCAGACGCGTTTCACCAATATTCAACGCGTCGGATGCCGCCTTACAGCGCGCCTCGGCACTTGCGATCAGATCGACCAGCGCGTTTCTTTCTGCCAGTATCTGGTCGGGCAGGGCTTTGGCGCTTGCCAATTTCTGTTGCCCCTCGGCAATCCGGGTGTCAAGCTCGGCGATCCGCGAACCGGCGGTCGAAAGGCGGTTGTTCCACCCCTTGGTCTCCTGCTCGATCTGTCGACTGCGGGCAGCGCGGGCCGCAACATCCCGACGCAGGTCATCAAGCGTTGCGCGTGCGGCCAGCATTGCGGACCTGGCATCCGAAATTGACTGTCGGCGCGTCTCAAGCGCAGCCCGCGCCGCTTCGAGGTCGTCCAGCTCGGCCCGCGCGGCCTCAGCTTCGGCGATGGCAGCCTTGGCATCGGCCAGATCCTCGGTCCTCCGGCTGTGGGCTAAGTTTACGGTCTCCACCTGTCCGGCCAGGGTTATGACCGCCGTTTCGGCACGCCCGGCGTCCCGCAGCGCTTGACTAGCCGTCTCTTCCGCCTTTCGGCGCTCAATCCGGGCATCGGCCTCGTCCGACTGCGCGCGGTCCAGCACAGCATTGGCGTCGCCGTGCGCTGTGATCGCCGCATCCGCCCGTTTCCGAGCTGCCGCAAGCATCTCCTGCAGCGTGGCGAGGCGGTTGAGCTGCTGCAACCGCAGCGCAGCGGCCGAGGGCGCGTCCTCGGCCGTCATGGCGTAGCCATCCCATCGCCAGAGGTCGCCTTCCGGGCTGACAAGACGCTGGCCCGCGCGCAGCGCGGCGTGAAGCTTCGGCCCCTCGGCCCGATCCACCACACCGATTTGCCGCAATCGCCGCATCAGAACATCTGGTGCTGTCACATGATCCGCCAGCGGCACCGCCGCGGCGGGCAGGGCCACCGTGTCAAGCGCGCCAAGGGACCGCCAGCCCGACGTGGCAGTGTCCTCCGTCGCTGGCGCTTTCAAGTCATCGCCCAGCGCTGCGCCAAGTGCGGCCTCGAAACCCGCTTCGGCGCGTACCGCATCCAAAATCTGTGGTCCTTCGCCGGTTTCGCGGGCCAGCAACCTCTCCAAGCCCTCGACCTCAGCGCTCAGTGCTGAGGTTTCGCCGTCACATTCTGCCCGTGCACCGCGGGCTTGCGCCTCTTCGGCCTGCGCTGTGGCCCGGGTTGCCTCTGCGGCGGCCAGAATCTCCTCCCGCTGTGCGGCGGTGCTTTGTGCCGTTTCCAGCGCGGCTTTGCTGGCAGCCTGCGCGGCCCTCGCCGCCGTATGCTCCTCAGAAAGGCGTTCAGCGGCCGAGACAGCCTGCTCGAGTTCCCGCGCCATCCGGCTTTCCTGATCCTGTGCGTCCGCCAGACGGCGTTCGGCAGATTGGTGGCGCGCGGCAAGACGCGCGGTGTCTTCGGTCAGGCGGTCTGTTTCGGCCTCTTGTTCCTTCAAAACCCCGGCGGTGCGCTGCGCGGCAAGTTCCGCTTCCCCGACAGCGTTTTCCTGGCTTTCCGAGGCGTCCGTGATCGCCGCTGCCTCGCGTTCAAGCGCTGCAATGTGGTCCCCTGCGTCCCCGAGAAGACCGCGTTCACGTTCCACATCGCGTGTCAGTTGATCAATACGGGACGCAAGTGCAGTAACCTCGTCCCGCACCCGCACTTCCCGATCATCAAGCGCATCACGCTCAACCAAATGACGTTGCAATATAGCGCCGGCGATCGCTTCCTCCTCGCGCAAGGGCGGCACAGCGGTATCGGCCTCCTCCCTCGATTTGGACGCCTGACTGGCACGCGATTGCGCCGCCGCCGCCGCCTTCACCGCCTCGGTCAAAGTGGTACTGGCGCTCAGGCGCTCTGCTTCGGCCTCGAACCATTTCCGAAACAGCAGCAAGCCTTCCGCCTCGCGCAGGGCCGCACCTATCTCGCGATATCGTGCGGCTTGCCGTGCCTGTTTGGCCAGCGCGTTAAGCTGCGACTGAAGGCTTTCCAGGACATCCTCAACGCGCTCTAGATTTGTTTCTGTCCCGCGCAGCTTCAACTCGGCCTCGTGGCGGCGCTGATAAAGCCCCGAGATCCCCGCAGCCTCCTCCAAGATGCGCCGTCGCGCCTTGGGTTTGGCGTTGATCAACTCGCTGATCTGGCCCTGCCTGACCAACGCTGGCGAATGCGCCCCCGTGGAGGCATCGGCAAAAAGCATCTGGACATCGCGCGCCCGTGCCTCCTTGCCATTGGTCTTGAATGCCGAACCGGCGTCGCGGGTGATGCGCCGTACGATTTCCAATGTGTCCTGATCGTTGAAGCCAGACGGGGCCAGACGGCTCGAATTGTCCAGATGCAGGGTGACCTCGGCGTAGTTGCGCGCCGGCCGGCTCGCCGCACCGGCAAAGATCACATCCTCCATCCCGCCACCGCGAACGGCCGAGGGGCGATTTTCACCCATCACCCAGCGGATCGCTTCAAGCAGGTTCGACTTGCCACATCCGTTCGGGCCCACCACACCGGTCAGGCCGCGTGCAATCACCAATTCGGTCGGGTCGACGAAACTCTTGAATCCCAGCAGTCTGAGTTTGTTGAAGTGCATGTACTGTCCTGTCGCCAGCTACCGGCGATTCTCAATTCACCATCAATGCTCGGCCGAGGGCCAGGGCAAGTCAAGGTTTCAACCACCGGATATGGGGTTTGGGCCGGATTTATCCACAACATATTCGCAGAAATTCATTTATGATGCCGGGGGACCATGGACTATAACCACGGGGGACCAATTTGTATCAAGGGACCGAAATGACCAACAACCCCCGCCTTCTTGGAATTTCGGGTGCGCTACGCGCGGCCTCAAGCAACACAATGCTCGTGCACGAGGCGGCCAGGGCGTTTGGCGACGCAGAATTCGAGATGGGTGACATCCGTTTTCCATTGTTCGACCAGGACCTGGAAGACCGTGACGGTGTCCCAACCGAGGTGCACAGGCTGGCGGATCAATGTTTGGCCGCGAATGCCATCGTTTTCTCAACCCCCGAGTACAACAAGAACCTTTCGGGCGCCCTGAAGAACGCCCTGGACTGGCTCAGCCGAACCGGAAAGGCGCCCTTGCGTGGAAAGCCTGTCGCAGTCCTGTCTGCCGCGGCGGGCCGCGCAGGGGGTGAGCGGTCACAATACTCGCTGCGCCATTGCCTGACACCGTTCGGCTGCACTGTTTTACCGGGTCCCGAGGTTATGGTGGCTGGTGCGAACGACGCCTTTGACGAGGACGGGCGCTTGCGGGATCCCAAGGCATTTGAGTTTCTGCAGGGTCTGATGGGTGCGCTACGCGCGGAGATCTAGGCCTCCCAAGCTGTTCGTTTACCCGCACGCCGGTTCGTCACACTGTCTTGGGACAATACTTGGTGGAGCGCGCAGGGCCAAATGGCCGGTTACAACATAGGCGGGGACACGGATCACCGTCGATCAGAAGGTGTTTTGGCGCGTCGGCGCCAGGCAACTGAGGGAGCAACAGCTCTGGCTGTCGATGCGCACATCGGTTCAAACTGACTGTCGCCACGCATACGCGTATCGGCGCATGTCGGAAGACATTTCGACATAGCGGGCTTCGGATCCAAACGCGTTTTGTGCAGCGTTTGGATGAGCAAGCAACGCGGCACCATGGCTCGTTCCGGTTGCGCTTTCCGCGGATAGCACCGGATACGCCGTCGCGGCGCTGAGCATTTGGCAATACTCGGCGTTGCGGCTAAACGGCCCCTCGACAATGATCGTTCCGGCATGGCCGATCAGATCAAGGCAGGTTGCCGTCATGAGTGCCAGATAATAACTGGCCCCCACCGTGCGCTCGCCGCTGCCCAAGGGTGGTTCACGGTTGCGCCATACTGCGGATCGTCCCTGAAACGGGCCGGTATCCGGGTTTACCGCGGGCAGCAGCATGACGTTGTCTTGCAGCACGCGGGAAGCATCGCGGGCGGTTGGCGGCTCGAACTGGCCGCAGATTACCGTTTCAAATTCGCGCCCGCCCATGAAGCGTGCGGATGGAACCGGATCGCCCCGCGCGTTCACGTTGATCAATGTATCCCGCGAAGCGTCCAGTTTGACTGGCTTTGCGCCGACAGACATCACAATGACCCAGGTGCCCGTCGATACAACCGAGAACGGCGCCTCCCGCGCCAGGATGTGGGGATAAAGCGACGCATTCGAATCGTGGATACCGCAGTAAACCGGAGTATCGGGCGACAGGCCCGTTTGCTGTGCAATCTCCGCGAGTACAGGGCCCAGGATGTCCGCTGCCGAGCGGGGCGGTGCGATCTTTCCTTCCAGACCCAGTTTCGGAACCAGGTCAGAGAACCTGCGCCTGTAGGGGTCCCAAAGATCGGTGTGGCATCCAAGTGACGACACATCCGTGGCGGCCACACCCGTCAGACGGAATGCCCAATACTGGGGGTATGTCAGGAACATCCCTGTACGGTCGCGCAATTCGGGATCCGTCTGGAACATCCAGTGGAGTTGAGCGCCGACATTCAGCCCCCCCGCAAGACGGGGGGAACCCGTCTCCGCAAATGCGGGTCGGATCGCGTCATAGTGGTCCGCGACCGTATCGGGGCCATTGTGCTCGTAGTCGAGCATTGGGGCGGCAAGGTCTCCGTGCTTGTCCAGCAAGACGCCGCTGGCCCCATGTGTGGTAATTGAGATCGCGCCGATCTCATGATCGCCATGGAACGCCGCCAGCCCATCCAGCAGGAACGCCCAGTGTCCATCAAGGTCAAAGTGCGGCCAGGGGGGTCCGGCCAAAACAGTATTGGGTCGGGTGATGACGGCGATCTCCGCCAGTGTGGACGTATCGACCAGCGCGAGCTTGGCGTTGGTCTTTCCAATGTCGATCACCGCGACATTGGTCATGGCATATGGAAAACGGTTCTAAGCGGCGTGGCGACAGGTTCGTTGTCGGCGCGGGTTACCATGATATCGGCCATGTGAGCCCACCACCGTTTCATCACCTGGTGGTCCGGCAGCGCATCCATTTTATGCGTATCGCTGCGCCAGAGCACGGCGAACAGCGTGTCCGTCTCTGCATCGAGGTGTATTGAATAGTCGGACACACCGGCATCTTTCAGAAGGTTCACAAGCTCGGGCCAGATCGCATCGTGGCGTTTGATGTATTCCGCCGTGCAGCCCGGGTTAAGGGTCATCTTGAAGGCATATTTCTGCATCATGACCTCCACATCGACCAAAGCCGCGGCAAGGCGATTACGCCGATCAGCAGCATGCCGATGAAGATCGACATCACGATCCCCGGGACGTTCAAAAGCCCAAGGCCAAAGGTGACCAGACCCATGACGAAGGCGGCAATCACCACGCCGGGGATCGAACCGGAACCGCCAAGGATGTTGATGCCGCCAAGGACAACCATCGTCACGATCTCAAGCTCCCACCCCAGGGCAATAGAGGGGCGCGTCGAACCCAGGCGCGAGGTGAGGCAAATCGCGGCGATACCGGCCATAAGTCCGGTTAGAAGGAACAGGATGAACTTGACCCGCTGAACACGAATACCGGAAAATAACGCTCCGGTCGGGTTATTGCCGATGGCAAACACGGCGCGGCCGAAGTTCGTCTTGTGCAGCACCACGGCATACACCACGGCGATAATCGCAAACAACACGAACTCAAAGCTGATCACCCACCACACATAGCCCTGGCCAAAATAGGCGAATTCTGCGGGGTATCCCCGGTATGCCTGATCGCCGAGCACCATGAAGGATATGCCGCGGAACAGGCTCATCGTCCCGATGGTGACCACGATGGATGGCAAGCCAAGTCCGGTGACGAGGAACCCGTTGAACGCACCGCAGACCAGACCTGTTCCAATGCCGATCAGGACAAGCAACGGCACGCCGACGTCAAGCTGCGCCGCCGCGCCCATCGCGGTCGACGCCAACGCGATGATCGACGCCACCGACAGGTCAATCTCGCCCGCGATGATCAGCATCGCCATGGCGAAGGCGATCATCGCCTTTTCGGTGAAATTGAACGTGGCGTCACTCAGGTTCCAGGCATTGAGGAAATAGGGCGAGGAAAGGCTGTTGACCACAAAGATCGCCACAGCAACCGCGAGGAGCAGCGTTTCCCAGCTTTTGAGCACGCGGACCGCAGGGCTTTCCAGCCGGTCGGGGATCACACGGGGGTTTTCGGTCATGTCGTTGCCTCGGCACGCTTCAGGATGATCCGGCCCTTGCTGCGCTGTGATCGAGCATTGAAGGCGACCGCGACGACAATGGCGCTGCCCGAGATCGCGAGTTGCCAGAAGGGCGAGATGCCGACCACCGGGAGTGCATTCTTGATAATGCCAAGAAACAGCGCGCCAAGTATCGCGCCCAGGACCGTGCCCGCCCCTCCTGCGATGGAAATCCCGCCGATCACGCAGGCCGCAACAACCTCAAGCTCGAAACCGCCAGCTATATCCACATAGGCGACGGAGTACCGCGCGACCCAGAGATACCCGGTGAGCCCGGCCAACGTCCCCGAGATGACAAAAGCCAGAAACTGGGTCCGGCCCACATTCAGGCCGGTATAGACAGCCGCATTCGGATTGCCGCCCACCGCATAGAAGGCCCGGCCAAGGGGCGTTCGCGCAACGATCAGAAAGAACAGCAGGGCAACCAGGATCGCGATCCAGCTCAGCATGGGCAGGCCAAGAAGCTCGGACCGCGGAAAGCCGGTAAAGGTCGCGCTCATCTCATGGGCGTTCACCCATTCGCCATCAGAAATCAGAAAGATAACACCCCGGAAAATGGTCATGGTGCCAAGTGTCACAACGATCGGCGGGATCGAGAGTTTCCACACGAGCACTCCGTTAATTGCCCCCATGATCGCCCCCAGGCACAGGGCTACCAGCAGGATCACAGCGACCGGCAAGCCCGGGAATGCGACGTTGAGCATCGCGCAGACCATACCGGTGAGGGCAAGGTTTGCGGCGACAGACAGATCGATACATCGGGTCAGGATCACCAGGGCCTGACCGATGGCCAGAATAATCAATGGCGACGTGTCGTTGAACACGCCGATCAGGCTGCCCCGTTCGATGAAGGCCGGAAACCTCGACGCGATGATCAGCAACAGCGCAACGATCACCGCGATCAACAACGATTCCCGCGATTTCAGGGAGGCGGTCACGCCGCCGCCCCGATCCCGGCGGCGTGACGCACAAGGCTTTCTGGCGTCACATCCTTGCCGCTGAGTTGCGCCGCAATCAGCCCCTCGCGCATGACCACCACACGGTCGGACATGCCCAGAATCTCCGGAATTTCCGAGCTGACCATGATCACCGCCAGGCCTTGCGCCGCAAGCTGTGACATGAATGCGTGCACCGCCGCCTTGGACCCTATGTCAATCCCCTTTGTCGGCTCGTCCAGGATTATAACCCGTGGTTTGGTCGCCAGCCACTTTGCGATAACGACCTTTTGCTGGTTACCGCCCGAAAGTGTGCCGACATCCTGATCCAATGATGCGGCCCGCAGGTCCAGGCGTTCGGTATAGTCCCGCGCCAGGCTGAATTCATTAGCCAGTTGCAGGAAACCGGCATGCGAGGTGCGCTCAAGCGACGGAAGTGTCACATTCTGGAAGATCGGCAAACCAATGACGGTTCCCTGTTTTCCACGATCCTCGGGCACATAGACGATGCCCGCGCGGGTCGCATCATTGGGTGAGCGGATCGAAATAGCCTGGCCATCAATCTCGATGGAGCCGGCCGACGGGCGAGTAATACCAAAGATCGCCTGCATCAATTCCGAGCGACCGGCCCCGACGAGACCGTAGAAACCGATGATTTCACCAATGCGGAGATCGAAGTCGATGTCATCGAATTCCGTCGGATGGCTGTAGCCGCGCACCCTCAATAGGATGTCACCGACCTCGTGCCGGGACTTTGGAAAGACCTGGTCGACGGGACGACCGACCATCATGCGCACCAAATCATCCTCGGCAATGTCCGAGATCAGGCCCGCGCCGACATGCTGGCCATCGCGAAACACCGCGTAGCGGTCGGCGATCCGGAAAACCTCATCGAATTTGTGGCTGATGAAAAGAACGGCGCGGTCTTCGGATTTCAGACGCTCGACAAGTTCGTAGAGCTCCTCGATTTCGGTCTGGCTGAGCGATGCGGTCGGCTCGTCCATGATCACCACGCGCGCATCCACGGAAAGGGCCCGGGCAATTGCAACCAAATGCTTGTTGGCAATCCCAAGGTCCTTTAGCGGCACCTGCGGATCGAAATTGGCGCCGATCCGCTCCAGGATCTCGGCCGCGCGCTGGCGCATCTTAAGCCAATCGATCAGGCCGAACCGCGTGCGTGGGGCATGGCCAATAAAGATGTTTTCGGCGACGGAGAGCTCGTCGAACAGAACCGTCTCCTGATGTATTGCTGTGATCCCGGCCCGGGTCGCGTCCTGGGCGGTGGCGAAACGTCGCGCGACCCCGTCGATTTCTATGCGGCCGGCATCCGCCTGGTAGATTCCGGTCAGAACCTTGACGATGGTGGACTTGCCAGCCCCGTTCTCGCCAACCAGGGCGGTGACCTGGCCCGGGTACAGCTCCAATGCGACATCCGACAACGCTTTGACCCCGGGAAACGTCTTGGTGATCCCGGACAGCCGCATTACCGGACGTGCTTGGGCGGCCAGGGTGTCCTGCATGGGTGCATTCTGGAGCATTTTTGCTGTCCGGCGAAGGGAAAGTTGGCCCAACGCGCATGAATGCGCCGGGCCGAACCGATCAGAAAATTTCCTTGAACTGATCGATGTTTGAGGCGTCATAGACGAACGGGTCGGCCATCGCGCCCTCGCTGTTCTCATCCAGTGTCAGACTGCCCATCCGCCCCATCGGTATCTCGGCGCCAGGCGCAGCCTCAGCCGCATCGGTTGCAAGCTGATAGGCCAGCATAGTGGCCGAGTAGCCAAGGTCGATCGGGTTCCAGATCGCAAAGGACTGCGACGCACCGCTATCTATCGCGCCAGCCATTTCCGACGGCAGGCCCAGACCGGTCACATTGACCTGACCAACCTTGCCAGCATCTTCGACCGCGCGCGCGGCGGCAACAATACCAACCGATGTCGGCGCTATGATTGCCTTGAGGTCCGGATGGCTTTGCATCAGGCCCTGCGCCTCGCGGTAGGACTTGTCGGCCAGGTCATCGCCATAGACGGTCGAGACAACGTCAATTCCGGGATAGTTGCCCATCACCTTCTCCATCTCGGCGATCCAGGTGTTCTGGTTCGTCGCGGTGGCAGACGCGGAGAGCACGGCAACCTCGCCGCCATCTGGCAAATGGTCGGCCGCCAGCTTTATGATCATATTGCCGATCAGTGGATTGGATGACGGGTTCAAATGCAGTTCCCGCCCTTCGGCCGCCACACCCGAGTCCCAGCTGATGACTGTAATGCCGCGCTGCATGGCGCGTTTGAGCGCAGGGACAAGCGCATCCGTATCATTGGCGGACACCGCAATGGCGTCGACCTGCTGCGCGATCAATGCGTTGATCACCTCGATCTGGCCTTCCGCCGTGGTGTCGGTTGGCCCGGTGTAGATAACCTCGACATTGCCAAGCTCGGCTGCGGCTTCCTGCGCGCCCTCGGCGGCCGCCTCAAAGAAGCCGATACCAAGCGCTTTGACGACCAGCGCGATACGTATGTTGTCCTGCGCATGCGCCGATCCGCCGGCCAACATCATCGCGGCGATGGCTGCACTGCCGAACAGTCTTCTGGTGATGCTCATTGTCTATCCTCCCTGGATGAGCGTTGCGTCGGGTCCGGTCAGCCCGATGCAGTTTCCGCCGCGGCGCTTTCCTGCGCCACGATCAGTTTTATTTCAGCCGCATCGAGCATGCTTGCCGCGCGGTCGCTTATGCCGTTGTCGGTGATCACGACATCTATCTTTTCCAGCGGGCATAGCAGCAGGCTGGAACGCGCTTCGAACTTGCTGCTGTCGACAAGAACCACCATTTCATCGGCCTGTCCGATCAGTTTCTCTTCGGCCTGGATCAACAGGGGATCCGCCTCCATCAGCCCGAGCGGTCCCAGACCCTGTGCCCCTATGAAGATGCGGCGCGCGTAGAAATTCCGGGTCACGTCATTCTCAAAGGGCGACAGAATGATGTTCTGTTCGCGATAGATAACCCCGCCCGAAAGCATGACAGTGTTCTTTGAATGCTTCAGGAGGTGCTCGGCGATCGGAAACGAGTTGGTAAAGACCTGAACCCTGCGTGAGGCAAGCGGGTGCACCATCTGAAAGGTTGTCGTGCCGCCGTTGATGATGATCGATTCACCGTCCGTGCAAAGGTCAACTGCAGCACGTGCTATCGCCCGCTTTTGCTGAATGCGGATGGTTTCATTGACGGCGAAGGTCCGCCCGGCAAGGCCGACAAACTGCGGCGGCGCCATCGCCTCGGCTCCGCCACGGACACGGCGCAGCCGCTTTTGCATGTGCAACGTTGCAATGTCGCGTCGGATCGTTGCCTCGGACACACCGGTCAGGCTGCACAGATCGGCGACCGTCACAACCGGACGGTCCTGAACTGCCGAGAGTATCAGTCTGTGGCGTTCGGATTCGTGCACAAGAGCCTCCCTTAACCAAGGACGGTGAGCAGATTCGCCGCTTCTGTCAATCAAATTTCGTCAAGTTCAATCATGCTGCACTGCAATGTAATTGATCTTGATTGAAGCTGATTGACTTTACGGCGCTCCGGTCGCACGCTCGCCGTGTACGGGATCCAGCTCATGACGCGCCACCGGGAGGACTCCATGCTGAATTCGATTGGAAATCATCGGCTTGCGAATGGATGGGACGATGATACCGCCGCCGGTATGAGCGAATCTGAAATGCTGTTGTACCGGTCGAACCTGTTGGGATCGGACAAGCGCATCACCAACTACGGCGGGGGAAACACGTCGGCGAAGGTGATGGAGGTCGATCCGCTGACCGGCGAAAAGGTCGAGGTTCTTTGGGTGAAAGGGTCGGGCGGCGACATCGGCTCGATCAAGATGGACGGGTTTGCCACGCTTTACATGGACAAACTGCGGGCCCTGAAGGGTCTCTATCGCGGCGTGGCGTTCGAAGATGAAATGGTGGGCTACCTGCCGCATTGCACCTACCGACTGAACCCGCGGGCGGCATCAATCGATACTCCGCTTCATGCCTATGTCCCGGAAAAACACGTCGACCATGTCCATCCGGATGCCATTATTGCCATAGCCGCATCCAAAAACTCCAAGGAGCTCACACAAGAGGTTTTTGGGGATCAGATCGGCTGGCTGCCGTGGAAGCGGCCCGGGTACGAACTGGGTCTCTGGCTGGAAAGGTTCTGCCTGGACAATCCAATGGCCAAGGGCGTTATCCTGGAGGCCCACGGTCTGTTCACCTGGTCAGATGACGCAAAGGAGTGCTATGCGCTGACGCTTGACGTCATTCAACGCGCGATGGATTGGTTCGAGGCCAAAACGGCTGGCAGCCCGGTGTTCGGCGGCCCGCTCCACCAAAGCCTGTCGGCCGAAGGTCGTCGCGGCGTGGCGGCCAGATTGATGCCGGCCATTCGCGGGATGGTGTCAGGTGAACACCGCATGGTCGGGCACTTTGTGGACAGTGATGTGGTGCTGGACTTCGTCAATGCAGCCGACATGGAAGCACTTGCGGCGCTGGGCACATCCTGTCCGGACCACTTCCTCCGCACGAAGATCCGCCCGCTTGTCATCGCATTCGACCCTGCGACAAACAATACCGATGACGTACTGGCGGGCCTGCCGGATCAGATTGCTGCCTATCGCGACAGGTACACGGCCTATTACAACCGCTGCAAACGCGCTGACAGCCCACCGCTGCGTGACCCGAATGCGGTTGTGTATCTTGTACCAGGGGTGGGCATGATCACCTTCGCCAAGGACAAGGCGACCGCACGAATTTCCGCAGAGTTCTATGTCAATGCGATCAACGTGATGCGTGGTGCATCCTCGGTCAGCGCCTATGTCGGGCTGCCGGAACAAGAGGCCTTTGACATAGAGTACTGGCTGCTTGAGGAAGCGAAACTCCAACGATTACCCAAGCCTAAGTCGCTGGCCGGTCGCGTCGCCTTGGTGACCGGGGGTGCGGGCGGTATCGGAACGGCCATTGCGGCCCGATACCTGTCCGAAGGGGCCTGCGTGGTGTTGGCAGATATTGATGGTGACGAGGTGGCAGCTGTCGCGGACACGTTGATCAACCGGTTTTCAGCGGATGTGGTGCGGGCCATCCCCATGGACG
>JBCCYF010000053.1:0-28101 GCA_039190275.1 Pseudomonadota bacterium | reverse complement strand
CGCCGGAGTTGACCTGGGAAGAACTTCCGGACGTTGCACCGTGTTGCGAACGGCCTGAACAAGGAGGCGACCGGCAGGCGAGGCAATAACACCCTTGACCCGCACAATCTGATTGCCCCGGGCATGAAGCAGGGCAGACAGCCACAGCGTTAGCGCAGTCCAGTCCGGTGCAGGTCCGAGGTCAAGCTGACATGCCACGATGGCCGGCTCGGTCATCTTGAGCGGCGCAAGCACATCATCAACTTGCGCCGGTCCCAAATCCGGAAGGGGCACCGGGCTGCCGAACGTTGCCCCGGTCTGGTTGGCCACAGGTGCCAGCAGCCGCAAAACATGGCGAAGACGGGTCATATCCGCCGGGGTGGCCACATCGGTCTTGGTCAAAACGAGGTGATCCGCCGATCTGACCTGCGCCCGGGCCAGAGGCTGGCTGTCCAACGCGTCGCGCCCGTAGACAGCATCGACAACCACGAAAACCTGGGCCACCACAATGTGCCGGATCAGGATCGGATGATCCTGGATCAGTGCGACAATTGCACCCGGGTCCGCAAGACCACTGGTTTCAAGCAGGATGTGGTCAACCCGCGCGGCCGGGTCGGCAATCTGGCTGCGGGTGTCGCAGATCGCCAAAAGCGCGTCCTGAAACGCCGTCGCCCCTTCGCAACAGGCGCAGCCGCCTGCCAGCACCGTCAGTGCCTGAGCCTCGGACAACAGGCTGTCGTCCACCGGCGTCCCGGCCGCCTCATTGACGATCACATGGGCGGCATCAAAGCGCCGCTCAAACATCTGATGGCGCAGCCAAGTTGTCTTTCCAGAGCCCAGAAAGCCGCCGATGATCGTAAGCCTGAGACGCCCGTCGCGGTCCGGGTCAGTCACAACAGCAGGGGATCGAATGGCCGACCGGTCAAACGCTCTACCTCGCTCCACAATGCTTCGAGATCCGGCACAATAACCGCACCACCGCCGGCGCCCATCACCTGTATGCCGGGGACCAGCCCCCCATCATATACCGAAATGCCAAGCGGGCGCAGGAGGTCGCCAAGCATCGCGACCCGGCGAAACCGCTCTCGAAGTCGATCATGCGGCGTGGCCGCGCCAGCCTCTGTCCAGTGGCCGGGTGCCGCGGGAAAGCCGCAACTGCTGCACATCAGATCACCTCTGGCCGGGCCTCGCCGGCAAAGGGATAGCGGGCACGAAAATCATCTGCGATCGCTTCGAAAGTCATCCATTCGCAGCCATCGTGTCCGTTGATGTATTCGATCAACCGCTCAAGCATCAAAAGGACCTGCGGACGGCCCGAGACATCCGGGTGAATGGTGATGGCAAAAACACCGTAGTCCATTTCGCGATAGATCCAGTCAAACTGATCCTTCCAAATCTGCTCGACCACGCGCGGATCGACAAAACCGTGGCTGTTCGGCGCTTTCTTGATGAACATCATTGGCGGGAGGTCATCGACATACCAGTTGGCGTCGATCTCCACGAGGTCGATCTCGGGGCCACGGATCAACGGCGTCATCCATTCACCGGCTGTCTTTGTATAATCGATCACAGTCCACTCATCACCGGTGCGGGCATAGTGAACCTGAAAGTCCCGATAACTTTGGCTGTGGTCATAGGAAAACCCGTGTTTCAGCAAAAGGTCGGCAGTCGAGGCGGACATTTCCCACCATGGCGCAACATAGCCCTTTGGCGGTGCCCCGGTCAGCGACTTGATCAGCTCGATGGATTTGACAAGGACATCTTCCTCCTGGGTCGGTGTCATGGCGACAGGGTTTTCATGGCTGTATCCATGTGCGCCGATTTCATGGCCAGCCTCGACGATCATCTCCATTTCCTTGGGGAAGGTTTCGATCGAATGACCGGGCGCAAAGAAGCTTGTCTTGAGGTCGTATTTGTCAAAGAGCCGCAACAGCCGGGGCACGCCGACTTCGGTTGCAAAAATCCCCCGTTGGATATCGTTTGGGCTGTCACCCCCGCCATAGGACCCGATCCAACCGGCGACTGAGTCGATGTCGGTGCCAAAGGCGCACATGATTTTCTTGGCCATGTTCAGGTCTCCTGGATTGGGGTGCATGCGCCGGTTTGCTGGGAAATCAGGGCGTAGTGTTCGGGGCGCCGGTGGGCCGCGAAGTTAAAGATCGTTTCCTTGTAGAGCGTGCCCAGATCGAGATCGCAGGACGCTGTAATCACCTCGTCCTCCACTGTTACGGCTTGGGTGACAATTTCGCCGGACGGCGCGATGATTACGCTTTGCCCACCCATTGCCGAGCCTTCCTCGACCCCGCATTTTGCGGTGCCCACGACCCATGTGGCATTCTGATAGGCACCCGCCTGCATCGACAGGTGATTGTGAAACAGTGTCAGACTGTCGATGGCCAGGTCGCCGACATGGCCGAAGGGGGTGTTATAGCCCAACATGACCATTTCCACATTCTGCAAGCCCATGACACGGTAGGTTTCCGGCCAGCGGCGGTCGTTGCAGATTGCCATGCCCATCACGCCACCGAAGCCTTCGAAAACCGGAAACCCAAGATCGCCGGGTTCAAAGTACCTTTTCTCAAGGTGCTGGAACGCGCGGCCGGATTGCGGCTCGGCGTGGCCCGGAAGATGAACCTTGCGGTACTTGCCGATGATGGCGCCCGAAGCGTCGACAAGTACCGAGGTGTTGTAGCGGCGTTTGACGCCGTTTTCCCAGGCGATTTCCGCGTAGCCCAGATAAAACCCAATGCCGAGCTTCTGAGCCTCGTCGAACAACGGCAGGACCGCCGTATTGGGCATTTCGGTTTCATAGTAGCTGTCGAGCTCGTCGTCATCTTCGATCAGCCAGCGGGGAAAAAACGTGGTCAGCGCCAATTCGGGAAAGACCACCAGTGCGCAGCCACGCCCCTTGGCCTCCCGCATCATCTCGATAAGCCGGGCGACCGTGCTCGCCCGAGTTTCAGACTTGGCGATCGGGCCCATCTGGGCGGCAGCGGTGACAATTTTGCGGGCCATGCCTGGCGCCCCCTATTGCAATGCCGCGGCGATCCGTGTCGCCGCAGCGACCCCGTCGATCAGACGCAGCTTCAGGCCCGGTGGGGCTTCTTCTGGGATATGGGACATGCCGGCACAGCCCAGGACTACGGATTGAACGCCATCCTCCTCTGCCGCGCGATCAGCCTCCTCCAGAACCCGCGCCGTCGCGACCGAGCGGTTATTTTCAAGATCAAGAACCGGGACACCCGCCGCGCGCACCCGGACTAATGCGTCCGAGAAACCATAGGCGGCGATGTTCGCCTCCAGAATTGGGATCGACACCGGAAGGGTGGTGACCACCGAAAACCGAGGCCCGGCGAGGGCAGCCAAATGATAGCCTGCCTGCCCGATCCCGATCACCGGACACTCGGCCAGTTCGCGGGCTTCGGGCAACCCGGTATCATCGGAGCACCCTATGACAATCGCGCCGGCCCCATTGTCCGATGCCTTTTGCACAAGCTCAAGAAGCGGCGGAACGCACGCTGCCCCATCCTCAGGGCCCTCAATAGCAGCGGGACCATCGTGGGATGTCCACGCCTCGATCCGCACCCCGCGGACGGCACGTCGGGCGGCCTCTCCAATGCTCTGGGTCATCGCAGTTGTGCTATTGGGGTTGATCACCACGATCATACCAGGCCCTTGCCGGCATCGGATCCCGCGCGCGACCGGCGACGCGCAAGAACCGCTGTCACGACGACGAAAACACCAATCACCAGAAGTGAAAATGCCGTCGTCAAAGTGCCCAGCGCATACAGCACCGGTGTCGTGACATTCGTGGTCATTCCATAGATTTCGAGCGGCAATGTGTTCCGGCTGCCCGAGGTCAGAAGGGTGCGGGCGAACTCATCATAGCTCAGCGTGAAGCCAAAGAGCGCAACACCAAGCAGGGACGGAGCAATAATGGGCAGGACGACATGCCGAAACGTCTGCCAGGCCGTTGCACCCTGATCGCGCGCCGCCTCCTCATAGCTTTTGTCGAACCGGTTGAAGACGGCGAACATGATCAGAATACCAAAAGGTAAGGTCCAGGTCAGTTGCGCGCCGTAGCCGCTGGTGGACCAATGCACCGTCAGATCCGCCTGATCGAACATCAGTCCAACACCCAAGGAGATCAGGATCGAGGGGATCACGAGGGCCGTCACGATCACATAGAAAAAGATCGTGGCGCCGGGAAACTTCTTTCGGAAGGCAAGACCACCCAGCACCGACACCACGATGGTCGTGGTCATGACCATCAGCCCCAGCACCAGACTGCGCCGGAAGCTGCCCCATATGTCGCCCACTGCCTGTTGCTCGAACAACTCCCGGAACCAGTGAAGCGAGGTGCCCCGCATCGGAAAGGTCAGGCCGCCGCCGGGCCCCTGGAAAGAGAGGATGCCGATGGTCAACGTCGGCCCATACAAAAACAGCAGGAACAGAGCGAAGAAAACAGTGAGCACATAGAACGACTTGGGACGAGGCTCCATGGCTCAAAGCTCCTTTCGGATGTCGACGAAGCGCAACAGGATGCCGATGATGATCAATACCGTCAGCAAGAGTACAATCGCCGTCGCCGAGGCCGAGGGGTATTGCAACAACCCGATATCGTTCGAAATCAGTCGCCCGACATTGGCTGATTGGCTGCCGGACATGATCCTGACCGTAAAGAAATCACCCATCACTAGTGTTGTGACAAAGATCGTTCCGATCATGATGCCTGGCTTTGTCAGTGGCAGGATCACATTCCAGAGGATCTGAGCGCCCGAAGCGCCAGCGTCGCGAGCAGCCTCCACCAGTGATTTGTCAATCCGCATCATCGTGTTGAAGATCGGGACGACCATAAAGAGAACGTAGAGATGCACGAAGGCCAGCACGACCGAGAAATCGCTGAACAGCAGCCACTCGACCGGTTCGTCAATCACCCCCCAGGAAATCAGCGTGGAATTCGCGATGCCGTTGCGTCCCAGGAACGGGATCCACGAGATCATGCGAATGATGTTCGATGTCCAAAACGGGATCGTGCACAGAAGGAATAGGACGATTTGCCATCGGAGTTGTCGAACATGGAACGCCAGGTAATAGGCAACGGTAAATCCGATCAAAAAGGTGAACACCCAGGTGATCACCGCATATTTGATCGTGTTGAGAAACACGGTGTACGTCACCGGAGACGCAAGCAGGAACTCGTAGTTTTCGAAAACGAAATCCGGGATGATCGAGAATTCGGTGGCGCGCCAGAAACTGACGATCGCGATCATGACGATCGGCACCAACAGGAACAGGCCCAGCGCAAGGGCCAGGGGGGCCGCCATCAGCCACCCCGCGACCGCATCGCTTGTCCGAATTCTGTCCAAGATGGGCGAGAGTGAGAGGCGCGGCGTCCGCGCCTCTCCGGTCTCGCTTAAGCCGCGATGAATTCGTTCCACTTGCGGACCATGTATTGGTTTTCGTCCATGACCGAGTTCCAGCAGGCCACGGCGCCCATGCGGTCGAAGAACGACCCGCCATCACGCACGACACCGGGCCCTTCCAGCTTCTGACCTTGGGGGCTGACGATGTCGCCAACGCTTTCCTTGCCTTCGTACCAGAACCCCCACTCGTCTTCCGTCATAAAGAGTTTCGAGGTTTCAGGCACGGCGGAGTAGTAGCCCTGGCGCATGAGGAAGCCACCGACCCAACCGGAGAGATACCAGTTGATGTACTCATAGGCCGCGTCGAGCTTGGCACCTGCTAGAGAGGCCGCAAGACCCATGCCGCCGCCCCAGGACCGGTAGCCCTCTTCCAGCGGTTGATAGATACAAGGGATGCCTTGCGCGCGAACGGCGGTGATCGCCGGTGACCACATGGACTGGATCACAACCTCACCCGACGCCATAAGGTTCACGCTTTCATCGAACGACTTCCAGAACGCCCGGAACTGGCCATTTTGCTTGGCTTCGGTAAAGATCGCCATGGTCGTGTCGATCTCTTCCTTGGTCATGTTGCCTTTGTCGGCATAGGTCAGTTCGCCCATCGACTCCACGACCATCGCCATGTCCATTATCCCGATTGACGAGATGTCCAGGATCGACGCCTTGCCCGCAAACTCGGGGTTCAAAAGCTCCGACCACTTCGAGATCGGACGCCCGATAAGATCCGGGCGGATACCCAGTGTGTCGGCGTTGTAGATTGTCGGGATCAGCGTCATCCAGCCCGACTCTTCGGGCACGAATTCGGTGCCGTCAGCCGCAGTGGTGAAGCCGACCGTATGGGGTGCCGTGCCCTGCGCGATTTCACTTTCAGGCGTCAGCTTACCGGACCGAAAGGTTCCGGCGATCTTGTCGTAGTTTTCGATGCGCGAGGTATCCATCGCCTGAAGGTTGCCTGTGGGCCAGACCTTCTTGCAGATCCAGTATTCGATATCGGCGATATCGAAGCTGTCAGGCTGCGTCGCCACGCGCTGTGTGACCGCGTCGGAATCAAGGGCCGTCATTTCCAGTGTGATACCAAGATCCTCAAGCGCCTTTTCCGCAATTTCGTTGAAGGCCGACACGCCGGTTCCAGCCTGCCGCAAAACAACGTTCGACTGAGCCCAGACCATGGGCGCGGCAAGCGTACCGGCGGTTGCGGCCGCACCGGTCTTCAATAGCGTGCGGCGGCTAAGCCCGTTTCGTTTGGTGTATCTCGTCATTAGTCTTCTCCTTGTCGATAGACGCGCCCGCTAGGCGATTAGTTTGTGTTGATGCTCGTCGTCCCAGGTCAGTCCGATGGTGTCGCCCGGGTTATGGGGATCTGCGAAAAAGGCTGCATCGGGCACAATTGCCGAGACTTCCGCATCACCCGTGATTTTCGTGACGATGGCCACATGGGTCCCCTGATACTCGACCGAGACCACCGACCCGTCGATACGGCCCACGCCCGCCCCTGTCGGTACAACAACGTCCGAGCGCACCGCGACGCGACCTTCGGGCAGCGAGATCACGTTGTGCCCGCCCATAAACCGCGCCACGAACTCGGTCTTGGGGGCGTTGAATACTTCCCGGGCTGGACCGGCCTGTTCGATCACCGCATTGTTCATCACCACGATTTCATCAGCCAGCGCCAGCGCCTCGTCCTGACCGTGGGTTACATGCAGAAAGCTGATGCCCAGTTCCTTTTGCAATCGCCGCAGTTCGGCCCGCATGCGTACGCGCAGGAACGGGTCAAGTGCCGACAGAGGCTCGTCCAAAAGCAACACCTGCGGCCGCGTGATCAGCGCCCGCGCCAAAGCGACACGCTGTTGCTGCCCGCCCGACAGTTGGTCGGGCATCCGGTCGGACAGGGCCGTCAGGTCGACAAGCTCCAGCATCGCGCCCGCGCTCTGGTGGCGGGTCGCCTTGTCGGCGCCTTTCATCTTCAGGCTGAAGGCCACGTTGTCGAGCACGTTCAAATGCGGAAAAAGCGCGTAGTTTTGAAACATCATCGCCGTCCCACGCTTGGCTGGCGGAAGATGCGACACATCCCGACCGCCAAGGACAACAGCGCCGTCGGTGACGGTTTCATGCCCCGCAATCATCCGCAGGGTCGACGACTTTCCACAACCCGATGGGCCCAAAAGACAGGTATAGCTTGCCGACTTGAACCGATGGCTCACCGCGGACACAGCAACGGTCTGACCATAGCGCTTGGTCACGGACACCAACTCAAGGTCGGACTTTCTGCTCACGTGATCACCCCCGAACAACGCCTTGATGAGGGCGCCATCCCGCTATCTTGGGCAATCGTTAACCGCTATTCGCCGCTCAGGTTTGGCCGAATGCTGGCTATTCGGGCAGGCTTAGCCACGTATGATGGCTTATTGGGCACAATATTGTATACAACTTCGCGGAGTTTATCCGCAGAATCCTAATCCAACTTGTTTGAAACCGCGCCATATGGCACCCCCGTCTGACGAAAGGCGTTGTCATGATCCATCCTATCAGCCCGGTTTTGCAGGCACCGTCCGACGCAGCACCCGACAAAACCATTGCTATGGCGGTCTCAAGGGCAATTCATGAACATCGTCTGGCGCCGGGGGCCAAGCTGGGCGAGGACGAACTGGCTGATGTCTACGGTGTGTCGCGCACCATTGTCCGAGCGGCCTTGCGGACCCTCGCCCACGAGCAGCTTGTCAACATCAAGCGCAACCGGGGCGCTTACGTGGCCCAGCCCAGCCCGAAAGAGGCGCAGGAGGTTTTTGAGGCGCGAGAGCTTCTGGAACCGAGAACCGCACGGGAGGCGGCATTGCGCGCAACCGCCGCGGACGTCCGACGGCTGAAGATGCATATCGCCAAAGAACACGACGCCCTGGACCGGGGCGACCATGGCGGCGCGCTTTTCCTGTCGGGCCAACTACATGTCGAGATCGCCCGGATTGCGGCCCAGGACACGATCACCAATTTCATCGAGTCGCTGATCGCACGTTCTTCGCTCGTGGTCGCATTGTATTCGCGGCGCGAAAGCGCGATCTGCGAACATCATGCCCATGACGGCCTTGTCGAGATCATCGAAGCCCGCAACCCGGATGAGGCGGAAGCCCTGATGAAAAGCCATCTTGTCGACCTGCATTCCGCCTTGAACCTTGAGGCGACAACGCACGCCCCAAGGTCCCTTAAGGACGTACTGGGTGGTCTCTAGCCAAAGTTAGATGTCAGCGATCTTAAGGACCAATTTACCGGCGATCTTCCGGGACCCCAGGGCTGCGAACATGTCGTGGACATCACCCATCGTATACGTCCCCTCAATCGGGACCCTAAGCCGGCCCGCGGCAATCATCGACAGGATTGTCTCGGTCCCCGTAGCCCAAGCCTCAGACCGGTAGTCGAGGTGTCCGAGGTGCATCCGGGTAAAGGTCAAGGATTTCTCGACCAACCGCTCCCAAAGGTTTGACCATGGCGGACCCTCTGCCTCGCCGTAGCTGACCACGTGACCCAGCGGACGGATTGCGCCGAAGCTTTGATCCAGGATCGACGCACCGGTGGAATCGACCACCTTGTCCACCCCGATCCCGCCCGTGAGCTCAAGAGCAGCGGCAACGAAATCCTCTTTACTTCGCAGGACCACCCGGTCGGCGCCATAGTCAAGCGCGCGCGCCTCTTTCCCGGCGGTGCCGACCGTCCCGATAACAATCGCACCGGCCGCCTTGGCAAGCTGAGTTAATTGAAGACCAACGCCACCACCGATTGCGTGGATCAGCACCACGTCGCCGGGGCGCGTCGTGCTGACGGTGTGCAGCAGGTTCCAGGCGGTCATGGACTGGATGTAAAACGCCGCACCGACGTCGAACCCAACGTCATCCGGCAACGCAACCAACCGCTCGACCGGTACAGCACAGTATTCGGCAAAGGCACCGGCATCTTCGCTGAACGCAGCGACCCGTTGGCCGACCTGCGCGGTGGTCACCGAGGGGCCGAGTGCCTCGACCGTCCCCGCCATTTCAAGCCCGCCCCCCAACGGATAGCCCTTGGGGTGCGGATAGACACCGGTCTGCATCATAAGATCGGCATAGTTCAGCCCGGCATAGGCAATCTTGATCAAAACCTGCCCCGGGCCAGGGATCGGCCGGTCAACATCCTTGACCAGCGTTGAGTTCGGATCACCGTCGGGGCTTTCAAAGATCACGGCTTGCATCGGCGTCCTCCGGCAAATAGGCGAGGCGATAGAGCGCCCCGATCAGTACATCCGTCCCGGCCGCGATGTCCGCCGCAGACGAGAACTCTTCCGGTGTGTGGCTGCGCCCGTCTTTCGAGCGGACAAAGATCATCGCGATCGGGCAAATCCGCGCCATTTGCTGCGCATCATGGCCCGCGCCGCTCGCCATGCGCATGTTTTGAATGCCTGCCGTATCAGCGGCATTCTGGAGGGCCTCAAGGAGAGCGGGATCACTTGGACATGCCGGCAAGTCGATCAGAACCCGGCGATCGACACTTACACCGCGCCGCGCCGCAACTTCATCCATGATCCGGTCATGGACGGCATACATAGTCATGGCCGATGTCTCGTCCGGGTGTCTGGCGTCGATGGTAAAGGTCACGCTTTTGGGGATGATCGGCCCGGCGTTTGGGATCACATCGCACCGTCCGACGGTGGTGACCGCCGGTCGCTGCAGTGCCTCGGCATGACCGATGACCGCCGCGGCAATCTCGGCAAAGGCCGCCATCGGATCGGCGCGCAGGTCCATCGGGAAGGCGCCAGCGTGGTTCGAGACGCCGGTAAGCGTTACTTCTGTTTGGCGAATATGGGTAATCGCATCGACAATGGCGACGGGCAAGTTCGCATCCTCAAGGACTGGTCCCTGTTCGATATGAAGCTCGATAAACGCCGCGATATCATCGCGCCGCGCTGTGCCGATCTGCGCCGGGTCAAGCCCGACATCCCGCATCGCTGACCCTATTGTTTGGCCTGCTGCATCCTGGACCGTATCGCAGTCGGCGGGCGCGCTCTTTCCCACGATGGCGCGCGAGCCCCAGAACCCGGCGGATGGAAATCGGCTGCCTTCCTCTTCGCACAAACTGACCAGTTCCAGCGTGCGGCGGGGCGCTCCAAATGTCGCAGTTAGGGTCTGCAGCGCGACAAGCCCGCTGATCACCCCCAGCGCGCCGTCATAACGCCCGCCCGCGCGCTGGCTGTCGATATGCGAGCCGGTCACGATCACGGGGCCAGCCTCGGCTCCTTCGGCGCGCGCCCAAAGGTTCCCGACCGCATCCGTGCGGACATCCAACCCGGCCTCCCGCGCCCAGGTCTCAACACGCTTTTGTCCGGCCACCCATTCGGGTGAATAGGCTGTCCGGCACACGCCGGTGCCCGAATGGCCCCCGATGGCACCCAGCGCAAGCACCATATTCTCGATGGCGGCCGGATCGACCGGCGACATTTCAGGAACCTTCATCTGACCTCTCCCCAGTGACAAAACGCAACGCGAGCCGGCACCAAAGCGCAAGAAAGGAGCGGTGGGGACGACGGAAAAAGCTCACCCACTGCCCATTTTTCGGGCGCTCTGCCGGAATTGTGCGAGATCGCAATGCTTTCGCGGCTTCCAGACCCGGCAAATCGTTGCGCGGCCAAGACCGGACCGAAACCCACCCATAGGATCTGCTGCGAATATGAATGGCGGGGGATCCATGATAGTATTTGGAGTGGATGTGGGGGGCACCTTCACTGACTTGATCTTTCTCGATCAAGAAAGCGGTGAAATGGGGATCCAGAAGGTGTCGACCACCCCGGGCGACCCGTCACAAGGGGTAATGGTCGGGCTCACGGCGCTGATGTCTCAGGGCGGGGTCGACGCGCGCGATGTGGCGCAGGTCTTTCATGGGACGACGACTGCGACCAATGCGGTTCTGGAAGCCAAGGGCGCCCGTACCGGAATGATAACCAACGAGGGGTTTCGCGACGTCATCCACATCGGGCGACACCAGCGGGTCGAACATTATTCGATCATGCAGGAAATCCCCTGGCAGAACCGGCCGCTGATCGAGCGGCGATATCGCAAGACGGTACCGGGTCGACTTGTACCGCCGACAGGGGAAGAGCTTGAACCCCTGGACGAGCCAGCGGTGCGCGAGGCGGCGGAAGCGCTCAGGGCCGACGGGGTGGATGCCGTCGCTATCTGTTTTTTGTTTTCCTACCTGAACCCTGACCACGAACTACGGGCCAAAGCCATAGTTCAGGAGGTGATGCCGGATGCGTTCGTCACAACCTCGGCATCGATCTCTCCGCAATTCCGCGAGTTCGAGCGGTTCACCACGGCCGCGCTTGCCACCTTTGTCGGGCCAAAGGTCGGCCGCTATGTCTCAAACCTCGAAAACGCTCTTGGCGATGTTGGCGTTCAGGGCGACTTGCGGATTATGGCGTCAAACGGCGGTGTTGTTACACCGCGGATGGTCACCGAAAATCCGGCGTTGACGATGATGTCCGGCCTCGCGGCAGGCGTGCTTGGAGGGGCCTGGATCGGCGAGAAATGCGGGCGTAACAAGGTGATCACCTTTGATATCGGCGGAACCTCGGCTGATATCGGGATCGCGGTCGACGGGGTGTGCGCCGAAACCGACGCAAGATCGACCTCGATCGCGGGCTTTCCCCTGCTGTTGCCGATGCTCGACATTCACACGATCGGCGCGGGCGGCGGGTCGATTGCATATGTCGATCAGGGCGGCGCCTTTCGGGTGGGTCCGCAAAGCGCCGGCGCCGATCCCGGGCCGGCGGCCTATGGGCGCGGCGGGTCAAAGCCCACGGTCACGGACGCTAACCTGGTGCTGGGACGCCTAGAGCCCAGCGATTTTCTGGGCGGCGACATGGCGCTCGACCTTGAAGCGTCGCGACACGTAATCAGCGCGTTGGCGACCGAATTGTCAATGGACCCTCTTGAAGCTGCAGAGGGCGTGTTGACGATCCTCAACGCCAACATGGCCAATGCGATCCGGTCGCGCACGGTCCAGCGTGGCATCGATCCGCGCGCCTTCACGCTTGTGGCAATGGGCGGGGCCGGTCCCCTTCAAGGTGCCGAAGTGGCCCAGATGCTGGAGGTGCCTGAAGTGATCGTACCACCGCATCCGGGCATCACCTCGGCGCTTGGGCTTTTGATCGCGGATCTGAAGTACGACGCGATCCGCACACAGCTTCAGGTCTCGACCGCGGCCGATCTTGGCCGGTTCAACACGGACTTCGCCGACATGCGTGCTGAGCTGAGCGCGCGACTGGCCGAGGACGGGATTTCGCCCGAAGACGTCAGCTTTCAGCGCGCTGGCGACCTGCGGTATCTGGGCCAGGGCTACGAACTTCGTGTGCCGTTCGACCCGGGGACGATAACGGATGCCAGCCTTGCCACTGTCTGGGACCGTCTGCACGCTGCCCATGCCGCCGAATACGGCCATGCCTTCCCCAACAGCCCAATTGAGGTGGTGAACCTGCGGCTCACCGCGACTGGCCCTTCTGGAAGCTTTGACTTGCCCGACTATACCGGCGGCGCAAGCCTTGCCGCCGCGCATGTGCGCTCGCGCGAGGCCGTGTTTCGCCGGGATGGCAAGCTTGAAACCTTCGAGACGCGGATCTATCGGCGGGACCTCCTGCCCCCGGACGTGCCGTTGCCCGGCCCGGCCATCCTTTTGCAGAAGGACAGCACCACGGTCGTGCCACCGGGCGCGGTTGCGCAGGTCCATCCGACAGGCAGCGTCATTATCACATTGGAGGCCAAGACATGAGCCGGATCGATCCCGTCACGGGCGCTGTCATTCAAGGCGCGCTTGAAAGCATCGCTTTGGAGATGGGCCACAAGCTGATGCGCATGTCCTATTCGTCGATCATCCGAGAGTCCGAGGATTTCGGCGCCGCACTGACCGACGCCGAGGGCTATCAGATGTGCGAATGCAAAATGTCGACACCGCTGCAGTCCGGGCCGATCCCCGGTTATATCCGCAACGTCCTGGAAGTCCTGGCCGAGCGGGATGATCCGGTGCGCCCCGGCGATGTGATCATGCACAACGACCCCTATGGCGGGGCGTCACATGGACCGGACGTGGCATTTTGCGTGCCGGTATTTTTGGGGGATGAACTGATCGGCTGGTCGGTGACAACCGCGCACCATTTGGATATCGGGGCACTCTCACCAGGCAGCTGCGGTATCGTAGATGCAGTCGACACCTATGCCGAGGGGCTTCAGTTCAAGGCCATCAAGGTATTTGACGCGGGCACACGCAACGATGCGGTCTGGCATATACTTCGTGCGAACATCCGTGCGACAGATCTGGTGGTGGGTGACATGGAGGCTCAGATAGAGGCCGCGCGCATCGGTGCTGCGCGCCTTTTGGACCTTGTGGACCGGTACGGTCTGGAAACGACCACAGCGGCATTTCATGACCTGATGGATTATTCCGAGCGGCTGATGCGCGATGCAATCCGCGCCTTGCCCGACGGGGACTATTCGGCAACCACAAAAATTGATGGCTATCTGGATGACCCGGCGCCCGCCCGACGGGAACTGCCGTTGGTCGTAACGCTTAAGGTGAGGGGCGACACCCTGACGGTCGATCTGACCGGGACCGCCGCTCAGGTCCCGGACAAGCCGATTAACATGCCGTTAGTGGGCACCGTGGATTGCGCGGTGTGGCTTACGATCCGCTCGATCCTGCTGGACACCGTGACATATGGGGCCATTCCGCAGAACTCCGGCCTGACGCGGCCCATTGAGATTGTCGCGCCCGAGGGGTGCCTGGTAAACCCCACGTTCCCCGCCCCGGTCATCGCACGGTTTTGTCCGGGCAACCAGCTTGCCGATACGGTCATGAAAGCCTTCGCGCAGATCGTCCCCGATCAGGTCTCGGCCGGGATCGGAAACCTCAGGGTTGTGGCCCTTTCCGGACTGCGCGAGGGGCAGCATTGGGTACATATGGAGATCATGGAAGGGAGCTATGGCGGACGGCCCGGGCTGGATGGCATGGATGCGGTCGACACGCTCTATGCCAATACCCGCAACAACCCGATCGAAGATATCGAATCCCACATCCCCATTCGGGTCGATCGCTATGAGCTGCGCGAAGACGCTATGGCAGCCGGTCAATGGAGGGGTGGCATCGGTGCCATCCGCGAGTTCACATTTCTCGATGAAGCCGGGTTCTCACTGGAAGGCGAAGGCCATGCGTTTAAACCCTGGGGCTTTGATGGCGGTCAGGACGGGTTTCAGGCCGAACTGACCCTTGTTCATACCAACGGAACCACGACGGAATTGCCCTCGAAAGTACCGTATTTCAAGGTGCAGGCGGGTGAAAAACTCGTCTCGACCGGACCAAGCGGGGGCGGCTATGGCGACCCCGCGCTACGGGCGCCGGACGCGGTGACGCGTGACGTCGCCGATGGCCTGATTTCAGCGGCGACCGCGGCGCGCCTGTTCGGGACCGATCAATGAGGTTGGCGGCGGTGCACACGTTTCCTGGGACAGAGTTTGGATCGTTCAGCGGTCGAACTTCACCACGCCGGATCGCAAGTGGACAGACGCTGCATTGGCGGCCCCCTGCCCCATAGATGTCGAAGTGGGACGGCCAATGCGATTTTGCCGGGGGTATATGGTACGCCCGCCCTCCTTCGAACGAAAACACACCGTCGATACTTTCGAAGGCGCTCGACCCAGGCTTGTGTGGGTGTGTTGCCCCCCACCCAAAGGGCCGCTGGTCCGGACACACATCGGTACGGCCTGGGCGAGCAGTGGTCACAAACGCGTAGGCTGCACCATCTTTTCTGGAAGGCGGGGGCCATTTGCGCCTAACGTAACAAGGTATGTACGCGCGGAGGCCGGGATGACTACCCTCAGAAACCCCAAAAACATGTGCGTTTTGTTAGACCTCAAGAACCAGGAACCTTAGGCGATGCCGGGTTATTCGGGCACCCCTTTGGCAAAGAAGCTATCCCTTAAACCGGGAATGCGCGTGATCTTCGAAGATATGCCGCCGTCGGTACTGACGCGGATCACCGATGATATTCCGGACCTCAAACGCCTTGCGCGCCCAAGGACACCCGTGGATGCGATCCATCTGTTTGCCACTTCCGCACCCGTGCTCACCAGCCGCCTCAAGCGCGCACGTGGACAGATAACGCAATCGGGGTTCATCTGGGTCTCCTGGCCCAAAAAATCGTCGAAAGTGCCGACGGATATCACGGAGGATACGATCCGGTCCATCGCACTGCCGATGGGTTTCGTCGACATAAAGGTCTGCGCCGTGGACGACATCTGGTCCGGGCTCAAACTTGTGATCCGCAAGGCGCTGCGCGAGGGTTAGGCTTCGTTGAATTCGGTGATGAGGTGTTCGACCACCGCCCTCAACGCTTCGGATCTGTCCGCACCGCTGGCTTGCGCCGCCGCAAACGCCGCGCGCTGCCGGTCGGAGGACGTACCGTCGCGCGCGATCAGACGCAAACAGACAAGTTCCTTTCGGCAGTCCATCAATTCAGCGTCCTTGCCAAACATATCGATCATTTCTTCCACAAGCTCCGCGAAGGGCACAAGTTTCGACCGCCCATGGTCCACAAGTTTGCCTCGGGCTCCATACCGCTGCGCCCGCCAGCGGTTTTCCATGATCGCGGTACGGGGATAGAGGCGCCAGCGCTGATTACGGGTCTTGAGGCGGTAAAGATAGGCCATGCTCGCCTGATACAGGGCCGCAATTGCCGCCACATCCGAGACCCGGCTGCACACATCCGTCACGCGCTGTTCCAAGGTTGGAAACTTGTCCGAAGGCCGGATATCCCACCAGATCTTGGTCGCATCTTCGATACATCCCACCCTGATCAGATGTTCGACCAGCCTGCGGTACTCATTGTGCGATCCCATCTCATCCGGCAGTCCGGTGCGGGGCAACGCGTCAAACACCGTAAGTCGATAGCTCGCCAAACCGGTGTCATCACCCTCCCAAAATGGCGAGGAACAGCTGAGCGCGAGAAGGTGCGGCAGGAAATACGCCGCCTGGTTCATAAGATCGACCCTCAGGTCGTCATCCTCGATGCCGATGTGAATGTGCATGCCACAGATCAGCATGCGTTGAACCGGCTGACCCAGATCACTGCGTAGGGTATCATAGCGCTCTTTGCGGGTATGGTGCTGGTCCCGCCAGGCGCTGAACGGATGTGTCGATGCCGCGATTGGCGCGTAATTGTAGTCCGCGCCAGCCTTGGCGATACAGGCGCGCAGGTCCGCCAACTCGGCCACCGCGTCCTGAACAGACCGATGCGGTTTGGTTCCAACCTCGATCTGACACTGCAGGTATTCATTGGTTACCTGTTCGCCTGCGTGCTCCTGACAGGCGGTCAAA
This sequence comes from Pseudomonadota bacterium, assembly GCA_039190275.1. Lineage (GTDB taxonomy): Bacteria > Pseudomonadota > Alphaproteobacteria > Rhodobacterales > Rhodobacteraceae > Halovulum. The sequence goes on along the minus strand of JBCCYF010000053.1, from coordinate 11,314 downwards.
AAGGCCGGGTCCGGTTCGCCGACAAGTGCGCCCGTCGACTTGTCGACGATAAGGTATTCCTCTTCGATACCCAGGGTGAATGTGGGTCGATCAGATATGTATTCCTCCCCCGTTTGGGGCAGCTTAACCGCTCAATTGATATCGGCCAATACATCTATGACGCGACCCAAAAGACAGTCAGCGCATGCATCTGGTGTGTAAGCCAAAGACAGGCCCGGCCCGCGCAGGTTTGTCCCGTCACCATGTAACGACACGGATCGGGACCAACGTCCAGGATAAGCCGGGGGTCGGACAGCCATGATTTCGCCATAGCCTGGAAAACACGGGTTTCTCGCGCCAAGCCCTTCTTATGCAGGTAAATCCTCGATCAACCACCTTGCCAACCGGGTTCAATCAAGGCAATAATAAGGCGGGGGCGTCAACCACGTTGTCCGGGAGACGTTTGAATGCGAAGAATTGGGCTGGCTCTCACAGCCGCGTGGATAACCGCCTTGTCAGGCGTGTCCACCGCTCAGACCGTGTCGTTGACATCCAATAACGGTACCATGACGCTCACCGGGAAGTTGATCGAGATCGACGATCAGCAGTTCCATATCCGCACCGAGTTCGGGAACATGTGGGTCGCGCGCGATCAGGTGACATGTGCCGGCTCGGGGTGTCCCGGTGCCGAGGGCAAGGTGGGCCTGATCATCCACGGCTCGGACGCGTTGGGCAAAAACCTCATGCCCGCCCTGGTCGAGGGTTATGTGGCGACCCTGGATACCCATGTGGCGGAACGCGTGGCAGAACCGACCGGAACGACCCTTCATATCAAGGACACCACACCGCAGGGGCGCGACCTGGCTATTGTGGCGGTTGAGACCGTGGGACCGGACGCAGGGCTTGAAGCGCTGGTGGAGGACGTGACCGATATCGCAGTGGCCACAAGACCCGCGCGTGCCGCCGAGGTAAAGGCAATCGCCGATCAGGGTCGCGGCGTCATATCGGACATCGGGCAGGAGTATGTTATCGCCGCAGATACGGCGATGGCGATTGTCTCGGCTGACGTGCGGATAGACGCGCTGAGCATTGACGATCTTACTGCGGTGTTTGCCGGTCAGGTGACGAACTGGGCACAGCTGGGCGGCCCGAATGTTTCGATCGTTGCCTATACGCCAGACGTGAATTCGGGCGCACGCCGGATATTTCAGCAACAGGCCCTTGGGCCAAGAAACACCAACTACGCCCAAAGCGTTAAGATTGTCCCCTCAGAACAGGTTCTGGCCGGGCTTGTCGCGGAAACGCCGGGGGCGATCGGACTCATCAGCACCGCCCAACCGCACCAGGCCCGTCAGCTGGATGTGCTGGAAACCTGCGGCATCCGACGCTCAGCGACCCCCTTTGCGATCAAAACCAACGAGTATCCGCTGCAAAACCGGCTGCGGCTGTTTACAGACAACGCTGATCTTCCTGAATTGGCACAGGGGCTGCTGGACTTTACCCTGACACCAGAGGCCGACGCACTGATCAAGAACGCGGGGTTTGTCAGCCTGGAGGTTCAGCGCGAACGCCCCGGCAACGCAACAGAGCGATTTACACGCGCTGTCGCCACCGCGGACGGAACCGAGCAGGCGCGACTGTTGAACACCATGGTCGAGGAACTGCGCGGTGCGCGGCGCCTGTCCACCACCTTTCAGCTTATCGACCCAGCCGCCAAGCCGGATGCGGTCACAGCACGTGACATGGACCGGCTGCTGGCGTTTCTGAGCGACACCGAAAACATCGGACGCGATGTGTTTCTTGTCGGCTTCTCGGACAATCAGAGCAGCCTGGCGGATGCGGCGCAGGCCTCCCGTGTCCGTGCCGCGACAATCGGTCAGGCCCTCATCAGACGTGCGGGGACCGCGGGAGCCGACCTTCGGCTGCGCGCGACGGGGTATGGAAGTCTGCTGCCGATCGCATGTAACGAAACCCAGCAAGGGCGGGAACGGAATAACCGCGTCGAGGTCTGGCTCCGCTGACATCTTTCGACTATGTCGGCTCATCAAACGCTGGCGGAAAGCTTGGAATTCAACACGTTTGGGCGCTTCCACATAAGGCCGAACCGCGGCGTCATCTGCTATCGCTGTAGTGCCAAGGGCCGCTAGACGACATGTTGTCGTTGAGACACCACCCAATGCCATCGGTAATCCGGCTTGAATCACGCAGCGTTCGGCCGCGCGCCGCTTGCGACAGAGGGCCGCCCCGGTCCAGATGCCGGCGCAGAAGCATTGGGCGGCAAAAGCACACCCTGCTCGTCCCCCGCGCTTCCACAAACGAATTCATTTCGTGTTGCGTATTTTGCTCGGCTAGACCAGACTGACAACAGGCCCTGCTCGGGCCTCCGCCCTCCATCCGGGAAGCATACATCATGCGGAGCATACTCGTCTGAACCTGTCTCGTTCGAACGCAAGCATAAGGGGGGACTGCAAAGCGGCTCGAAAGAGGAGGAAGACATATGCAACTTTCTGCGCCTATTTACGTCCTTAAGCGGAAGGCCAGGCTTCTTGCGCGGCAAAACGGTATTGCCCTGCATGAAGCGCTCGACAAGATTGCCCTGGACCACGGGTTCCAAAGTTGGGGCCATCTCGCGTCGTTTTCGGCTGCCGACAGTCCGACGACCGGAATTTTGTCGCGACTTGTGTCCGGTGATCTGGCGCTCATTGGTGCAAGACCAGGACAGGGCAAGACGCTTCTTGGCCTCGAACTGGCGGCGAAGGCATCGCAGATCGGACGCAAAGGCTATTTCTTCACGCTGGCGTATCACAGGCGCGATGTTGAAGATCGGTTTTCAACACTGGGCATCGACCGCCGCTCAGATTCTGATCCGGTGGTGATCGATACATCCGACGATGTGTCTGCGGACTACATCATCACTCGCCTCAGCGCCGAGAAACGAGCGACATTTATCGTTGTGGACTACCTTCAGCTGCTTGATCAGCGACGTACAAATCCAAGCATGGATGCTCAAATGACGTCTCTCCAGAGGTACGTAGAGGGCGCAGGTGCCATATGTTCGGTAATCTCCCAAATTGACCGGTCATTCGATTTGAGCGGCAAGTCCATGCCGGACCTCTCGGATGTTCGACAGCCCAATCCGCTCGACCTGTCCAGGTTCCGCAAGTTTTTCTTTTTGCATAACGGCACAATCCGCTTTGATCAGGCCGCATAGCCAGTCGTCCTGATCCGTTGCCCGATGGGACGGGGCGCTGCACCCAAAAGAAGACTAGGCACCGGCACTCGGGCGTACCCCGGTGCCGGTCGGAACAGGTGCCGCCTACCCCAGGGGCTACCGGTCACACACTGCGTTTTCGCCCCAACATCCAGACGAAGAACATGCCGCCGACGAGGCCTGTAACGATACCGATGGGCATGTCTTCGGGGGCCATGATGGTGCGTGCGGCGATGTCGGCCCACAGGAGGAAGATGGCGCCGATGAGGGCGGAGGCCGGAAGGACGCGGGTATAGTCTCCGCCAACCAACATGCGTGAGATATGGGGCACCATAAGGCCGACGAAGCCTATGATCCCAGAGAAGGCGACCATGACGCCCGTGATCAGGGCCCCGACCACGAACACGACCAGCCGGAAGCGAGCAACAGGGATGCCAAGGGTCGCTGCGGTCTCGTCACCGACCGTCATTGCGTTGAGATGCGCCGCCCGGCTGAACAACCAGATGCTGCACACTACAAGAATCACCAGTGGGTAGATCAGATGGTTCCACTGCGCCAGGCCAAGCCCACCCAGCATCCAGAACACCACCGTGTGCGAGGCGTGTGGCTCGCCGAGAAAGATCAGCCCGTTGGCCCCGGCCATGATGATGAAGGATACGGCGACACCCGCAAGAACCAACCGGTCCGCGCTTGCAGCATCCGCCAGACGCGACACGCCAAGCACAATCAGAGTCGCCATCAGGGCACCGCAAAAGGCCAGGATAGGAACGGTCAGCAGCCCCAGAAACATCCCCGAGTGGAGCAGCGCAAAGATCGCCCCGAAGGCCCCGCCCGATGAGATGCCCAAAAGGTGAGGGTCGGCCAACGGGTTGCGGGTGACCGCCTGCAGCGCCGCGCCCACCACAGCCAGCCCAGCACCAACCAGAATGGCAAGCAGCGCCCGCGGAAAGCGGATGTCCCAGACGATGGCCTCGCGTCCCTTGCTCCAGCTTGGCTCGACAAGACCCGGCGACACTTTGTTTGCCAGAATGCCCCAGACTGTGCCCGTGGAGACCGAAACAGCCCCCACGGAGATCGCGAACGACAGCGACGCGAACAGCACCGCCATTCCGACAACGGCAAGAACGGCCCGCTGCCCCAAGCGGAAACGGTGGGCATGCTGTGTGGTCGTATCGCTCAAGGTGCCTACTCAGCCTGGAAGGCTTCGGCCAATGTCTTGATCGCCTTTATGTTGCGCGGGCCCGGGGTCGCCTCCACATACTCCAGGGTCACGAAACGGTCGTTCTTGACAGCGTCCATTTCCGCGAAGGCGGGGTTTGACATCATGAACGCGCGCTTTTGCTCGGCCGTCACGTTGCCATAGTTGACGATGATGACCACTTCGGGGTTCTGCTCGACCACTTCTTCCCAGGTGACCGTGCCCCAGCTTTTCTCAAAACCATTCATCACATTGGTGCCGCCCGCCGCTTCGATCAGGGCGGTCGGCATCGCGTAGAGTCCGGCTGTAAAGGGCTTGTCCTCGCCGCTGTCGTAGACGAAGGCGCGTACGGGCTCTCCGGTTTCCAGACCATCTGCAAAGGCGGCGAGGTCGGCCTTGTAGCCCTCCACCAAGGCAGTGGCCTTGTCCGCAACCCCGAAGATCTTTCCAAGGTTCATCAGGTCGGCATACATGTCATCCATGCTGGCCTTGGGTTTGTCCATGATGTGGGTGCAGCTTTCGGTCAGCTCGTAAACCTGCACGCCAAAGGGCTCCAGGGTCTCGGGCGTCACATCACCGCCGACCTTCATGCCGTAGTTCCAACCCGCAAAGAAGAAGTCGGCATCGGCCCCGACAATCACTTCTTTGGACGGATACTTTGCCGACAGTTCGGGGAGTTCTTTCACACCCGCGCGCATCTCTTCATCGAGCGTCTTCCATCCCGAAATACCCGTATAGCCCACCATGCGGTCAGCCAGGCCGAGGACCAACATCATCTCGGTCAGGTTCACATCGTTGGAGATTGCCCGTTCGGGCGGCGCGTCGAAGCTAACTGTTCGATTGCAGCTTTCAACGGTGGTTTCGGCAAAGGCAGCGGTCGAAATCAGGCCCAGGGTTACAGCGCCGAATGCGATAGTTCTCATGTCGTACTTCCTTGTTAAAGATGGAAAGTCAGGTGGTTCGCGTCGCTTGGCGAGAGGCGTTCTTGCCGGGCGATCACGGAGAACGCGTTTGAGACCGTTGTCTCCGTGAATACGGTTTCGGGAGGGCCGACGCCCAATTGGCGACCGTCCTGCAGCAGCAGGACTTCGTCGCACACCCCCGCCGCCATGTTCAGATCGTGCAGCGATGTGACAATCGTGAGCGGCAGGTCACGTATCAGAGCAAGAACTTCAAGCTGGTGTCGAATGTCCAGGTGGTTGGTCGGTTCATCCAGGACCAAAAGACGCGGTTCCTGGGCAAGCGCTCGGGCAACCATGACCCGTTGGCGTTCCCCGCCCGAAAGCGTGCCCAGATGGCGGTCAGCAAACCCACCAAGACCAAGGCGCTGCAACGCCCCTTCAATGATGTCCGCATCTCCCGAGCCTCCGGTTCCACCAAACCCCGTGCGATGCGGTGTCCGCCCGAGGGCCACAATCTCGCGGACTGTCAGCGCAAAATCCGTAGGCTGCTCCTGCAAAACAGCGGCCACACTTTGCGCAACCTTGCGAGCCGAGCACGACCAAATGTCCACGCCATCGATTTTGACGATTCCGGTCGACGGCCGCTGATACCGATAAAGCAGCCGCAAAAGCGTCGACTTCCCAGCCCCGTTCGGACCAACAACACCAAGAACCCGACCACACAACAACTCAAAACTCACAGAATGGAGAAGTGTGTCCCGGCCGCGTCCCGGCGACCAGGAGAGATCCTGAACAGAGAGCGCGGCAGCCCTCACGAGGTCTGGACCTTGGTCTCTTCAATGGCCATGATCGCTGCCGGAACGCGCGCCAAAGTGGTCTTTCGCAACTTCCCGGGTCGACCCGCCGAGGCGCACCACCCATCGTGCAGGCAAGCATATTGCTTGGCAAAGGCCACAAGGTCTTCGATGTCCGTCTCCGGATCAATGTCACCGAACAGATACGTGGCCTTCTTCGTGCTGTAATAGGCGACGGTACACGGGCGATCGCAACCGGCCATACAGGCAACGCCCGAAATCTCGAACGCGTCCGGAATCGCATCCCCGGCTTCGGCCAAGGACTGCCGGAGCCGTTCGATCAGTTTATAGCCAGGGCGACATTCGATGCCCTTGTGCCGACAGGACGTGCAGATTGTAATTCGATGGTTCATCGGGCCCTCCGCCCCTCGGGCGGGGGAAGGAAGAACAATGTCGTTGCGGGCAGAGCCGCTCAGCCATCTTGTGCTCCTGACCAGGCGCCCCGCCTGCATCGCGTTGAAATGCCGATGCGTGAATGCGCATCGGTGATGGCAGGTCTCCTGACTTGCGGGTCGCTGCTTCCCCGAACCTTCCCAGACATTTCGTCCAGTGGTTCATGTCGGGGTCGCTCGCCGCTTACAGTTGCGGGGGCAGTCACGGATTTGGTGCCTATTGGCTACGCCGCACCGTGTTCCCTTTTCATCTCGTTCGCTTTGGGCGTTCGAGAACCATCCTGTAAAGGAAATCGAAATATACAAAGATCGTCAATGGCAATTTGTTGTTGGGCAGGGTTTGGCCATGGAGGTTCAACACAGATCGCGTGCCGAGCCGCCGGTTAATGGTCCATCCTAGGCCCGCGGCCTCCGGTTCACGCCGCTCCGACTGGTCGGGCGGACGTCAGTGGTGGCTGGTGCGGACCGAAATGGACCGAATGGCCCACATGGCGAAGGAAAATGAGCCATGCCGAGCGCCGGTAACACGCCGCAAACCTTCTTCGTTGGTATCTAGGGTGTCCTTACGGACCTGTGCGCGCCGGATGATCGTGGTTTCCAGCGCCCTACATCTTTGGTGTGCGATCCGGTGAATGGATCGGGCTCCAACCCATGAAGGGGTTCCAGTCTAGGCGCCGGTCCAATCGGCAGGCATCCACTGTGCCAGCGTTTCAAAATCTGTGCCGTTCGGTCGGGTGATGACCGCTTCGCCTTCCTCAAGGCTCGCGCCCGCCACTTGGGCGATGTTTGATCGATGAGAGACAATGATCCGGTTGGTCCCGATTGCAGGGGGCGTCGTCATCCGCTCGCGCAGATAGGCGACGCGGGCCGCGCGGCCATCGTCGTCAGAGAGCAGACCCATGAGTTCCATCCTCTCCTCAACGCGGCCGAACGCTATCTCTGCCATGTCGCGGCATCGTGCAAAGGGACTGGCAAGGACGTCACCCACCGGAAAACCCTCGGACCTGAAGGCCGCGCCTATCTGCTCGGATTGCCGAATACCGAGATCCGACAGAAGACGCTGACGCGCGCGCGGCCACTCGATCCGGTCAACGCCAGACCGGGTCGTTGCCCCGTGCCGGAAGTAGATCACCTGACCTCCCCGCCTGAGTGCGCCGCGCAAGTCCTGCTGGGCATGCGCCAAACTGGCGCCGATAAGGCTTGCCAGACTGACCTTTAGTAGAAAGCGGCGATCGAAACGGTGCATGGCATACCCTCGGCTGTCATGTCGAGACAATGTAGTGCCGGACAACCGGACCGGATTTGCGCGAGTCGAGCGCCCGGACCTTTTCCTGCAAATCGGCGTCGTTGCGCGTTACGCGATTGTGCTGTTCGAGGTGTTCCGCCCAACTGGGAAGGTGGAAGGTCTCAACCCAAATGTCCGGATTCTCCACGCTTTGGTGGAGGTGCCACTGTGTCGCACCGTCCCGATAGCGTTCTTTCACAAAGGCCGAAATTGCGGCGCGGAACGCCGTCCGGTTCTCCTCCGAGATTTGGTATTCCACCGTTACCATTGCTGGCTGGTCTGTCGCGGCTTCCTCGCCAAGCGCTGGGGCCTCGGGCCAGACGGAGGCGGCTGACAGGTCCAGTTTTTCACCTTGTCCGACCTGGAATTTCCGTGTGGCCAGGAGGCCGAGGATCAACCCCGCGGCAGCGACACCAAGAGCCACAGGTACGGCCGTTGCATTGGCAATTTGACCCCAGATCACCGACCCTAACGCCATCGAACCGAAAAAAACCATCAGAAAAACGGCCAGCCCACGCGCGCGGACCCAGTCCGGCAAGGCCGTTTGAGCCGAGACGTTGAAGGATGTCAGCACTGCAATCCAGCTTAGACCACCAAGAAAGGCCGCAACCATCAAAAAAGGGGGTGATACTGCGAGTGCCAGAAGAACCAGAGCGAGCGCTGTGCCGCAGGTCCCGATCATCACGGTCTGGTCGGAGTTCAGCTTCCCCCCCAATTTTGGCAACAGCAACGCGCCTGCCACCGCACCCGTACCGATCAACGCCATCAAACTCCCATACAACTGGGATCCGCCGCCCTGCGCCCCGCGCGCAATCAGCGGCAACAGGGACCAATAGGCCGAGGCGAACAGGAAGAACGCAAGGGCGCGGACAAGCGTTGCGACCATTGGTGGGTTGTGTCGAACATGCCGCAGACCTGTCGCCATCTCGGACAGGATCGAGCCTTGGTGCGCGCGTGCAGGTCCCGGATCCGAGCGCCACATCACCAGTGCGATGATGATGATGACATGGCTGATCGCATTCACCGCAAAAGGGGCGGCGAGCCCGACACTCGCAATCAGAACTCCAGCCATGGCGGGGCCGAACGCCCGGCTGATATTGATCCCCATCGAATTGAGCGCAATGGCGGGTTTCAACGTGTCCCGCGGGACAAGCTGAGGCACGACGGCCTGCCACGCCGGTGCCATGAACGCCGCCCCGGTCCCTATGGCCAGCGTAAACAGGATAAGCAGAAGGGGCGTCATACGCTCTTGCCACACCAGCACGGCAAGAAGCGAAACCACCGCCATCAAAGCGATATTGATCACGATCAACATCCGCCGCTTGTCCAGCCTGTCCGCCAGGGCACCTGCGAATAGCGCAAAGAGAAACACGGGCAGGGTCGTCGCAGCCTGTACCAGAGTAACGACCGCCGGACTCGGGTTAAGTGTGGTCATCAACCACCCTGCGCCGACATCGTGCATCCATGTTCCGGTGTTTGAGATCAGCGTCGCCGTCCACAGCAGCGCAAAAGCCTGATGACGGAATGGCGCGAAAGCACCGGGTTTTTCAGTTGATGACATCGGCGCCCTCCGCCTTGCGGCTGCCGTTCATGTCTGTCTCTCTATGTTCAACCGTCAGATCGGACATCTCTTGACCCCTGTGTTTGGGAGCAGACGGGCACCGCAAGCATGGTCCCGTCGGCGCGGCCAATGCCGGCGGGGCCCGCGCTGAGGTGCATGGGCGTGCTCGGCGCACGGGACGGCGTGGCACGTGACGGATTATGGATCTGAGCTGCGACACGCTGCGGGGCCGAAGCACCGGGTGCGGGGCCCTCCTGCGCTACCGGGTCCCCGCCGCACGCCGTCCTGTTCGCGCTGCCCAAACAGGAAGCGCTCAACATGACCCTTCCGATCTGACCAAGTGTAGTATTGATTTCCGCGGTCATGTCAGGCAGCCGTACTGCGCGGCGCCGCACCAGGGGCGCCAAAGACCGGTATCGGTGACCAGTCCGGCAATTCATCAAGGGGTGCGGGGCCAAAGTCGGCAAGCCCCGACTTCGCATAGACGACCTTGCCACCAAGAAGGGTCATGTCGGCCTCGATGTTGATGATGTCATCCTCGGGCACTGTGAAGTAGTCGCGATCCAGCACAGCGATATCGGCAAACTGTCCTGTCTTGATCTGGCCTTTCTTGCCCGTTTCGCGGCTGAACCAGGCCCCTGCCGCTGTCCAGTGGCGCAACGCATCGTGCCGATCTAAACGATTTTCGGCGGCCCAGATCACGTCGCCGCCGCGGCCTTTGCCGGAAACAGCCCAATGGATCGCAAGCCAGGGGTTGTAGGACGAGACACGGGTGGCATCTGTTCCCGCCGCCAACGGAACGCCCGAGGCCATCATCTTTTTGACCGGCATAACCTCGCGCAAGGCGCTCGTGCCGTAGCGCTGCTCATAGGCGCCGGTCTGAAAGGCGATACGGTTCTGATAGCTGATGCCACCACCCATCCGGGCGACCCGGTCCATGGTCTTGGTCGAAATCGTCTCCCCGTGGTCGAAGACCCAGTTCAGTTCCTCCAGCCCCTGACCCTGCCCCACATCTTCGATCACCTTAAGCAGGCGATGCGCGCTTTCCTCGTAGGTGCAGTGGAACCGGATCGGCCAGCGGTTCTCGAACAGAAACTCCAGAACTGGTTTCAGATCGCCTTCCATCCGCTTTGCCAGCGTCGGACGAGGATAGGAGAAATCCTCAAAATCATAGGCGGATGCGACAAGCATCTCGCCCGCGCCCACGCATTTCAGGTACGCATCACCCTGATCGGGCTTGATGATATCATTCCATCTTTTGAAGTCATCGAGTTCGAAGCCGGGGCGCTGCGCAAAGAGTTGATAGCCAATGCGCACCGTCTGCTCACCGCGCTTGTTGAGTTCTGTTATCACGCCGTAGTCATCCGGGTAATTCAGAAAGCCTCCCGCGCAGTCCAGTGCGGATGTCATTCCCAAGCCGTTCAAGGCCCGAAAGTAGTGTTTCGTTGACAGAAGCTGCCGCTCGAAGTCCAACTTCGGCGCCATGTCCAGCAACGCATAAAGCGGCTGCGCGTTCGGGCGGGCCAGCGCGAGACCGGTCGGATTACCCTTGTCATCACGTTCCAGACGGCCCGACACGAAAGGCTCGTAGAAATGACTGTCGATGCCCAGCGCGTGCAAGGCGGGTTTGTTCAGCCAGGCCCGGTCATAAAGGTGCAGCACGTAGACCGGGACATCCGGCGAAACCGCGTTGATTTCGTCAATAGTCGGCAACCGGCGCTCGGCAAACTGGTCCGCAGACCACCCGCCCACGACACGGATCCACTGACCGGCCGGGGTGCGTTGTGCCTGATCCCGAAGCATCCGCAATCCGTCTGCCAACGACGGGACATGGTCCCACCGAAGCTCCATTGCAAAGTTGTTGCCCTGGCGGATGATATGCGTGTGGCTGTCGATCAGGCCTGGGATGACGCGCTGACCTTGCAAGTCAAT
>JBCCYF010000052.1:0-28416 GCA_039190275.1 Pseudomonadota bacterium | reverse complement strand
GGCAAAATGGCGAGCAACTGAGCAAAAATCCCGATCAGCAGCAGAAGGATCAGGTTAAGACGCCAGTACTTGCATGCCGTCTCAATTGCAGCGGACAGGCCGTCGCGGATGGCCTGCTGGGCGTTGGTCACAAGACCCGGGACGATGATCGCGGCCACGGCGGCATCGGCTGACATCAGTGCCCCGACGCCGCTGACCATGATCATTGGAAGCGCAAATCCCACGGCACCCTTAACAAATCCCGCGATGAGCGCGATCACGGATGTGGCTGCAATCACCACTGTACCGTATTGGACAAGCAGCTCTGTCATGGAAGGGTCCTTCGGATGCGGCCTCTGGTCTGGCAGGCGATCCGCAGAGACGCAAGACTAATAAAATTTCTAATCACATCGCCTTTGATAAATATTATTGCGCGAGTAATTGACCTGCCACGGAAATCCGACTAGGGTGCGTGCAACTGCGAACGCTTCCTGTGCACCGCAACAAAAGGCCCGATGCATGACCGACCCACGCCATAGATTTGACGCCGCTGCCCTGATCCCCGATCTGGTCCCGCTGGTCACATCTGCCGTATCCGCAGCTGAGGCGGTGGAGGCCGCAGCGCGGGAGGCGGTGCGGAGGCGGTTGATCGGAGACGGAGACCAGATTTCGACCTCGGCTTTGGACGCGGAGCAGCAGGCAGCGCATGGGCTTGCCTGGCTCGCCACATATGTCGAAAGCCTAAGGCAGCTTCGGTTCTGGGCCGAGCATCTGAGTGCCGACGCGCAATTGGGCGAGGTTGAAGAACTGATCCTGCAGATCGCTTTCGGCGAATATCTGGCCCAGATCGAAGGCGGCATCCCGATGAGCCAGACCGAACTGGTGCGGCTTACCGATCTGGGTGTGGCGCCCGCAGCGCAGCAGGCCTTCCGCGACACGCCGGCAGTGGCAACGTTGCGGGCCCATGGAAACAGCGATCTGGCGCGGAAACGTTTGGTAACCCTGATGTCCGAAGACCAGGGCAATGCAACCGTGGGCAATACCGGCCTGGACGGGGATATGGAAACGATCCGCGACCACTTTCGGCGCTTCGCAGACGAGCGGGTGGTGCCGGTTGCGCATGAGTGGCATTTGGATGACACACTCATCCCAATTGCCGTGGTTGAGGAAATGGCCGATCTGGGCGTGTTCGGCCTCACTATCCCCGAGGAATACGGCGGAACCGGAATGGGTAAAACGGCGATGTGTGTCGTGAGTGAAGAGCTCAGCCGGGGTTATATTGGTGTGGGATCTCTGGGAACGCGGTCCGAGATTGCGGCCGAACTGATCCTTTGCGGCGGGACCGACGCGCAGAAGGCAGACTGGCTGCCCAAACTGGCCAGCGGCGCCTGCCTGCCCACCGCCGTGTTTACTGAGCCCAACACAGGCTCTGACCTTGGGGCGCTCAGGACACGGGCGGTCCGGGAAGATGAGGACTGGGTTATCACGGGCAACAAGACCTGGATCACGCACGGGGGGCGGACGGACCTGATGACGGTCCTGGCGCGGACGGTGCCGGGCACTGATAACTACGCCGGACTGAGCATGTTTCTGGCCCCGAAGACAAGGGGAACCGATGCGGAGCCGTTCCCCGATCCCACGATCGCGGGCGGTGAGATCGAGGTTCTGGGGTATCGCGGGATGAAGGAATACACCCTCGCGCTGGATGGACATCGTGTGGGTGGTGATGCCCTTTTAGGCGGCGCAGAGGGGCAAGGGTTCAAGCAGCTTATGCAGACCTTCGAAAGCGCACGGATCCAAACGGCGGCACGTGCCATAGGCGTGGCCCAAAACGCGCTGGAACTAAGCATGTCCTACGCCACGGACCGACATGCGTTCGGTAAACCGACAATGGCGTTCCCGCGGGTCTATGGAAAGCTGGCGATGATGGCGGTTGAGATCATGGTCGCGCGGCAATTGACCTATTTCGCCGCACGCGAAAAGGATGCCGACCGCCGCTGCGACCTGCAAGCTGGCATGGCAAAGCTGTTGGCAGCGCGGGTTGCGTGGTCGGCAGCGGACAATGGGGTTCAGATTCACGGCGGCAATGGTTTCGCGCTCGAGTACCCCATCAGCCGAGTGCTCTGCGATGCGCGGATCCTGAACATCTTTGAGGGTGCCGCCGAAATCCAGGCCCAGGTGATCGCGCGGCGCTTGCTCCAGTAAGGCGGGGTGTGACCCGAGGCAGGTTTGGGCGCTACTTCGGGCCGGACAGGGCAATGCCCGCAGGCCTTGGGCTTTGTGCCCCATCTTGCTAAGTATACGGCCACTGCGGATTTATGAGGAGTTCGGGATGCGCATCCGCGCTTTGATCGTGGTCGGCTTTTGGCTGACCGCCTGCACACAGTTGCCGGACACCGTGGGCGAGGCAGCACCGACCGGCACCGTTTGGAGCTTGGTGGAGGTTAATGACGCGCCAGCCACCTATGGCGCGAGCCTACGTCTGCTGAGCTCGGGCCGTGTGCTGGGAACCGGACCCTGCAACAGCTTTACGGCCACTCAGACCGCCCCGCTGCCTTGGGTTGAGTTTACGGATATCACCCCGACCGAAAGGTCTTGCGCGCAGCTTCGCCAGGAAGAGGGGTTCTTTCTGGCGCTCGAGTCCATGGATTTCAGCGAAATAGCCGGTGAAAGCCTTCTGCTGAGCAATGACACCGGCCAGAGCCTGTTTTTCCGCGCCGCCGAAGGACCGTCAACCTGACTGGTCCCGACGCGGTGGGTAACCCGCCCCGGACCGGATCAGGACAGCTTGTTGACCGCACGTAACAGCCGGTCCCTGGCCGGGGGCGGTCCGGACTTGTTGAGTGCCGGGAACAACCAGTGGGTCAGGAAATACCCGCTTGTCCGTAACCCGTCGCGCAGATCCTGTGCGGTGATCGGTGCCTCGCTGACCTCGGGGCGCAGAAATGCTGGCAGCGGCAGCAGGCGATCACTCCAATCCGCACCCGCCACGGCCCCGACCGCCCGGCCGCTTTTCGGCGAGACGTAAATCAGCTCCTCCGTCGCGCCCGTCACGGCGCAGGCCCTCAGATCCAGGCCAAACCCAAGGGTAGAAAGCAGATGCAGCTCCCAACCCACATAGTAGGCAAGCCATTCATCCCCGACCTCCATCCGGTCCAGCAGGGCTTCGGTGTCGCGATAGAGCGCGGGGTGCGCCTGACGCTCGGCCCAAGCCAGCCGTATCAGAGCGGTTGCCGCCGATAGCCCGGCAAGTGCCAAACGGTCGGACATAAGGGCTGCACGCGCGAACACCGGTTCGGCTGTGAAACTTCCAAGATGGTCTTCCAGCCGGGCGCGCCAGGTCAGATCCAATTGCGCGCCCGGTTGCAGGATGGGTTTGATGCGCCGACCGTTCCCCCCGCGCACGATACCGGCATGGCGGCCGCGCGCTTCGGTCAGAACTTCGATGATCGCGGCGGTTTCGCCGTGGGGTCGCACGCTGAGCAGCACACCCTGTTCGCGCCATTCCATCCCTTGTGACTATCCCGTCAGACCGTCTTCGTCGAGCAAATGGCGTCCGGCGCGGTCTTCAACTTCGATCACCCAGAGGTCGGGATCAAAGCTGCGCTGACGTTCGATGGCCTGGTCGACCTCAGGCTCGGCTCCGGTGGCGATGGGCGCCCAGACCCGTGCGCCGTCCGGGCCATAGCTGCGCGTGAACGCGCGTGCCGTTCCATCCAGCGGATTGAGTTTCACCAGAACGGCACCTGCCGTGTTGTCGCCGCGCGCGGTCACAAAGGCGGGGATGTCAGCCAACCGCAGGCGTGCGAGGTAGGCCTGTACCCAGAATTCAGCGGTTAGCCTGATCATCCAGCCGGGTTAATCGGCCCGGGGGCTGAATGCAAGCTGTCCCGTAGATGGTCCGTAATGTGCCTAAACCCACTATTACAGGTGATGGACATCATTGGATTTAAGTATCTGAGCTATTTGCCATCTATAATCGTGGTTATTCGCACTGCGAAATACTGAGCTTCGGCGAATTCTATGACCCTCAATACGAATTAATTGTAAAAGTTATCCAGCGAGGGTCCAATGACCGAGAATCGTCGAGTGAAATCTTACCAAGCCCGGATCGATGCCGCCGAAATGGCGCGGGCACGCACCCATCCAGATCATGTTGCAAATGGCGATGAACAGGCTTTCGCGCACGCAAACTACGCAATGAGTTTTACCAAGGGTCTACCGCATGATCCGGCCACCGGCTTGATCGGGGACGCAAGGGACTTCGAAGCGTTTCGCAGTGCCATCGATGCCGGATTTATCGACGCGTTTAACTACAACGTACCAGTGGCGACTGCCTGCACAACGCGCCGCCGGTGGGAGGCGCCGACAGCCGGCATAACCTATGACTTGCAGGGCCCTGATGCCCAGGCCGTGACGATGGACCCTGCGCCGGCAATGGGCTCGGATGAGTTGGCCTACGAGATGGCCGAGGTTTATGAGTTGGCCCTGATCCGGGATGAGCCCCTGACCGCACTTCAGGCCGGGGCGGGCAACGGCGCGGTGCAGGCCAGCGCGGCCCGGTTGAACGGGTTTGCCTATCGCCCGGCAAGCGGAACGGGCCGACCACGAAAGACCGACGCAGCAGGCGACGTAACCGAACAGACGCTGTTCCGGGGCTCTGGTGTCGGGGCGACCGAGGGGCCATACCTGTCCCAGTTCATGTTGATCGGTACCGCTGATCAAGCGGGTGCCGACACCGTCGCGGACGGGCGTATTACCTATGGCGTCAACCAGATCGACCAACGCGTACCCGTGGCCGAAACCACCGACTGGATGATCAACCGTGCGGACTGGCTGGAAGTTCAGCAGGGCTGCGATGTTCGGGACAATGCAACCTTGTTTTCAAACGCGGCGCGGCGGTTCATTACAACACCGCGCGATATGGCCAGCTACGTTCATGATGATGCTCTGTACCAAGCGTATCTGAATGCCTGTCTGATCCTGCTGGGCATGGGCACCCCGTTCGATCCCGGTTTCGGTGCGCTCTCGGGATCGGGCGGACTGTTCACCCAACGCGCCAGCGGTGCACATGGGGAGTTCGCGCGTCAGGCAGGCGGTTTTGCGCTCTATGGCGGTCCCCATATCCTGACCTTGGTGACCGAAGTGGCAACCCGCGCGCTCAAGGCGGTGCGCTTTCAGAAGTTCAACACGCATATCCGGTTGCGGCCCGAAGCGCTGGCTGGTCGGATTGAATATGCTGCCGAGATCGAGGCGGCGTTCCCGGGCGTTGGCAGCCAGTTTGCCGATATGGAGGCCGCCATACAGCCGACTGTGGATGCGGTGCGTGCTGTGACCGGAAATGCGCTGTTGCCCATGGCCTTCCAGGAAGGCTCGCCCATGCATCCCTCCTATGGGGCCGGGCACGCGACGGTGGCTGGCGCCTGCGTCACAGTATTGAAAGCCTATTTCGATACCACGACGCAGTTTGTCCGCCGCGGCGCGACCGAAGCCTTTGTTCGACGCGAGATCGGCGACGTGCCATTGGCCTATACCGCAGATGCCACCGGTGCCGCACTTGTAGCGGATACGGCGGGGCCGTTCCTGACCCTGGAAGGCGAGTTGAACAAGCTGGCTGCGAACATCTCCATCGCGCGGAACATGGGCGGTGTACACTTCTACACCGACTACCACGACAGCCTGCGGATGGGCGAGGAGATCGCGATCGGTATGTTGGAGGAGCAGGCGCTGTGCTATCCGACCGACCCGTTTGTCCTGACCGTACCGACCTTCGACGGCGGCACCCGGCGGATCGGCGCACGCTAAGTACGATGGGCCGTCCCCTGGGTGGGGCGGCCCAACCTGTGGGCCTGACGCTCTCTGGCCTGCACATTCATAGGATCGCCACAATTCAACGGCCATTGTGGCATCATGAGATTCCTCCTTGTAACCCTCGTTTCGGCCAGTCTGACGCCGGGCCTTGCCGGTGCAAAACCGGTCATCACCAGCTCCGAAGAGACGCTGGCGCAGGTTTGTCTGGGGTACGACCGCCCGACCGAACAGCTGATCACCGCTTGCCGGGCCGCGCTTGACGGCCAGGACATGACGGTTCAGGAGCGTGCAGACCTGCAATCCGCCCTTGGATATGCGCTGCGGGATATGGAAGAAGATGAGCAGGCCGAGGATGCTTTTCGTGCGGCGCTGGAACTGGACCCGACCGGCACACGGGCGCGCAATGGTCTTGGCTGGGTATATTATGACCGGCAGGACTACGACCGCGCTGTTGTCGAGTTTCAGGCATCGGTCGATTTTCGCGCCTCCGAGGATGGGCTGGGTGGACTTGGCGCCGCGCTCTGGCGATCAGATCAGGCCGACGGAGAAACCGCGCTTACCTGGCTTGAGGCAGCGCTCGCCATCGATCCCGAAGACGGTTGGACGCTGCGGGAAACGGGTTGGATCAACTTAGACATTGGCCGTTACCCGGCTGCGCATGCGGCCTTTGACGCCGCTTTGGCCGTGCGACATGACGATTGGAACGCGCACTACGGGCGTGCACGCGTTTTCGAGATGCAGGATGACTTTGAAGCCGCGCTGCTGGCGTTGAACGCCGCAGTTCTGGCCGACCCCGATGTTGCGTGGATCTATGGCAAACGGGCCTATATCCTGCGCCTTCTTGACCGGAACGCGCAGGCGGTGACCGACGCTGAACGGATGATATCCATGGCACCCGCTGCGGCCAACGGCTATACCCAAAAGGGACTTGCGCTGAACGAGTTGGAGCGGCGTGCGGCGGCGTTGGAGAGTTTCGAAGCAGGGATCGCCGCAGGAGCGGCCAACAATTTTCTGTTGTACTGGTACGCGGATGTTCTGTCGGATGATGCCCAATTTGACCGTGCGGCCGAGATCATCGATCGGGCCATTGCAACCGGCGATGCCGATGCAAGCGATCACAGTCTGCGGGCCTATATCGCTGTGGAGCGGAGGTCCTATCCTGAGGCACTGGAAGCCGCAGAAACCGCATTGTCGATGGATCCGGAGATGGCCTATCCGCATTACTACGCGGCCGTGGCGCTGGTGAATGCAGACAAGCTGGACGCTGGCCTGGAACGCTTCGACCAGGCCATGCGAGCCGGGCTCGACTCCTACATGGTCGGCGTTTTTGCGGCCGATCTGCTAAGCGCGGGAAAGCCGTTTGCGGCACTTGCCCTGCGTCGGAAATACTGAGCACTTGATCTTGGTTGGCGATCCGCCTAAATGCGGGTTGTGTAGAAAGCGAGCGAGCTATGGCGAAAACCAACCCACTGCAGTTCATGCAGCAGGTCCGATCCGAAACCGAGAAAGTGGTCTGGCCCAACCGTCGGGAGACGCTGCTGACCACAGGTATGGTGTTCCTGCTGTCCGCTCTCGCTGCGACTTTTTTTTCGATCATTGATATCATTATCCGCTTTGGGATGGACCTGTTTATCGCCTTTTCGTCCTAGCGCGCAGGCGGGACCCGGACCGCTACAAAGGCAAGTTTCCGCTTGATCCCCGGGACCGGCGAGAGTATCCGGCACACTCAGGAGATTAGATGGGCGCGCGGCGATTCGGTTGTGCGCTCATCTGCGTTACAAAAACCCTGAGAAAACAGGGTATTGATCGAAACTACGGGCAATCCCGTTACGAAACTGAGGTTTGGGCTCACATGGCGGCACGGTGGTATGCAGTCAGCGTTCTTTCGAATTTCGAGAAGAAGGTTGCGGAATCGATCCGTGAATCGGTCGAGCAGCAAGGGCTGGTCGAAGACATCCAGCAGGTGCTGGTGCCGACCGAAGAGGTGATCGAGGTGCGCCGCGGCAAAAAGGTGCAGACCGAGCGGCGGTTCATGCCTGGATATGTGCTTGTGCAGATGGAGATGAGCGACAAAGCTTACCATCTGATCAACGACACGAACCGTGTGACCGGATTTCTGGGGCCCCAGGGCAAGCCGGTCCCGATGCGTGACGCCGAGGTGAATGCGATCCTCAACCAGGTTGAGGAGGGTGCCGAGCGCCCACGCAGCCTGATCAGTTTTGACGTCGGGGAACAGGTGAATGTCACCGACGGGCCGTTCGAGGGCTTTGCCGGGATGGTCGAGGATGTGGATGAGGGCAACGCGCGCCTGAAAGTGACCGTTTCGATCTTTGGGCGAGCCACTCCGGTCGAGTTGGAATTTACGCAGGTCGCCAAACAGACCTGACCTGAAGTGGGGCGACTGGCCCCGTATTGTGGGAGGCGAGGGCGACGCGTTGCCCGGACCGCACCACACCATCAAAAGCCTCAGGGGACGCGCCCCGGGAGCTTGGAGCAAAGGAGGCCATAATGGCCAAGAAAATTGCTGGCACCATGAAATTGCAGGTGCCCGCCGGCAAGGCCAACCCGAGTCCCCCCGTGGGTCCTGCGCTTGGTCAGCGTGGCATCAACATTATGGAATTCTGCAAGGCGTTCAACGCTAAAACGCAGGAACTTGAGCCCGGTGCGCCTTGTCCGACGGTGATCACCTACTATGTGGACAAGTCGTTCACAATGGACATTAAAACCCCACCGGCGTCCTACATGCTCAAAAAAGCGGCAAAGCTGCAGTCGGGCGCGAAAACACCAAGCCGCGAGATTGTCGGCTCGGTCACCGTTAAGCAGGTGCGCGAGATTGCTGAGGCAAAGATGAAAGACCTGAATGCCAACGACATCGAAGGCGCGATGCTGATCATTCAGGGGTCTGCCCGCTCGATGGGTATCGAGGTGAAAGGGTAAGCCATGGCAAAGATGAGCAAAAAGAAAACCGCTGCCCGCGCTGCTTTCGATGGAAAGCAGAATCTGTCGATTGACGAGGCTGTAAACCTGATCAAGGGCAATGCAACCGCGAAATTCGATGAAACGGTCGAGATTGCGATGAACCTTGGTGTCGATCCACGCCACGCCGATCAGATGGTCCGCGGTGTCGTCAGCCTGCCGAACGGTACCGGGAAGTCGGTTCGTGTTGCCGTGTTCGCACGCGGTCCGAAGGCGGATGAGGCGACGGCAGCCGGTGCCGACATTGTCGGCGCCGAAGATCTGATGGAAACCGTCCAGGGTGGCACAATCGAGTTTGATCGTTGCATCGCCACACCGGACATGATGCCCATTGTCGGACGTCTGGGTAAGATCCTGGGCCCGCGCAACCTGATGCCCAACCCTAAGGTCGGGACGGTGACGATGGATGTTAAGGCCGCAATCGAGGCTGCCAAGGGCGGTGAGGTACAGTTCAAGGCTGAGAAAGCTGGTGTCGTGCATGCCGGCGTCGGCAAGGCGTCGTTCGAGGCCGACAAACTGGCTGAGAACATCAAGGCATTTGTCGGTGCCGTCAACAAGGCCAAACCATCGGGCGCGAAAGGCACCTATGTCAAGAAGATCGCGCTGAGTTCCACCATGGGACCAGGTGTCACGGTTGACGTTGCTGCGGCCACGGCCGAGTAGATTTGAGTTCCGGGCGGCGACGCCCGGTTTGGTGGGCAACCCGCCCACCCACTGCCGAAGGGGGAGATCCCTTCGAAACTGTCCAAGACGGTGGGTGCCGGTTTCCGGCTTAATCTCCTGCCCGAGACGGGGCACGAACAAGGGAAGCCGGGGCATCCTCGGGTGATTTTGGTCGGGACCCGTAAGAACGGACCCGAAGGCCGGGCAACCGGCGAAACTAGAGCCGGGGGGCAACCCCCATAAACTGGAGCAATAAAGTGGAAAGAGCCGCAAAAGAAGCCGTGGTCGAAGAGCTCGGCCAAATCTTCTCGGACTCTGGTGTGGTTGTCGTTGCACACTACACCGGCCTCTCTGTTGCTGAGATGACGGCGTTCCGTGGTCGCATGCGTGAAGCAGGCGGATCGGTTCGTGTCGCCAAGAACAGGCTCGCCAAAATCGCCCTTGAAGGAACGCCGAGCGCAAGCATCGCCGATCTGCTTAAGGGTCAGACGGTATTGGCCTATAGTGAGGATCCTGTGACCGCCGCCAAGGTGGTTGAGGACTATGCCAAGGAGAACGATAAACTCGTTATCCTCGGCGGCGCTATGGGTGAGACCGCACTGGACCGCAACGGGGTCAAATCCGTCGCAGCCATGCCGTCGCGGGAGGAGTTGATCGCTTCTATCGTGGCAAGCCTGGGTGCCCCGGCCTCGAACATTGCGGGCGCAATTGGCGCACCTGCCGCGAATATCGCGTCGATCCTGTCGACCATCGAAGAGCGGGCGGAAGCGGCCTAGGTCATCAACAGCAACATATGTGGCCGGTTGCGGAACCCAACCAAACCGGACTTCACACTTGAAACGTGAACGGAACTGAATAAATGGCTGATATCAAGAAACTTGCCGAAGAGATCGTGGGCCTGACCCTGCTTGAGGCATCGGAACTGAAGCAACTCCTCAAAGACGAATACGGCATTGAGCCGGCTGCCGGTGGCGCCGTCATGATGGCCGGTCCGGCAGGTGGCGACGCTGGCGCCGCGGCTGAGGAGAAGACCGAATTTGATGTGATCCTCCTGGAAGCAGGCGACAAGAAGATCAACGTGATCAAAGAGGTTCGGGCCATCACCGGTCTTGGCCTGAAGGAAGCAAAAGATCTGGTCGAAGCCGGTGGCAAGGCGGTCAAGGAAGCCGCCGCCAAGGAAGAAGCCGAAGAGATCAAGAAAAAGCTCGAAGAGGCTGGCGCCAAGGTCGAGCTCAAGTAAGGCACCCATTGGTGGTGGCTTACACCTGAAAACAGGCCGGATCCGGGCATAGCCCCGGGTCCGGCTCTCTGCGTCTTTGACAGGGCTCGGTCACGAGCGTTTTGAAAGGTGCAGACGATCCGGGTGCGAAAGCTGGGTACTTTCGCAAGTATTGGATCGGTATTGCCCCTTGGCAGGATTGGGCCGCGCGTACCCCGACGCAGCGGTTCGATCGAGCGAAAAAGGTACGAGACGCACATGGTTCAGACCCATTCAGGCCACAAGAGAATTCGGAAATTTTACGGCAAGATCCGCGAAGTGGCGGACATGCCAAATCTCATTGAAGTACAGAAATCCTCCTATGATCTATTCCTGAATTCCGGAGACAAGCCCGAGCCTATCGAAGGCGAAGGGATCATGGGCGTGTTTCAGTCCGTCTTTCCGATCAAAGACTTCAACGAAACCAGCGTGCTGGAGTTCGTCAAATACGAACTGGAAGCGCCGAAATACGATGTCGAAGAATGCCAGCAGCGGGACATGACCTATAGTGCGCCGCTCAAGGTGACGCTGCGCCTTATCGTGTTCGAAGTCGATGAAGATACGGGCGCAAAGTCGGTCAAGGATATCAAGGAGCAGGACGTCTTTATGGGGGATATGCCCCTGATGACCCAGAACGGGACATTCGTCGTGAATGGTACCGAACGGGTTATCGTCAGCCAGATGCACCGCTCTCCGGGCGTGTTCTTCGATCATGACCGGGGCAAGACCCACAGTTCGGGCAAGCTGCTGTTCACCAGCCGGATTATTCCCTATCGGGGATCCTGGCTGGATTTCGAGTTCGACGCCAAGGATATTGTGCACGCCCGCATTGACCGGCGCCGGAAGCTGCCGGTGACGACGCTGCTGTATGCCCTTGGTCTCGACCAGGAAGGCATCATGGACGCGTATTACGACACGGTCCCGTTCAAGAAGAACAAAAAGGGTTGGGTTACAACGTTCTTCCCTGAGCGCATTCGCGGCACCAAACCGCAGCATGACATTGTCGACGCCAAATCCGGCGAAGTGATCGCAGCTGCCGGTAAGAAAGTCACGCCTCGCACCGTCAAGCAGATTCTGGACAGCGGCAATGTGCCCGATATTCTGGTCCCGTTCGAAGCGTTGATCGGACGTTTCGTTGCGCAGGACATCATCAACGAGGAAACCGGCCAGATCTGGGTCGAGGCCGGCGATGAGCTGACATGGGAAACGGATAAGGACGGCGAGGTCACGGGCGGCACGCTTAAGGAGCTGTTGGATCAGGGGGTCACCGAGATCCCGGTTCTGGACATCGATAACATCAATGTCGGGGCCTACATCCGCAACACGATGGCGATCGACAAGAACCTGAACCGCGATACCGCGCTGATGGATATCTACCGTGTCATGCGCCCTGGCGAGCCCCCGACCGTCGAGGCGGCCTCGGCCCTGTTCGACCAGCTGTTCTTTGACAGCGAGCGTTACGACTTGTCTGCCGTCGGCCGGGTCAAGATGAATATGCGCCTGGCGCTTGATGCCGAGGATACGGTGCGCACCCTGCGCAACGAAGACATCATCTCGGTGATCAAGGCACTGGTCGACCTGCGCGATGGTCGTGGCGAGGTGGATGATATCGACCACCTGGGCAACCGGCGTGTCCGCTCGGTCGGGGAGCTTATGGAGAACCAGTACCGCGTTGGGCTGCTGCGTATGGAGCGGGCCATCAAGGAACGGATGAGCTCGGTCGAGATCGATACGGTCATGCCGCAGGATCTGATCAACGCGAAACCTGCCGCAGCGGCAGTGCGCGAATTTTTTGGTTCAAGCCAGCTGAGCCAGTTCATGGACCAGACCAACCCGCTGTCCGAAGTGACGCACAAACGCCGCTTGTCGGCGCTTGGACCCGGTGGTCTGACGCGTGAGCGTGCAGGTTTTGAGGTGCGTGACGTACATCCGACGCACTACGGTCGCATGTGTCCGATCGAAACACCTGAAGGGCCGAATATCGGGCTGATCAACTCGCTTGCCAGCTTCGCGCGGGTCAACAAGTACGGCTTTATCGAGACACCGTATAGACGGGTTGAGGACGGGCAGGTGACTGACGATGTTGTCTATATGTCCGCTACCGAGGAAATGCGGCACACGGTTGCCCAGGCGAACGCGCAACTGGACGACAACGGGCGCTTCAAGAACGAACTCGTCAGCACCCGGAAATCGGGTGAGTACATGCTTAACCCGACCGAGAATGTGGATCTGATCGACGTCTCGCCCAAACAGTTGGTGTCGGTTGCGGCTTCTCTGATCCCGTTCCTTGAGAATGACGACGCAAACCGTGCCCTCATGGGCTCGAACATGCAGCGTCAGGCCGTGCCTCTGGTCAAGGCCGAGGCGCCCTTTGTGGGGACCGGAATAGAAGAAATCGTGGCCCGCGATTCAGGTGCCGCGATCAACGCAACCCGCGCCGGGATTGTCGATCAGGTCGACGCAATGCGTATCGTTGTACGTGCAACCGGTGAACTGCCGCCGGGCGACCCGGGTGTCGACATTTACCGTTTGCGGAAATTCCAGCGGTCGAACCAGAACACCTGCATCAACCAGCGTCCGCTGGTAAAAGTGGGTGACCGCGTCTCGGCCGGGGAATTCATTGCCGATGGACCGTCCACCGATCTGGGCGAGCTGGCCCTGGGTAAGAATGTGCTGGTCGCCTTCATGCCGTGGAACGGGTACAACTACGAGGACTCAATCCTGATCTCCGAACGGATCGTGAAGGATGACGTCTTCACCTCGATCCACATTGAGGAGTTCGAGGTTGCGGCGCGGGACACCAAGCTTGGCCCCGAAGAGATCACTCGCGACATTCCCAATGTCGGCGAGGAAGCCCTGCGAAACCTGGATGAAGCGGGGATCGTATACATCGGGGCTGAGGTCGGGCCTGCGGATATCCTGGTCGGCAAGATCACTCCGAAGGGCGAAAGCCCGATGACCCCGGAGGAGAAGCTTCTCCGGGCGATCTTTGGCGAAAAGGCGTCCGATGTCCGCGACACCTCGCTACGGTTGCCGCCGGGTGACTACGGGACCGTCGTAGAAGTACGGGTCTTCAACCGCCACGGTGTGGACAAGGACGAGCGTGCGCTCCAGATTGAACGCGAGGAAGTTGAGCGACTGGCCCGCGACCGGGACGACGAGCTGGCTATCCTTGAGCGCAACATTTACGCCCGCCTCAAGTCTCTTATTCTGGGCAAGAAGGCCGTCAAAGGTCCCAAAGGGGTGTCGAGCGGATCGATGATCGACGACCCGCTGCTTGAGGGCCTGTCGAGAGGCCAATGGTGGCAACTTGCACTGGGTGAGGAGAAGGAGGCCGCCGAGGTCGAAGCGTTGAACGCCCAGTTCGAGATCCAGAAACGTGCCCTGGACCGCCGTTTCGAAGACAAGGTCGACAAGGTCCGGCGTGGCGATGATTTGCCGCCGGGCGTTATGAAGATGGTCAAGGTCTTCATTGCTGTGAAGCGTAAGCTTCAGCCGGGTGACAAGATGGCGGGCCGGCACGGCAACAAGGGCGTGATCTCGAAGGTGGTGCCGGAAGAGGATATGCCCTTTATGGAGGATGGCACACCGGTCGACGTTGTGTTGAACCCTCTGGGCGTGCCCAGCCGGATGAATGTCGGACAGATCCTCGAAACCCATATGGGCTGGGCCGCGCGCGGCCTAGGGGTCAACATCGACCAGGCCCTGCAGGCCTATCGGCGCGAGGGTGATTTGACGCCTGTGCGCGAGGCGATGCGGGTTGCCTATGGTGATAAAGTCTACGGACAAGCGCTGTCGGAGATGTCTGAAGATCAGTTTGTCGAGGCTGCCGGCAACGTGACCGCCGGTGTTCCGATCGCGACCCCGGTGTTTGACGGTGCAAAGGAGGCGGATGTGAACGATGCGCTCAGCCGTGCCGGTTTCGACGAAAGCGGGCAGTCTGTAGTGTATGATGGCCGAACGGGCGAGCAATTTGCGCGTCCGGTGACCGTGGGCATCAAGTATATCCTCAAGCTGCACCACCTGGTGGACGACAAGATCCATGCGCGTTCGACCGGTCCGTACAGCCTGGTGACCCAGCAGCCGCTGGGTGGTAAGGCGCAATTCGGTGGTCAGCGCTTCGGGGAGATGGAGGTCTGGGCGCTGGAGGCCTATGGCGCCGCCTACACCCTGCAGGAGATGCTGACGGTGAAGTCGGACGATGTTGCGGGCCGGACCAAGGTCTATGAGAGCATTGTCAAGGGCGAAGACAATTTCGAGGCTGGCGTTCCGGAGAGCTTTAACGTGCTTGTTAAAGAGATCCGCTCACTAGGTCTGAATGTCGAGCTGTTGGATGAGGAAACGGAGTGATGCGTAGGGTGGGCCCTGTGCCCACCCGTTCCGCAATCGATGGGCGGACTGCCCATCCTACGAAATTTTCGAGGTACGCAAGATGAACCAAGAAGTGATGAACCCGTTCAACCCGGTCCAGCCGCTGCGGACGTTTGACGAAATCAAAATCTCGCTCGCCAGCCCCGAGCGTATCCTGTCGTGGTCGTTCGGTGAGATCAAGAAGCCCGAGACGATCAACTACCGGACCTTCAAGCCCGAGCGCGACGGACTTTTCTGCGCCCGGATCTTTGGACCGATCAAGGATTACGAGTGCCTGTGCGGCAAGTACAAGCGCATGAAGTATCGCGGGGTCACCTGTGAGAAATGCGGTGTCGAGGTCACGCTGCAGAAGGTCCGCCGTGAGCGGATGGGGCATATCGAATTGGCAGCACCCGTCGCGCATATCTGGTTCTTGAAGTCCCTGCCGTCGCGCATCGGTCTGATGTTGGATATGACGCTGCGCGATCTGGAGCGGATCCTTTATTTCGAGAACTATGTCGTCATCGAGCCTGGCCTGACGGATCTGACCTACGGACAGTTGATGACCGAGGAAGAGTTCCTGGATGCCGAGGATGCGTATGGCGCGGACGCCTTCCGTGCGGGCATCGGCGCCGAGGCGATCCGCGAGATGCTGGCCGCCATCGATCTGGATGCCGAGGCCGAGCAACTGCGTGCCGATCTGGCCGAGGCCACCGGTGAGCTGAAGCCCAAGAAGATCATCAAGCGGTTGAAGCTGGTCGAGAATTTCCGCGAGAGCGGTAACCGTCCTGAGTGGATGGTGCTGACCGTGGTGCCGGTGATCCCCCCAGAGTTGCGACCGCTGGTGCCGCTGGACGGGGGCCGCTTTGCGACCAGCGATCTGAATGATTTGTATCGCCGGGTGATCAACCGGAACAACCGCCTGAAGCGGCTGATCGAGTTGCGCGCGCCCGATATCATCATTCGCAACGAAAAGCGGATGTTGCAGGAATCTGTCGATGCGCTGTTTGACAACGGCCGTCGGGGCAGGGTGATCACCGGGGCCAACAAGCGTCCGCTGAAGTCTCTGTCTGATATGCTCAAGGGTAAGCAGGGGCGGTTCCGGCAGAACCTGTTGGGTAAGCGGGTCGACTTCTCGGGCCGGTCGGTCATCGTGACCGGACCGGAGCTGAAGCTACACCAGTGTGGGCTGCCCAAGAAGATGGCGCTGGAGCTGTTCAAGCCCTTCATCTACTCAAAACTGGATGCGCAGGGCCTGTCGAGTACCGTGAAACAGGCCAAGAAGCTGGTCGAGAAAGAACGGCCCGAGGTCTGGGATATTCTCGATGAGGTGATCCGCGAACACCCCGTTATGCTGAACCGTGCGCCGACGTTGCACCGGCTGGGCATTCAGGCGTTTGAACCTGTGTTGATCGAGGGTAAAGCGATCCAGCTGCACCCGCTGGTCTGCTCGGCCTTCAACGCGGACTTCGACGGTGACCAGATGGCGGTGCATGTTCCCTTGAGCCTTGAGGCACAGCTGGAAGCACGCGTGCTTATGATGTCGACCAACAACGTCCTGAGCCCGGCGAACGGCAAGCCGATTATCGTTCCCTCGCAGGATATGATCTTGGGTCTCTATTACATCTCGCTCATGCGCGAGGGTATGACGGGCGAGGGCATGACCTTTGCCTCGCTTGAGGAAGTCGAGCATGCGGTGAATGCTGGCGTCGTCCATCTGCACGCCAAGATCAATGCGCGGATCGAGCAGATCGATGAAGAGGGCAATTCGGTCTGGGAGCGTTTCGAGACGACGCCCGGACGCCTGCGCCTTGGCGCATTGCTGCCGAAGAACCATAAGGCGCCCTATGACATCGTGAACCGCCTTCTGCGCAAGAAGGAGGTCGGCGAAGTCATCGACACGGTCTACCGGTACTGCGGTCAGAAAGAGTCCGTCATTTTCTGCGACCAGATCATGACCCTTGGGTTCCGCGAGGCATTCCGGGCGGGTATCTCGTTCGGCAAGGACGATATGCTGATCCCCGAAACCAAGTGGGACATGGTGAACTCCACCCGCGATCAGGTGAAAGAGTTCGAGCAGCAGTACATGGACGGCCTGATCACGCAGGGGGAAAAGTACAACAAGGTTGTGGACGCCTGGAGTCAGGCCTCGGACAAGGTGGCCGATGCGATGATGGGCGAGATATCGTCCATGCGCACCGATGATGCCGGCGCCGAGATGGAGCCGAACAGCGTTTACATGATGGCGCATTCGGGCGCGCGGGGGTCTCCTGCGCAGATGAAACAGCTGGGCGGTATGCGCGGTCTGATGGCCAAGCCGAACGGCGAGATCATCGAAACTCCGATCATCTCGAACTTCAAGGAGGGTCTGACCGTCCTTGAATACTTCAATTCGACCCATGGCGCCCGCAAGGGCCTTGCGGATACGGCGTTGAAGACGGCGAACTCGGGCTACCTGACCCGGCGTCTTGTGGACGTCGCGCAGGACTGCATCGTCAAAATTGATGACTGCGGAACCGATCGTTCGATCACCGCCAAGGCGGCGGTCAACGACGGGGAAGTTGTGTCGAGCCTGTCGGAGCGTATCCTGGGCCGCGTCGTGGCCGAGGACGTGCTGCGTCCCGGCGGTGGAGAGGTTCTGGCAAAGCGTGGTGATTTGCTGGACGAACGCGCGTCGGACCTTATTGACGAAGCTGGCGTCCAATCGATCCAGATCCGCAGCCCGCTGACCTGCGAGGCCGAAGATGGTATCTGCGCGCAGTGCTACGGCCGCGATCTGGCCCGTGGAACCCGGGTGAACCCCGGTGAGGCTGTTGGCATCATCGCGGCACAATCCATCGGTGAACCTGGAACGCAGTTGACCATGCGTACCTTCCACATTGGCGGGATCGCGCAAGGTGGGTCACAATCGTTCCAGGAGGCCAGCCACACCGGCAAGGTGGTCTTCAAGGGTGAGAATATCCTGGTCAACGCCGAAGGCGAACAAATTGCCATGGCGCGGAACATGGAGATCGCCATCATCGACGACAATGAGGTCGAATTGGCCAGCCACAAGATGGGCTACGGGTCTAAGATACACGTCAAGCTTGGCGCGAAAGTGGCCCGTGGTGACAAGCTCTACGAATGGGATCCCTACACGCTTCCGATTATCGCAGAGAAGCCCGGGGTCGCTAAATTTGTGGATCTTACCAGCGGTATCTCGGTGCGGGATGAAACCGATGATGCCACAGGTATCAGTCAGAAGATCGTGACCGACTGGCGGGCAGCACCCAAGGGCAATGAGCTCAAGCCCGAGATCATTGTGATGGACCCGGCCACGGGTGAGCCTGTGCGGCTGGCCAATGGTAACCCCGAGGTCCACGGCATGTCCGTCGATGCCATCCTGTCCGTTGAGGACGGGCAGGAGGTAAAGGCGGGCGATGTACTGGCGCGTATTCCGCGGGAGGGTGCCAAGACCAAGGACATCACCGGGGGTCTGCCCCGTGTGGCGGAACTGTTCGAGGCACGCCGTCCCAAGGATCACGCGATCATCGCCGAGATCGACGGACACGTGCACTTTGGGAAGGATTACAAGAACAAGCGCCGCATCTCGATCATCCCGGTCGAGGAGGGTGCGGATCCTGTCGAGTACATGGTGCCCAAAGGCAAGCACATCCCGGTTCAGGAAGGGGATTTCATCCACAAGGGTGAATACATTATGGACGGCAACCCCGCCCCGCATGACATTCTGCAGATCATGGGTGTGGAAGCGCTGGCCGACTACCTGATCGACGAGGTGCAGGATGTCTATCGCCTGCAGGGTGTGAAGATCAACGACAAGCACATCGAAGTGATCGTTCGTCAGATGCTCCAGAAGTGGGAGGTTTCCGACAGCGGCGGCACCATCCTTCTGAAAGGTGAACAAGTCGACAAGCTTGAGTTCGACGAGGCCAACGCCAAGGCCGTCGCCGAGGGTCGCGAACCGGCCAAGGGTGCGCCGATCCTTCTGGGCATCACCAAGGCGTCGCTGCAGACCCGCTCGTTCATCTCGGCCGCGTCATTCCAGGAAACCACACGGGTCCTGACCGAGGCGGCGACGCAGGGCAAGCGGGACCGGTTGATCGGCCTGAAGGAGAATGTCATCGTCGGTCGTCTGATCCCGGCTGGAACCGGGCGTGCGACGCATGAGATCAAACGCGTGGCCACCAGCCGCGACGCGGCGATCATCGCCGAGCGCCAGGCGGAGGAGGCCATCTCGGCCGCCCTGGAAGCGCCTGCCGAACCTGTGGAAACAGCCGCTGACATCTTCGACACGACACCCGCCGCCGAATAGGCGGTGCGGCCAATCCCGTCAAACGGCCCGGTGGAGCAATCTGCCGGGCCGTTTTCTTGCGCCGTGCCAGCACCTCCCCCACAAGGACCAGGCGCTCCCACGCCCGCTCTGACAGGCTGCACCGGTTCCTTGTATTCTGGGTGGCTGAAGCAACCCATCGCTTTGTTCCGGAAGACCAGACATCCAGACCGGCCTGGCGCCAGTCACCCCAGGCTAAAACATACGCCTGGACGCGGGGTTTCCCTACGTGGCCTGACATCTAAGGTTTCAATGCGCTTGAAGAGATCAGATGGTTCCTGCCCGCGGCGAATAGCTATAGTTCACGGACCGATCGTGTTCGCCATGTTGGGCCGTGGGATAACCTTGCGCTTCATTGGCTTTCCCGTGCGCATTTCGTAGGCAAGCAGCGCCGCGTCCCGAAGAGCATCGCTGGCTCCAAGATCACCGATCGAGAGTGAAACTTTGGTCGCCGCCGGATCAGCGAGCGTACCCTCGAATACCTCGCGCCCCTGCAGGATAAGCCAGCATCTGAAGGCGTCGAAATCGTCATCCGAGCATCCGCCGTTCAGGTGATAGGCCAGGTCCCAGACATCGCGGCGGTAGGCGCGGGTGTCCAATTCTTGCAACAAACTGTCGAACGCCTTGATTGCCGTCGCGCTGAACTGTGCAAGGGTCTCGGGGATCTGGTCAATATGTGCAGCCATCCCGTCTTCTCCCACGCGGCCCACGACCTCCCAGAAAACATCCATGTCCATCTTGCGTGGGTGGGGTTTTGCGAGCGGAGGTCGCCGTTCTTCCGCTTCGACGTCTGCCCGCTCCGCAGCAAGTCGCGCGTATTGCGCCGAGGTGGCGTCGGCCCGGTCAAATACCAAAAGAACCTCATCCATCATCCTAAGAAGCTGGGATTTGAACTCGGGGATTTCTCGGATCATCCCCTGATGCTCGTTCTTCTGTTCCATGCGGCTTTCCGCCCACAGGCTGGACACCTTGAAACCACGTTTCCGTTCGTCGATCAGGAACCAGTAGTTTTGCTTCTTCAGCGCCAGACAATTGCGGCAGATCCGTATGACGCGCTGACCTTTGCCTGCTGCAATCAGCCGGTCGAATGTGTCGGGCATGTCGCCCTGCATCCAACCATGCGCGACATGTATGTGGTGGTGCTCGATCTCGGCATATAGCCCGCGCGCGAAGTAGGCGTCTCTGATCTGCTGCGCCGCCTTGTCACCGGCGTAGAGCGCCTGGCTCATTTTCTGAAAGAGCCGGTCGTCGTGATAGAGATCCGAGACCAGCACTCTGAGCCGCTCAAGATCCTTGGACAAACTTTTATACCCGGGGCGAAAGGATTCAGTCTGGCTGAGCGGTATCTGGTCTGTCATAGCAGCTGCCCCGTTTGTTGAATGACGTGGAGCACTACATCTTGGCAATTGTATGGACGGTGATGCGACGTCCAGCATCGGCCCGCAACCAGCGCAGTGGCAGTGCTATGCGGGCGCGGCGCCCAGGGCAACAATCTGGAAACGCCGGATCCGGGGCGAGGTCGCTCCACATGTCTTTGTCGGAAAGCGGTGGCGCTCCGCCCCGGCATGTCTGCGTCGAGACGGGTGCCGATGCTCGGGCATATATGACTGTATCGCGTGACAGGTCACGGAGAGATCATCGTCTGGGCGCCGCGTTGGCGGGGGACTGATACGCCCACCACACACCCGCTGTATCCGCTCCGGAGCGTAATACAGCCCCACGGCGGTCCACTAGATATCCTCGCCCTTCTTCAAAAGATCGTCGATCAATTGCCGCTGCAAGGGAACGCTGTCGCCGCCGCCAAAGCTCAGCGCACCGCCGGTGTAGAGTGAGCCATAGGTAAGAGCCAGATTAACCGACTGGCCAAGCCCTGAAATGAACTGATCCCGTTCCAGGGGCGAAAGCGGATGAATAAACACAGCCCAAAGCCGCCCCTGCGCCACGGCATATCGGGCATCCAGTGCGGTATCGAAATTCGCCTGCATCACGCGGGCCATCTCCTCGGGTGTCATGCCCGCAGCCGAACGGATCGGAACCATGGCCCGCATCCGGTCCGCAAGGGGGTCGGTGATAATCATGACAGGCACATCGTTGATCGTCAGTTGAAAGTTATTGCCCTGTGCCGCAGCTTCGGGATCGATGGCCTGAATGATCTGCGCCATTCGTAGAATGGTCATGGGTGGCTCAGACACCGTGTCGTCTTGCGCCACGCCGATTTGCGCCCAGAGCACCATCAGGATTGAGACAAGCATTCTTTTCATTTCGAGGCCTCCGGCTGATTACCGGGGGTATCCTAGCGCCTGAAGTGTGGTCGTACCATGCACCCTTTAGTGACTGCGACGTATCGGCGGCACCCTTCGCGTGGGCTGGGACGTTTTGTTTACGCTTTCGCTATATCCAGAGCGGATACGCATATTTCGCGTTCAACTTTGGGACTAATATAGTTTGAGCCGCCGTCTTTCGCCTTTGCCGCCGTCGTTATTGCTTGCACGTCTGTCGATCGTGCTTCTCTGTTGTTTTGTCCCTGTTCTCATGTATTCGGCCGAGAAGTGGTTTGTGCACCATTCGCTGGTGAACGATGTCCGCGGCGGTACCAAGGGTTGGGCGGAGTTCCTTGCCACGCAAATCAACGCCGAGGACGACCTGAACACACTGATCGAGCGTGCCGATCATTCAGCCAGTTCGGTCGACTTGCTTGCCCAGCGTCAGCGCGTCATGCGGGTGCTCGATGCGGTCTTGCACTCGGGCTCGGTCTATCAGGTCGATGTTGTGAATGCAGAATGCTACTGCACACTTGTGATCGGATCCTTCCAATGGCTGGAGAACGGCGGACACCGTCACGAACTTGACTTGGTGCATCGCGATGTCGCTGTCGTGAATCATTCATTTTCGGGTGCCGGGAACCATATCAGCTCCGACAGAAGCGAAGAGCAGCTGGTTGTCGAACGTGTCCGGGCCAACTCAGTTTTACAGGGCAAACAACCCTATTACGCTGTGACGTTGACGCCGATTGCGCATCAACCAGAGGTGTTTGGGAGTGCCTATTTTCCGCTTGTTCTTGCCAGCGGAGAGGAAGTACTGCTGCGCCTGCTGATAGATTTGCGCGAAAAGCACGCAAGTCTATTGGGGATTTCACGTCCAACCTCGTTCGCGGTGACCTTGGTGATCTGGGCGTTGATTATCGCCCTGTATTACCGAAGTCGGCATATCGATGGCAAACGACACCAAGCGTCGGAACGCGCCGAATATCTGGCGGAATTTGACGGGCTCACCGGCGTGTACAATCGCGGTGGATATGAGCGGGCCGCGCCGCTGTTGTTGGCCAAGGCCGAGGCGCAGGGGCGGCAGGCCCGTATCCTGTTGTTCGACTTGGACAACTTCACCGAAATCAATGATTTTCACAGCTATCGTACCGGTGACTCAGTGCTCTGCGCCTTTGCGCACCAGCTACAGACCGCGTTTGGTTTTGAGGCTGTGGTCGCGCGCCTTGGCGGCGATGAATTCGCCGTAGTCGAGATACTGCCCGCGGATCAGGCTTTTGAAGCCGTGCGCACATCCGGCTTCGACCTTCTGATACGCGAAGAGAAAAAGCTAATCGACGTACGTGTGTCCGCTGGATTTGCATTGTTCCCCCGCGATGGCGGGGACTGCGGTGCTGTGACCCAGGCGGCGAACCTGGCGCTCCAGGCCAACCAGGGCGACCGCTATGAATATGCGACCGCCTATGTGCCTGAGATGAGTCAGACCTTCCGACGACGGCTGGAAGAGATCGATGCGGCCCGCCTTGCCCTCGAAAACGGTGAACTGGTGCCACATTATCAACCGTTGGTCGATGCGGAGACGGGCGAGGTCGAGGGGCTAGAAGCGCTGCTCCGCTGGAACCATCCGACGCGGGGCGCGCTG
The DNA here is from genome assembly GCA_039190275.1 of Pseudomonadota bacterium. Taxonomy (GTDB): domain Bacteria; phylum Pseudomonadota; class Alphaproteobacteria; order Rhodobacterales; family Rhodobacteraceae; genus Halovulum. The sequence continues at coordinate 5,146 of JBCCYF010000052.1, read as the reverse complement.
CCTCCTTCTGAGTTCGCGGCAGCGCTTGAGGACCCGGTGATCCTTCCGCAGATAACACAGTGCATGCTTGATCAGATCCTCAAGGACATCAAATCCTGGCACGCGGAGGACCTACCGTATTTCACTGTTGGTCTGAACATTTCCGAGGCGGATCTGCGGCAGCCGGACTTTCCCGGGTATTTTCAGCACAAGATAAACGCAACTGGCGTACCGGCCGAGCAAATCACGCTTGAGGTCACGGAACGGGCAATCTCGGACGTGAACCGGCACGAGCTGATGCCGCAATTGGATGCACTGCGCGACACCGGTGCCCTTCTGGCCCTCGACGACTTCGGTACCGGCCATTCGTCGATCACGCTGTTAAAGGAGATCCCCGCGACCGAAATAAAAATCGACAAGTCTTTTATTTCCGAGATCACTGAAAACGCGCCCGATTGCGCTATTGTCCGTCACCTCGTGCCATTGGCCCATGAACTGGGCTACATCGTCGTCGCCGAAGGTGTTGAGACCGATGCTCAACGGCTGCTGTTGAAAAAGCTCGGTGTGGATCTGATCCAAGGGTGGTTTTACTCTAAGGCGGTTCCGGCGGCTGACGTGCCGCAGGTCGTTCGGGACTTGCATGCTCAGCATTCCAAGAACCTGGCCAAGGGAGCGTAGACCGGATACCGTGGTAACGCCGCGCATGGGGTGGCGTTCCTGCCGGTGTCACTCGGTATGCGCAACCGCCAATGCGCCTTGTCCAACGCGCATAAAACACAAAACCATAGTCCCGGGCCCGTTTTAGCTTGGGCGGTCCACAGGTGCTCCGTTCGTTGCGGTTCGCCCGTGGTGGCTGCATTTGGCTCAGATGTCCCGCGCACCTTGGGCGTATGCGGGATGCCCGTCGCGGGCCCGACCTCCCTTCGCCCACCGGAAATTGACAGGATAATCAAAGAATTGTCCCCATTGGCCGAACCATCATCCGTTAAAACCACCGGGTCGGCAAAAAGGCGGTGATCGGCTGTTGACAGTTGCGCCGCGTGGGCCTAGGTTCCGCGCGCTCAGGAGGGGCTCGGTCGCCGCTCCAGAAATAGCCATCACTTGGCGATCACGACCCGGTTTTTTACCCGGTCCTCTGGATACATAGCCGCGACGGGCCCAGGTCGGGAACCCGCTCGGGGCGATTTTTGCTTTCCTGTGACGGCGCAGGGACGCGCATACGACACGCGCAGCATGAGCGCGAGATGAAATGAAACGGTAGTGAACGGGGTACGGTCCGCATGCCAACGATCCAACAGCTGATCCGCAAGCCGCGGCAGCCAAAAGTGAAACGCTCCAAGTCAATGCACTTGGAAGGCTGCCCGCAAAAACGCGGGGTCTGCACGCGCGTTTATACAACGACGCCAAAGAAACCAAACTCGGCCATGCGGAAGGTTGCGAAAGTGCGCCTGACCAATGGCTACGAAGTGATCAGCTATATTCCCGGTGAGAGCCACAACCTGCAGGAGCACTCGGTGGTTCTGATCCGGGGCGGGCGTGTCAAAGACCTTCCCGGTGTACGCTATCACATCCTGCGTGGTGTGCTGGATACCCAGGGCGTCAAGGACCGCAAGCAGCGCCGCTCGAAGTACGGCGCCAAGCGCCCCAAGTAAGGAGAGGCCAAGATGTCACGACGTCACCGCGCCGAGAAACGCGAAGTTCTGCCCGACGCCAAATATGGCGATACCGTGCTGACCAAGTTCATGAACAACCTGATGTATGACGGCAAGAAGTCCGTCGCGGAGAGCATTGTCTATGGTGCTCTTACGCGGGTCGAGGATCGTCTTAAGAAAGAACCTATCGAGGTTTTCCACGAAGCGCTGGAGAACATAAAGCCAGCGGTTGAAGTGCGCTCGCGCCGCGTTGGCGGGGCGACCTACCAGGTGCCTGTCGAAGTGCGCCCCGAGCGCCGCGAGGCTCTGGCAATCCGCTGGCTGATCAACGCGTCACGCTCGCGCAACGAGAACACGATGGAAGAGCGGTTGGCCGGCGAACTGGTCGACGCCGTGCAATCCCGCGGCTCGGCCGTCAAGAAGCGCGAAGATACCCACAAGATGGCCGACGCGAACAAAGCGTTTAGCCATTATCGATGGTAACCCCCAGGATCTAAGGACCCTACCCATGGCACGCGAATATCCGCTAGAGCGCTACCGTAACTTCGGCATTATGGCGCATATCGATGCAGGTAAGACAACTTGCACCGAGCGCATCCTGTACTACACGGGCAAATCGCACAAGATCGGCGAAGTGCACGACGGTGCTGCGACCATGGATTGGATGGAACAGGAGCAGGAGCGCGGGATCACCATTACCAGCGCGGCCACGACCACCTTCTGGGAGCGGACCGAAGACGGCCAGGAGGCACAGACCGAAAAGCACCGGTTCAATATCATCGACACACCGGGCCACGTGGATTTCACGATTGAAGTGGAGCGCAGCCTGGCGGTTCTGGATGGTGCGGTTGCGGTACTGGACGCCAATGCCGGTGTGGAACCGCAAACCGAAACGGTATGGCGCCAGGCCGACCGCTACAAGGTGCCGCGGATTGTGTTTGTCAACAAGATGGACAAGATCGGTGCGGATTTCTGGAACTGCGTCAAGATGATCAAGGACCGTACCGGTGCAACACCGGCACCGATCCAGATGCCCATCGGGGCCGAGGATCAGCTTGAGGGGATCATTGATCTGGTCACCATGGAAGAGTGGACCTGGAAGGGTGAGGATCTGGGCGCGACCTGGACCCGGCAGGAGATCCGCGCCGACCTGAAGGACAAGGCCGAAGAGATGCGCGGTGAGCTCATCGAAATCGCCGTCGAAATGGACGATGAGGCGATGGAAGCTTACCTTGAGGGGACCGAGCCCGATGTGGACACGCTGCGCAAGCTGATCCGCACGGGTACGCTTGAGATGAAATTTGTGCCGATCCTGGCGGGATCCGCATTCAAGAACAAAGGCGTCCAGCCGCTATTGAACGCCGTGATCGATTACTTGCCGACGCCGCTTGATGTTGTTGACTACATGGGCTTCAAACCGGGCGACGAGACGGAAACACGTGACGTCGCGCGCCGCGCAGACGACGGCATGCCGTTCTCGGGCCTTGCCTTCAAGATCATGAACGATCCTTTCATGGGCACGCTCACATTTACGCGGATCTATTCTGGAACGATGAGCAAGGGCGACAACCTGCTCAACTCAACCAAGAACAAGAAAGAGCGTATCGGCCGCATGGTCATGATGCACTCGAACAAGCAGGACGAGATCACCGAGGCGTTCGCCGGTGACATCATTGCGCTTGCCGGCCTCAAGGACACCACCACCGGGGATACATTGTGCGATCCGCAGAACCCGGTTGTTCTGGAAACCATGACCTTTCCGGATCCGGTGATTGAAATTGCCGTGGAGCCCAAGACCAAAGCCGATCAGGAGAAGATGTCTCAGGGGCTGCAGCGGCTTGCGGCCGAAGACCCCTCGTTCCGGGTCGAGACCGACCTCGAAAGCGGTCAGACCATCATGAAGGGCATGGGCGAACTTCATCTCGACATTCTGGTTGATCGTCTGAAACGTGAGTTCAAGGTCGAGGCGAACATCGGCCAGCCTCAGGTGGCGTATCGTGAAACTATCGGTCACGAGGTGGAGCACACATATACCCATAAGAAGCAGTCAGGCGGGTCCGGGCAGTTTGGAGAGGTAAAGCTGATCATCACACCGACCGAGCCGGGTGAGGGGTACTCGTTTGAGTCTCGCATCGTCGGCGGTGCGGTGCCCAAAGAGTATATTCCCGGCGTGGAGAAGGGCATCCAATCGGTTATGGACAGTGGTCCGCTGGCCGGCTTCCCTGTGATTGATTTCAAGGTGGCCCTGATCGATGGTAAATTCCACGATGTAGACAGCTCGGTGCTCGCGTTTGAGATCGCAGCAAGGATGTGCATGCGCGAAGGGATGCGCAGGGCCGGTGCAAAACTGCTCGAACCGATCATGAAGGTGGAGGTCATAACCCCGGAAGAATACACCGGCGGGATCATCGGCGACCTTACGTCGCGGCGCGGTCAGGTACAGGGGCAGGACACACGCGGTAACGCAATCGCCATCGATGCGTTCGTGCCGTTGGCCAATATGTTCGGCTATATCAACACCTTGCGGTCCATGAGCTCGGGGCGTGCGAACTTCACAATGCAGTTCGACCACTACGAGCCGGTACCGCAGAACATCTCGGACGAGATTCAGGCGAAGTTCGCCTGAGTCTTTGATCGTAGGAGCAGGTTTGATGACAGCGTATCTTTGGAACGATAACCTCACATATGTGTCGGTTCCGAAGTGCGCGTGCTCGTCCATGAAGCACTTCTTCTTCGAGACGATCAACGGGTTCCGGTTCCAGAATTTCAGAGACAAGGACGATAAGCTGATTACCGTCCATCGGTTTTTCCAATCGGTCCCGTTCGAGAAACTGCCCCATGCCAAGATCGCCAAGCACTTCAAGATGGCGCTCGTACGCAAACCGATCGACCGGATTTTTTCCTGCTATCAGGACAAGGTGCTGAACCACGGCGCACTGAAAAAGGCGGCGGAACGGAACCCCGAGACGATGGCGGGCCTGAACCCGGAACCGACCTTCGAGGAGTTCGTGCGACATCTGGCGCGATATCGGATGGTATCGACGCTCATCCGGGACCACACGGAAACGCTGAGTCATTTTCTGGGGAACGATCCGCATTACTTTGATCTGGTCGCGGATATCTCCGAGTCGGACAGGATTTCAGACCATGTAATTCGCGTGACCGGGACCGCCGCGACGCTACCGCACCGGAACCGGACGGGGTCCAGCGGAAAATTGAACGGAGTGAGCGCCGAAGCAATTTCGCTTGCAAATGAGATGTTTGCCGAAGATGAGCGTGTCTTCGGCATGTTCTTCCAGGTTGAAGCCTGACACCGGGCGGGGATCACAACGTAACGACGGCCTTCGGTGCCGGGAATGAGAACAGGAGGCCACCATGGCAAAGGAAAAGTTTGAGCGTAACAAGCCGCATGTGAACATCGGAACGATAGGTCACGTTGATCACGGCAAGACGACGCTGACGGCTGCGATTACCAAGCAGTTTGGGGATTTCAAGGCGTATGACGAGATTGACGG
>JBCCYF010000051.1:0-29443 GCA_039190275.1 Pseudomonadota bacterium | reverse complement strand
TGTGTTTCTGTCATTTTTTCAAGAGCCTGCTTCATGATCTTAACGCTCTCCCGCATCTCCCACATACGGCACAGGTACCGATCATAGCAGTCACCGTTCTTGCCCACGGGGATCTGGAAGTCGAACTCATCATAGCATTCATACGACTGTGCCCGCCGCAGATCCCAGGCCATACCCGATCCACGCACCATCACACCCGAAAACCCCCAGTCCAGACACTCTTGCTGGCTGACAATACCAATATCGACGTTGCGCTGTTTGAATATCCGGTTCTCGGTCAACAGACCGTCGATATCGTCCAAGGCCGCCGGGAACGCGTCACACCACGTCGCAATATCCTCCAGCAAGTCCGGTGGCAGGTCCTGATGGACACCGCCAGGTCTGAAATAGGCCGCGTGCAGCCGCGCCCCGCAGGCCCGCTCGTAGAACACCATAAGCTTCTCCCGCTCCTCGAACCCCCACAGCGGCGGGGTCAAGGCGCCCACGTCCATTGCCTGAGTGGTCACGTTGAGCAGATGGTTCAGAATGCGCCCGATCTCGCAAAACAGCACCCGGATCAACTGGGCGCGGCGCGGCACCTCGGTCCGTGTCAGCTTTTCGATCGCCAGGCACCAGGCGTGCTCCTGGTTCATCGGGCTGACATAGTCGAGCCGGTCGAAATACGGCAGATTCTGGAGGTAGGTCCGGCTCTCCATCAACTTTTCGGTACCCCGATGAAGCAGCCCGATGTGCGGATCGCAGCGTTCGACGATCTCACCGTCCAACTCCAACACCAGACGCAGGACGCCATGGGCGGCGGGGTGCTGTGGCCCGAAATTAATGTTGAAATTCCGGATCTTTTGCTCGCCCGTCAGGACATCGTTGCGGGAGCCGTCCATATCAGACCTCCATCATGTTGGTGCGCCAGCGCGCCGGTAGCGCGGCGCCAAAACGTGCCGAGCAGGCTTCGTACTGATCCCGCAGGACCGCTGCCAGTCGTTGGCGGTCTTCGGGGTGAAGTGGCAGGGGAATGCCCCCGTGGACCACATTATCGGGCTTGGGTGCCTTATACCGTATCCCGGCGAAGGCGCACAACTCCTGGATTGAAGCGGGCGAGAAAAGATCCTCGTAAAACAGGACCATAAGACGATCCTCGGGCACGGCAGCGCCGAGGTCCTCAAGTGTACGGGCATATTCCGAGCGGCGCCAGATCACATCAAGCTCCCGCTGGCAGAACCGCCTGACCTTCGCGCGCGCCGCCTGTGCCCCATCCGCCAGACCCTCGCGCCTGACAATCATGCGCGTCTGGGACCACACGCGGTCGACCGGGTCCCGCAGAATGTACAGAATCCGCACATCTGGCATAAGCGCGATCATCTCGGCAAATGTATCCTGACCCAACGTGGCATAGGCCGGGGTTATGTCTGCGATCAGCCGCCTGCGCCCGCGGCCGGACTGCAGGTAGGAAAGATAATTCTGATGTGTACCAGCGGGCCCTTCTTCCATCGCGAGCCGTTCCACCACGTCGCGCAATCGGCGGCGCGCATCGCGGCCCCGGTACCACGGCAGGGATGCCACCCGGGCACTCAGCCGGTCGTGTGCGGCCCGCCACCTGCGATGGAAGTCGGTTTGACCGCCCCGGCCCAGAAGGTTGAAGTAATGCAGCTCCTTGATCGAGCGCATATGGCAATCGGGATGGTCTTTGAGATATCCGTACAGCCAGGATGTCCCGGCTTTCTGCGCACCGATGCAGATCAGAAGACGAGGCGGGGCCACGCGATCAACTTCCTTCCGCCTTGTCGTCGCCCGGCAGAATGTAGTCCGCACCTTCCCACGGGCTCATGAAATCGAACTGGCGATACTCCTGCACCAGACCGACCGGCTCATAGACCACGCGCTTTTCCACCTCGTCATAGCGTACTTCGACATATCCGGTCGTTGGAAAGTCCTTGCGCAGCGGGTGCCCGCGAAAGCCGTAATCGGTCAGCAACCGGCGCAAATCCGGATGACCTGAGAACATGATCCCATACATGTCGAAAACCTCACGCTCGAACCAATTGGCCGAGGGATGGATATGGCTGATAGACGGCACAATCTCGTCCTCACGCACAGCGACTTTCACCCGGATCCGTTGATTCTGCGTCATCGACAGGAAGTGATACACGACCTCGAACCGCCGTTCCCGCTCGGGGAAGTCAACGGCGGTGATATCGATCAGAGTTGTAAACTGGCAGGCGCCGTCGGTCTTGAGATACTCGACAAAGTCTGGAACTGTCACCGCCCCGACCAGAGCCACAAGCTCACCACGCATGACGTTGGCATCTATAATCGCATCTTCCTGTCGAAGTGCGATCATCTCGCCTAACTCTGTCAGGGCTTCGGACATGGCTCCCTCTTATCTGACAATAGTGCCGGTGCGGCGCATCTTTCGCTGCAGCTGCAGGATGCCATACAGCAGCGCCTCTGCGGTCGGTGGACATCCCGGAACATAGATATCGACCGGCACGATGCGGTCGCAGCCCCGCACCACGCTATAGCTGTAGTGATAATACCCGCCACCGTTGGCACAGGAGCCCATGGAGATCACATAGCGCGGCTCGGGCATCTGGTCATAGACCTTGCGCAGCGCCGGGGCCATCTTGTTGGTCAGGGTCCCGGCCACAATCATAAGGTCCGATTGCCGGGGCGAGGCGCGGGGCGCTGTGCCAAAGCGTTCAAGATCGTAGCGCGGCATCGAGGTGTGCATCATTTCAACCGCACAACAGGCCAGCCCGAATGTCATCCAGTGCAGACTGCCGGTTCGCGCCCAGTTGATGATATCCTCGGTCGATGTCAGTAAAAAACCTTTGTCCTGCAATTCGTTCGACAGGGCCTGGGTGGCGGCCTCGGCGTCTGGCCCGGCGGTTTGTGGCACAGTTACTCCCATTCCAGCGCGCCTTTCTTCCATTCATAGGCAAAGCCCACGGTCAGGACCCCCAGAAACACAATCATGGACCAAAAGCCGAACAATCCCTGAAATTGAAAACTCGCCGCCCAGGGGAAAAGAAACGCAACCTCAAGGTCAAAGATGATGAACAGGATCGATACCAGGTAGAATCGCACATCAAACTTCATCCGGGCGTCGTCAAATGCATTAAATCCACACTCATAGGCGCTGACTTTTTCCGGATCCGGGTTGCGCACCGCAACGATCACTGCGCTGAGCATCAACGCAAGACCAAGCGCGATGGCCAGCCCCAGAAAGACGAGGATAGGAAGATACTCGCGTAGCAGCGCGTCCAAGGGCAGCCTCCTTTATCCAGGGATACGACATATCCATGGCATGGCACAGTCGCAAAAACAGGTATAGTCCCCAGGTGGTCAGGTCAACGGGCGCTTGGCCGCGGTCAGGGTCAAAAACTTCGGCATTTTCTGCAACGCCTGCATCGTGCTGCCACAACAATCGCTTTGCACTGTCCGTGCGGCTGGCACCACCGCCCGCAAGGGCTTCTAGACTTGCGCGCATCCGCGCGCTCACTTTGGCAGGACAAGCGAAAGGTCAGGCCTTTACGAAAGCGCAGAAAGCTGGCTGACTGTCGGGCGAGCAAAGCAACAAACCAAGGAACCCTATGGAACCGGTATTCTGGCCCCCCGCGGCCCGGTTGAAGCGGCGATCACCCGCCGGGATGCCAGGGCCTGCACACCTATGCGGGCCGCAATGCGCATCCGAACCGGTCGCCGCACTGCGGTCCCGGACATGAGCGTGGTATTAAGCGAGACCGATCGCCGGTTCCTGGATCTGGCCCTTGCCGAGGCGCAGGCCGGTTTTGACGAAGGCGGGTGTCCCATCGGCGCCGTGCTGGCGCGCGGGGATCAATTGGTCGCGCAAGGCCGCAACCAGCGCGTGCAGGGCGGAGACCCTATTGCGCATGGTGAGATGGACGCCTTGCGGCGCGCGGGCCGCCAGAAAACCTATCGCGACACCACCCTCTACACGTCGCTCAGCCCGTGCATGATGTGCGCGGGGACAATCGTTCAGTTCGGCATTCCCCGTCTCATCATCGGTGAGAACACCACCTTTGGCGGCAACGAGGCGTTCCTGCGCGAACGCGGCGTCGTGGTGGTGATTGCCGATGACCCGGATTGCATTGCACTCATGCAGCGATTCATTCGCGAAAAACCTGACCTCTGGGCCGAGGATATCGCCGAAACAGACCCCTGAACCCGCTCGTCGTCCCAGGGCAGGCGGCACGCCCCGGGTAAGATCATACCCATTCAACCCACACGGGTCAGCCGAAAGGCACATATTTACATGCCCCAAGCATATAAATGTTCGAATTGATAGTTGCTTTTCCAACGCGCGTGTTAAAATTATGGCTCAGGCTGGCGATGAAAATCCGCGAGGTATTGAGACGTGCGTAATCTTCTGGGCGGAATAGTATTTGCCGCCGGGATTGTACTGTTGGGACTATGGGGCCGCGCAGACCATGCGCGCGATATCGAGGCTGCGATTACAGCCGAGGCCGCCGCATTGCCCGCGCTGGCGCAATCTCAGCATAATGTCGAGGCGCGGGTCTCGGGGCGCGATATTGTCGTATCCGGTCTGGTCGACAATGTTGAAGAGCGGGATGCGATTGTTTCAGGACTGGATGCAGTCATAGGGCGCCGGTTGGTCCGTGATGAATTGGTCGTTCTGCCCGAGACCAGACCGTATGTGTTCGAGGCCATCAAAACCACCGAGGCGACACGGTATTCCGGTGTGGCGCCGACCGAAGCGGTTCGTGAGACTCTGCTTGGACGTGCGGGCGCCGGTGATCTGGTGCTGTCATCGGGCATGCCAGACAGCCGTTGGCCCGAAGCGGTCGGGCGGGGTCTGGAGGCCCTTGAAGCGCTGATCGAGGGGACGCTCAGCGTGTCGGATCGCGATGTGGTTCTGGTCGGGGTTGCCGAGAACCCTGATGCCCGGACCAGCGCCCTGCTCGCCCTGAGCCGCGCACCATCAAGCTACAATGATACAAGTGAAATCGAACTGCTTGATGACGGAACACCATTTCGGCTGCTGGTCGAGTTTGACGGGGCACGCGCTGTTGCGACGGGCAAGCTCCCATCGGGCATCGACGCGAGCCTGGTCGGCGCAACTCTTGGTGTCAGCGCCGATGTCAGCGGCGTTTCCGCCGCCAAGATCGCCGCAAATGGCGAAACCTGGCCGCGCGTGGCTTATGATGGTGTCACTGCATTGTCCCAGCTGGACACGGGAACCCTGTCTATCGAGGCCCGATCGGTCACCTTGACCGGCATCGCCGGATCGCAATCGGCCCGGCAGACCGCAGAGGGACTGATTGACTCGCTGCGTTCGGTCGCGCTTACCGAACATGACATCGCCTTTGCGGACGACGGGCGACCGTTTCAGCTTGTGGTGACCTATGCCGGTACGGTTCTTGAGGCGACGGGAAAGCTCCCGGCTGCCCTTGACCCGGAGACGTTGTCGGACGCCTTCGGCAAGGACATCCCGGTTGACGGGCTGGAGCGGGCATTGATCAACGACAGCGAGGGGACATGGCCACAGATGGTGGCGGACCTGCTGTCGGCACTGGGAAAGCTGGAAATAGGCCGCCTGGAGGTCAATGGGACCGATGTCCGACTGACCGGAATAGCGGATTCGCGTGCCGCGCGGAGCGAAGTGGACAGGCTCCTGGCCGGTCTGCCGCCGGGGACCACGGTCGAGGACGGCATAACCTTTGCGGATGACGGTCAGCCGTTTTCGCTGAGGGCGGAGTTCGAGAATGGTCTGGTCCGCGCCTCGGGAAAGTTTCCGGCAAATGTCGACCTGCGCGTGCTTGGTGACAGTTTGGGACGGCGATTGCCCATGCGGGAGATCAACGTTGCCCTGATCGATGATCCAACCGGTGACTGGCCCCGCATAGCAGAATCCTCGCTTGACGCGCTCGGCAAACTGGCGAGCGGGAGTCTGCAGATAACCGGCACGGTTGTGGAGCTTTCGGGCATCGCCGGGTCTCGTCGGGCCAAGACAGATGCGGATGCCCTGATCGCCGGGCTATCTGACATCGGGCAGGCCACAAGCGATGTGTCGCTGGCCGATGATGGCCTGCCCTACACCTTGAACGTAAGCTATACCCGCGATGGGCGGGCTACAGCCTCCGGCAAGCTGCCATGGGGCAGCGATGGCCTGATCGCGGACACACTGCGGATCGACACCCTTGAGAGCGAAGTGGCGATCGGACTGTTGGACGATGAGCGCGGGGTTTGGCCCGATTTGGCCGCGCGCGGACTTGATGCAATGGCCCTTCTGGAAGCGGGCACACTTGAAGTACGCGGGGGGATGTTGCGTCTGATCGGATCGGCTGGCTCGCGCCAGGCAAAGGAGGCTGCCGAAGCCCAGCTGGACGATATCAGCACCGCATTTAACGGCGTGAACACGATTGCCGAGATCACGCTTGAGGATGACGGCGAACCCTTTGCGCTGACGGTCAAATACGCAGCGGGCGCGCCGATTATCGCGACCGGCAAATTGCCAGGTGGCACGGACGTCGAGACACTTGAACGAAACCTTGGAGCATCCCTTCCGCAAAGCGTTGTGATTGCACTAGTCGACGACGAAGAGCGTCGGTTCCAGCCGATGATGCAGGCTGCGGCACAAGCCATGGGGCGCCTTGACACCGGCGTAATGGAGCTGACCGAAACCGCGCTGCGTCTTACGGGAATGGCCGGCTCGCGCACTGCCAAGGCCGAGGCCGAGGCACTGATCGCCGCCTTGCCGGACGGCTTTGATATAGTTGCTGAGGTACGTCTGGCTGATGATGGCCGGCCGTTCTTCCTTGATGCGGAGCGCGGTGCGGATAGGGTCTTGGCGGCGGGCAAGCTGCCATTTGGCATGACCCGGACGGTGGCAACAGATGCACTGGGCGAAGATGCCGTCGTTTCCGATCTGGACATCGCCCTGCTCGAGGATACGCAAGGGGGTTGGCCGGATGCGGCACGGCAAAGCCTTGTGGCGCTTGGCGCCCTGGAAACGGGCACACTCAATATCCGCGAAAGGACGATCCGTCTGGTGGGCGCGGCCCGCACACCGGCGGAACGGGAGGCCGCCGAGCGCGCGCTGGGCGGGATCCCGGGCGATTTTACCCAGGACATTGAAATCACCACCCTTGACGATGGTTTACCGCTTGCCTTTGACATCACCTATGATGCGGTGCGCGGCGCAAATATCGCCGGTAAGCTGCCGGTTGACGTGTCGCTGCAGCAAGTTACGGACATCCTTGATGTCAGCCGGATGGAAGGAACGCCGACCGTTGGGATTGACGGCGACCCCGTGGCCACCCTGTCGGCGATCAGTATATTCGGCGACTGGCTTCCAGAGCTTGAGGCTGGCACCTTCAGCCAACGCGAGGGTCGTACGTCCGTGACCGGCATTGCGTCCCCGGGCGTCGATGCGGCGCTGCTGACAGGATCCATCCAAGCCGCTTTGGGGGAGGAGGCTGAAGTCAATATCTCGGAACTCGCGGAGTGGCCCGCCGAAGCGACCGCACGGATCAACGCGGCCACACGCAACCGCGAGTCGTTCAGCGGCGGGTTCTGGCTGCCCGAAGAACGTATCGCGCCGATCCTGGCGATCTGCGATCAACGCACGACACAGATCCTGGCGGACAACAAGATCACGTTTCTGACCGGTTCAGCCGACCTCGACGCCCGCGCAAGCCGGACGATAAATGCACTCGCCGCGGTACTGCGCCGATGCCTCGACGGTTCGACCCTCAAGGTTGAGTTGGGTGGGCATACCGACAGCCGCGGCCCGGAGGATAGCAACCTGGCGCTTAGCCAGCTGCGGGCCGACGCCGTACGCTCGGCGCTGACCGTGCGCGGCATCCCCGAGGCGTCAATCACCGCCGTCGGATATGGTGAGGGCCTGCCGATAGCCGACAACGAAACGGAAGAAGGGCGGGCCGCAAACCGCCGTACGTCAATCAGTTGGTCCAACTAGGGTCGCACGGTATGCCGACCAAGGAGAGTTAATATGTTTCGCGAGTGGGGATTTTTGTTGGGGGAACTCTGGGGGCTACTGATCTGTGCGGCCCTGATCGGCCTTCTGGCGGGATGGATCTTTTGGGGACGCCGGCAGGCTGTTGTTTCGGAAACCGGCAAGGTCGAGGACCTGCGGCTGCAACTGACCCGTTGCCAGGCCAGTCAGGAGGACAAGGACGCGCTGGTCAGAACCCTGCGTCACGACCTTGAGGAAGCGCGCGCCGCAGCGGCGGCCATCCCGGCGGCCCGCCTCGTATCCGCACCGATACATGATCCGATGCCTGAACCGGTTGTCGCGGCAGATCCTGAACCTGTCATCGAGCCCGAGGTTGAGGTTGAGGTTGAGGCTGAGCCGGAAGCCAAGCAGTCATTTGAAGAGGCCCCTGCCCCCTATTTCGCCGCAGCGGCCGTCGATGTCGCACCCGAACCAAAGACGCAGGTCTCCGCCGCCGCGATGGCCGGTGACTTGGACTATGACGGTGACGGTATCGTCGAGGGAACGGACGAGGGCCGACGTCCCGAAGGGCTGACACAGGCACGGAACAACAGCGCGGATGACTTGAAACGGATCAAGGGCATCGGTCCAAAGCTGGAGATCCTATGCAATTCCCTGGGCTTCTATCACTTCGACCAGATCGCTGCCTGGACCGACGCAGAGGTTGCTTGGGTCGATGCAAACCTCAAGGGGTTCAAGGGGCGCGTCACGCGCGACAAGTGGGTGGTTCAGGCCGGACTGCTGGCCGATGGCGGCGAGACCGTATTCTCCCGAAAAGTCGACAAGGGGGACGTGTACGAGGAGTAACGGACATTGTCCGTCGCTTCCTCAAGGTGATGCGGGACTGAACTCAGGATGCGCCGGCCCGTTGTCGGGCCATCGAAAAGACACCCGTGCACCGGGGTGCATTTGCACGCACCCGGTCGCCGATAGCCCATATAGTCAGTGATACAGGCTGGATCTTGGCACACGTTCCAAACTCCTGCGGAGCAGCGCACCTGGGCTCACGAAACCGCAAAACCGCTGACGGACGAAAACCGTTTACGTCGGACGTCGAAACGCTAAAAGACCCGCAAGCCCATGTCTCTGCCACGTATGGGGGCCGCGTTTCGCCATTGTTTCGCCCCCTAGCGCTGCCCGAAATCCAGGATTTCAAGGCACTATTGGGTGTCTGATGTTTCCGGTTGACCACATCGATCCAAGAGCGTCTCGTTGCGGCATGGCCATTCTTACTCAAAACTACGTAAGGCTCATAGGTGCATCCGGCGCGACCAATTTGTCAGACGGGATTGCCAGCGTCGCCTTTCCCTGGCTGGCAACCCTGTTGACCCGCGACCCGTTCCTGATCGGACTTGTCGCGTTTTTCGGGCGGCTGCCATGGCTGCTTCTTGCCGTGCCCGCTGGTGTGGTCACGGACCGTTCGGACCGGCGGAACCTGATCGTACAGGCGGATTGCTTCCGACTGGTTCTGGCGCTTGGCGTCGTTGGTTTAATCCTGCTGTTGCCCGATACGCCCACCCCCGAAAACGTGGCGCCCTTCATTCTGGCGTTGTCAGCTCTGGCGTTTTTCCTGGGATGCGCCGAGGTTTTGCGAGACAACGCAGCGCAAACGCTGATGCCCTCGCTGGTCCCAAAGGCTGATCTTGAGAAAGCCAACGGCCAGCTTTGGAGTGTGGAAACCATCCTGGGCAGTTTCGTTGGCCCACCTCTTGCCGGCGTCCTGATCGCACTTTCGGTACCCGCCCCGTTCCTGGTAAATGCGACAGCCTTCGCACTCGCGGCGCTCTTGGTTTGGTTTATCGTGCTTCCGCCGCGCGTCGCACCGCCGAAGAGATCATGGCGCATAGAAATAATGGAGGGCCTGAATTGGCTCTGGCAAAGACCGTTCCTTAGACGACTTGCGCTATCCTTGGGCGTGATCAACGGTCTCTCCACACTTGCGCTGGTCGTCCTGGTATTGATTGCGCAGGAACGTCTCGGGCTGTCGGCTTCCGGCTTTGGCCTCCTTTTGTCGGCGGGGGCTGCAGGTGGCGTTCTCGGCGGGTTTGTCTGCCCCAAAATCGTTACGCTGATTGGGGCGCAAAGGAGCCTTACGCTGTCGCTGAGGCTTATCCCTGTCCCTCTGTTTGTCATCGGCGTTGCAAGCAATGCGTTTGTCGTCGGAACCGCCCTGTTTTTCCAAACGCTTATTGCAGTTTTGTGGAATGTGGTCACCGTGTCCTACCGGCAGCGTGCCATCCCCGACGAACTGCTTGGCCGGGTAAACAGCGTCTATCGTTTCTTTGGTTGGGGAACGATATCGGTGGGTGCACTGCTGGGTGGGTTCACCGTCTCACTGGCAGAGCCCATTGTGGGCCGCGATCTGGCGCTTGCAAGTCCGTTCCTCATCGCAGCTGCCGGGACGGGTGTGCTCTTCCTTTGGGGTCTGAAACGGCTCAAGATCGAATAAACGCCCAATCGCACAACCGCCATTCTTCGGGGATTGGTTGGTGTCATGTCAGCGATGACATGGCCGCTCTCTTGGAACGGACGACACCAATGAACGAACGAACGTGCGGTGGTCCCCTTCAGGGGGCGGAGATGCGTCCTCCGCTGACCGGCAGACGTGCGCCGGTTGTTGCGGGCGCGCTTGTCGGCAGGCCGCGCAAAACCCGCACGGCAAGATAGGCAAAGGCCTGCGCCTCAAGAAAGTCCCCGTCCAGTCCGAGGGTTTCAACGGCCTCAACAGGCACATTGGTATGAGCGGCGATCATCCGCATCAACGTGATGTTGTTGCGACCGCCGCCGCACACCAACCACCGCGACGGCGGCGCGGGCATATGCCGAACCGAGGCCGCGACCGCACCGGCCGAGAATGCGGCAAGCGTGGCCGCCGCATCGGCGTCGGAATGCTCCTTCAACCGGTCCAGAACACCATTGAAATGGTTTCTATCCAATGACTTGGGTGCTGGTTTGTCAAAGAACGGATCTTTCAACAGCGCCGAAAGCAAAGGCTGATCCACCGCCCCCGTCGCGGCCAGTGCGCCCGCTTCGTCACGATCCTCACCGCGGCGCGCTGCCATGAGGTCATCGATCAACGCGTTCCCGGGACCCGTGTCCATTGCCATCAGCGCACCGGTCGCATCGGGCCGGGGGACTGCCGGATCGACCCAGGTCACATTCGCCACCCCGCCGATGTTGAGGAACGCTACAGGGTCGTCGAGCCCCAACATACGCGCGCAGGCATGATGATAAAACGGGGCCAGCGGTGCCCCCTCGCCCCCGCTGGCCAGATCGGCTGTCCGAAAGTCCCAGACAACCGTTTTACCGCCAGCACGGGCCAAGGCCGCCCCGTCGCCCGCCTGATGGCTGCGCTGCCCGACCGGATCATGCGCGAGTGTCTGACCATGAAATCCAACAACTTCGGTGGTTGGAAAGTAAACGACCATCTCGGCATGGGCTTGATCGATGATCGCCGCCGCCACCGATACGCCCTCCTCCCCCGGCCAAAGTCCCTGCGCCGCGCGCACCACCTCCCGATCAGCCCCGCCAAGGGGCTCAAAGCGTTTCGGACCAAAGCCCAGAACCTCAACTCCATCGGTCAAAAGTGCGGCTGCATCGATCCCGTCCATCGACGTCCCACTCATCAGCCCCAGCGCCCATACCGGCCCGTCCATCGCCCTTCCTTTCCCCAAAGCCGTGATATAGATACCGACCAAACACCAGAACCCCGGACCGACGCAATGACGACCACGCCAACCAGCGACTTCCTCCACGTGATGCGGACACGCGGCTTTATCGCCGACTGCTCGGACCTTGCCGGTCTGGACGCCCGCCTGAAGGAGGGTGTGCTGCCCGCGTATATCGGATTTGACGCGACGGCGCGCTCTTTGCATGTGGGCAACCTGATCCAGATCATGATGCTGCGGTGGCTGCAGAAAACCGGCCACAAGCCGATTGTTCTGATGGGCGGGGGAACGACTAAGATCGGGGATCCGTCCGGCAAGGACGATGCGCGAAAGCTGCTGACGCCGGAGCAGATCGACAACAATATCGCCGGTATTCGCGCGGTGTTTTCCAAGTACCTGGAGTTTGGCGATGGTCCCACGGATGCCCTTCAGGCAAACAATGCCGAATGGCTGGACGCCTTGAACTACGTGACGTTTCTGCGCGACTTCGGTCAGCACTTTACGATCAATCGCATGCTCACGTTTGACAGCGTCCGGCTGCGACTGGACCGCGAGCAGCCGCTGACCTTCCTTGAGTTCAACTATATGCTGCTTCAGGCCTATGACTTTCTGGAGCTGCACAAACGATTTGGCTGCGCCCTGCAGTTGGGCGGGACCGATCAATGGGGCAACATCGTCAACGGAATCGATCTGACCCGTCGCGTCGCACAGTCGCAGGTGTTCGGTCTGACCACACCTCTGCTGGAAAAGGCGGATGGATCGAAAATGGGAAAATCGGCGGATGGTGCGGTTTGGCTGAATGCGGATATGCTGAGCCCCTATGAGTTCTGGCAGTTCTGGCGCAATACACTGGATGCCGATGTCGGCCGGTTCCTCAAGCGCTTCACCGAGATCCCGGTTGAGGAATGTGAACGCCTTGGCGCGCTCGAAGGGGCAGAGATTAATGATGCCAAGGTGGCGCTGGCCAACGCGGTAACAACCCTGTGCCACGGGGCCGAGGCGGCCAGTGCCGCGCAGGCAACGGCGCATGAGGTGTTCGTGCGCGGCGGCGTCGGGGCAGATCTTCCAACGATCACGCTCTCGGACGAAGATTTTTCCGAGGCGGGGATTTCGATTGTTCAGCTTTTCGTCCGGTCCGGGCTGGTCGGATCGGGCAAGGAGGCCAAGCGGCTTATCTCGGAAGGTGGCGCGCGGCTGCAGGATGCACCGGTTACGGATCCGGGCCACATGGTCACCCAGGCCGAGGTTGAGTCGTCTTTGAAACTGTCCGCAGGCAAGAAGCGCCACGCCATCATCAACCTCTGACGCCGGTTTGGAATGGCCGATCTGGCGTCCGGACCATCGCAAAACACGATATGTCGCAGGTTGACGAGATGTTTACTCTACCAAAGTGCCGCAACTAGGCTATAAATCCGATCAACGTGGGGACGGGGGCGGTGAACGTGCGGTACAGGACTCTGTTCCTTTCGGACATCCATTTGGGCACCCGGGGCTGCCAGGCTGATTTGCTGCTGGACTTTCTGCGCAATCACGAGTGCGATGCGTTGTATCTGGTCGGCGATATATTCGATGGCTGGCGGTTACGGCGCGGCTGGCACTGGCCGCAAAATCATAACGATGTGGTGCAGACCTTTCTCACAATGGCGCAATCGGGGACTCGCATCATCTTCATTCCCGGCAACCATGATGAGGTAATGCGCACCTACCTGGGGACGCATTTCGGCGGCATTGAAGTGATGGAAACGGCCGACTTTGAAACGTCGACCGGGCGTCGGTATCTGGTGACCCATGGCGACGACTACGATACCGTTGTGGTCCATGCAAAGTGGCTGGCCCATGTGGGCGATCGTGCCTATGTCTTCATCCTGTGGCTCAACACATGGGTCAACCGCGCCCGATGGATCTGGGGCGGGCAGTACTGGTCGCTGTCCAAATGGGCCAAAAAGCAGGTCAAAAAGGCCGTCAGCTTTATATCGGCTTTTGAGACTGTTTTGGCGGACGAAGCGCGTCGGGGCGGCTATGACGGCGTTATCTGCGGCCACATCCATCATGCGAATATGGCAAAGATCGGCGAGATCGACTATGTGAACACGGGCGACTGGGTCGAAAGCTGCACAGCAGTGGCCGAGCGCGCCGACGGCACGCTTATCCTGATTGACTGGGCGTCCGAATTGCGCCGCCGCGGCAAAGCGGACCACCGCCTGCGTCGCAGCGAGGGCGCCACCAGGCCAACTGTGAAAATGGAGGTCCCATGACCCAGGCCGTCGGCATCCGACAGCAGCTTGGCGCTGCGGTACATCAAAGTGACGCGCTCAGCAAAACCGGCGTGCTTGAACGCATGTTTTCCTCGCTGTTCAAGGGCATGGTCTATCCGCAGATTTGGGAGGATCCGGTCGCGGACATGAACGCCCTGCGCATCCAGACCGGCGATAACCTGGTCTGTATCGCCTCGGGCGGGTGCAACGTCATGTCCTACCTTACTGCCGGTCCGGCCTCTGTCACCGCTGTGGATCTTTCGCCCGCACATGTTGCACTGAACCGGCTGAAGGCGGCAGCAGCCATTCATTTACCCGATCATGCGTCTTTTTATGCGCTGTTCGGACAGGCCGACCGGCGCGTCAATCTGGAAATCTATCGCACATTGTCGCCTCATCTGGACCCGCAGACCCGCGCCTATTGGGAGGGGCGCGGTCCATTCCGGCGACGCTATACGCAACTGTCGCGTGGTTTTTACCGGTTTGGCGCGCTCGGTCGGTTTATCGGTGCCGCACATCTGGTTGCGCGGATCGGTCGGGTGGATTTTCGGCCGTTTCTTGCCAGCCGCAGCCTCGACGAACAGAAAGCGTTTTTCGAAGCACAGATTGCGCCGCTGTTCGACCGTCGGCTGGTCCGTGTTCTGGCACGGCGGCGGGCATCGCTGTTTGGTCTGGGAATCCCACCCGCGCAATATGACAAGCTTGCTGCGGACGGCGGTGGCGACATCATACCGGTCCTGCGCGAGCGGACACGCAAACTGATGTGCGACTTTCCTCTGGCCGAAAACTATTTCGCTTGGCAGGCGTTTGCGCGACGCTACGGTCCGGAACATGCGCCGGCCACCCCGCCTTACCTTGAGCCGGGCCAGTTTGAGGCGTTGCGCGCAGCGGCCCCGCGGTTTCAGATCCATAACCGGTCATTGACGGATGTTCTGGCGTCCATGGCCAGCGCATCAAAGCAATGCTATGTGCTGCTGGACGCGCAAGACTGGATGACGGACGCGCAATTGAACGCCCTGTGGTCACAGGTCACTCGAACGGCAAGTCCAGGCGCGCGCGTGATATTCCGCACCGGGGGCGCCGCCTCCGTCCTTACCGGGCGTTTGGACCCGGCGTTGCTAGACCAGTGGAGGCATGATGCCGAAGCCTCGAGCGCCGGTTTTGAGGCCGACCGCTCGGCGATATACGGCGGCTTTCACCTGTATGTGAAGCAGGTTTGAATGACGGACCCGGCGCTGCCGCAAGCGGAGCTTATGAATGCAACCTACCGGCATCAGCGGTGGATCTACGACGCGTCCCGAAAGTACTTCCTGTTTGGTCGCGATCACCTGATCCGGCAGCTTGATCCCCCCAGGGCCGCACATGTGCTGGAAGTCGCCTGCGGCACCGGCCGGAACCTCCAGCTCATTCGTCGAAAGCATCCCGATGCTATCTTGTACGGGCTTGATATATCGACTGAAATGCTGCGATCAGCGCGGGCGAAATTGCCCGATGATGTCAAACTTGCACCAGCGGATGCCTGTGACTACGAACCCGCCACTCTGTTCGGTCGGCAGCAATTTGACAGGATCGTCTTATCCTTTGCTTTGTCGATGATACCGGACTGGTCCGGGGCCCTGCGCGCGTCGCTTCGGCACCTTGCCCCGGGCGGATCCCTGCATGTGGTTGATTTTGGCACGCAGGATCATGTGCCAGGTTGGTTTGCCCAGGGCCTCCGTCGATGGCTGGAAAAATTTCACGTCACCCCGCGCGACACACTGTCCGCCGAGCTGTCAGAACTGGCCGGATCCATGGATATCGCTGTCCGGTCACAAGCGCTCTATCGCGGCTATGCCCAATATCTGGTGGCCACCAACACCCTCAGCGACACGCCCAGCTGTTTAACGGAGCGCCCCTGAGGGGGCGCAGGTCCATAAGCGCTGACGCGCGGTGGCTCCTGTCAGAGACCGAGCATCCATATGCCCTGAGGCAGGAAGGCGTGGAAGGCGAAAGCAAAGACCACCTCATGCACCACATCCGCGCCGGTTTGCGCATCGAAGACGCGAATAGCGCCAACGTCACGTCCGTTGGCAATGCTGGCACTATCCAGCGCTGAGGCGACACCCGGGCGCCATTCCAGGCGCAACCCGGCCTCGGTTATCGTGGCGCTGTCGGCAAAGCGGCTAAGCGGCCAGGCCCGGTCTCCGACCCGGACAACGCGCGCCAGGGGCGGAATATCGTGCGGCGGGGGCTCGCCGTTGTAGAGGAAGGGTTTGGCCAGCCCGTCATAGCCGACATAAGGGTTACGGCCATAGGCTCGGCCGAAGCGCGGTTGTTGCATGACCCCGGTGTCCGGGTTGCGCGCTTCGAAGTCGGAGACGGACTCCATCCAGCTGAGCAATACGGTCAATCGTGCGCCCGTCAGGTCCCCCACGATTGCCTCGCCCGTGAACTGCTGCCACCAACTCTCGGTCTGGCGGTCATACATGATCATGTCTGAAAACCGCAGGTTCCCCGAAACGCCGAAGTCGAGCGTCTGACCGCCCACGCGTCGGTCGAACACAAGGCCGGAGTTGCAGAGCGGGCAATAGGTGACTGCGATCGGGAGGCCATCGACCTCATCGTTCACGATCTCATGCCACATCAGATACCGTAGGGGATACGCACGTTCGGGCCTGCCATCCAGGGCGACGGTCATCACCGGCTCATTGGGGGCCAGGCCCGCGGCGTCGCCAAAGCGGGCCGTGTCCAGCGCCGGAATTCCGTCCTTGGGCACACCGCCGGAGATAATCTCGTCCAGATTGACAGAGCTGCGCGTGAAGTCGGTTTTCGGCCATTGTTGCGACCAGAAGCGCTGCTGCGCGGGCGCGGGCGCGGGCGCCGCAATTAGAGTGGCCCCTGCAGTGGCAAGCAGTGTTCTCCGGTTCATACACGACACCTCCCGTCCGGACCGACAGTGCCGTTCACGGCATCTGCCTGTCCAGCCGGTCTCACCGAGACGTGAGCCCACGTTATGCAACCGCGCCGCCGCCGCGCGTGCGGATCAGCGGGACTTCAACCGCACGCTTTTCATATAGTCGGGCTCCGCGACAACACCGGATTGCCCGGCGCCGCGCTGGATCTGGTCCACAACCTCCATCCCCGACGTGACCCGCCCAAACACCGTATACTGTCCGTTCAAAAACGCGCCTTCATCAAACATGATGAAGAACTGGGAATTCGCGGAGTTCGGGTTTTGCGCGCGCGCCATGCCAACGGTGCCGCGCAGGAAGGGTGCGGCACTGAACTCCGCCGGAAGATCCGGAAGATCCGAGCCGCCGGTTCCGGCACGGCCAAGGCCGACCGTATCACGGGTTGCGTATTGCACATCCCCGGTCTGCGCCATGAACCCGTCAATCACACGGTGAAAGGCCACGCCATCATATGCGCCGCTCTGTGCGAGGTCCTTGATCCGTTGGACATGTTCCGGAGCAAGATCCGGCAGAAGCTCAATCTCAACGACGCCGTTCGCGTTGCCCTCAATTTCAATCACCAGCGTATTCGCAGGGTCCTGCGCCTGTGCCAGGGTTGCGACAGAAGCCACAACCAGCGCCAAAAAGATACGCCGGATCATGCCGCGACATCCGATGCCACGCGGACCGTGATCATACGATCGGGATTTGCCGGAGGCTCGCCCTTTTCGATCGCATCCACATGTTCCATCCCCGAGATCACGCGACCGTAAACGGTGTATTGTTCGTTCAGAAAGTGACCTTCATCGAACATGATAAAAAACTGAGAGTTGGCAGAATTCGGGTTCTGCGAACGTGCCGCGCCCAATACACCACGATCAAACGGTAGTTTTGAAAATTCGGCCGGCAGATCCGGCAGCCCCGAGCCCCCGGTCCCGGCCCGGGCGGGCTTGTAGTTCTGTTCCATGTTTGCATGTTCGACATCGCCTGTCTGCGCCATGAACCCAGGGATCACCCGGTGAAACGACACGTTGTCGTAGCGACCATCACGCGCAAGCTGCTTCATCCGATACACATGCTGCGGGGCAACGTCGGGCAGCAGCGCGATCACGACTTCACCGTCCTTGAGCGTCATGATGATGGTGTTTTCGGGGTCATCGATTTCAGCCACGGTCAGGCTCCTCTCATTGTCTTCGTATGGACGCGCTAGGGTTAGGGCCCCTAGGCGAGTTTTTGTTTCAACGCAGCGGCCACCGGTGGGGTCACAAACGGTTCAATGTCCCCGCCCAGACGCGCAATTTCTTTTACCAGTCGGGAAGCGATAGCCTGATGCTGAGCCTCGGCCATCAGAAACACTGTTTCGATTGTATCGTCCATCAGGCGATTCATGCCAACCATCTGGAACTCGTACTCAAAGTCCGACACCGCACGCAGGCCCCGGATGATCACGGACGCGCCCACTTCACGGGCACAGTCAATCAACAGGTTCTCAAAGGGATGCACGACCACATCGATGCCCGCGGCTTTGGCCAGAGGGGCGCTTTGCGCGCTGATCATCTCAACACGTTCTTCCAAGGTGAACATCGGCTTTTTGTCCCGGTTGATCGCGACGCCGATCACCAGCCGATCCACTAGAGTGAAAGCCCGGCGAATGATGTCGACGTGCCCATGGGTCACCGGATCGAAGGTGCCCGGATACAGTCCTGTTCTCATCCCCCGCCCCTGCCTGATAGTCTTCGTTTACCTGTTTATCGCGCGCAGACCACCTGATTGCGCGCGCGGCGTCAAGCCTTCGTTGATCATGCCCGTATCAGCACCTGCGGTACGGGGTCGGCACACACCGGCCCCTTTACGACAGCGCAGCTGTCCCTAAGGCACTCACCGGGAAGACCGCGCCTCAGCCCGAGCAAATGTGCGTCGACCCACGCCAGCCGGCCGAGGTACGCGTAGGGCCCTAGCCGTGCCCGACGATCATATCCGTAAGTGCCGTGTTTTCCGCCACAACCTCCTGGATCCGGTGTTTCACGACATCCCCAATGGAGATCACCCCAACCATTGTGCCGCCTTCGATCACGGGAAGATGCCGAAAACGGCCCTCGGTCATTTTCTCCAACGCCTGCACCGAGACATCGTCCGGCTTTGCAGTCACCACCTTGGCGGTCATAAGGGCCGATACCGGGTCATTTAGAACCTCGGCGCCGCGTACACCTAACTCGCGTACAATATCCCGTTCGGACAGCATGCCATCCAGCCGCGCGCCGTCGCGTGAGACGATCAATGCACCAATCCGACGACTGGATAATATCGCGGCCGCGTCGGCGATGGTCATGTCCGGTTTAATGGTTAAAATCTCGCTGGATCCCTTGGACTTGAGTATCTGACGTACTGTCATGATGTTCCTCCTGATCACATTTATGTTATTGCTGAATGGTCCCCGTGTTGCGACACTCTGTCAAGGGCGACCCCCGCGTCGGAGGGCAGCACTCCCCGTTTTTGCCCTGTTCGCCCTCGCGCAACGGAACTAAGGTGCGGCGGAAATTAACGGAGAGTTGGGCATGAACGAGCTGACGCATTTCATCAATGGAACGCATGTCAAGGGAACCTCGGGTCGGTTTGCGGAGGTGTACAACCCTGCAACCGGCGAGGTTCAGGCCAAGGTCCCACTGGCCTCGGCGGAGGAACTGGACGAGGCCGTGCAGGGTGCAATGCGCGCGCAGGTCGCATGGGCCAAGGTCAATCCGCAACGCCGCGCCCGCGTGCTGATGGAATTCGTGAGCCTGCTGCACCGTGACATGGACAAGCTTGCCGAAGCTCTCAGCCGCGAGCACGGCAAAACCCTCCCAGATGCAAAGGGTGATGTGATCCGTGGGCTTGAAGTTGCCGAATACTGCATCGGCGCGCCCCAGATGCTCAAGGGCGAATACACGGATGGTGCGGGCCCGGGCATCGATATGTACTCGATGCGACAGCCGGTGGGCGTTGCCGCCGGTATTACGCCTTTCAACTTTCCAGCCATGATCCCGATGTGGAAGTTCTGTCCGGCAATCGCATGTGGCAATGCGTTCATACTGAAGCCCTCGGAACGGGACCCTTCGGTGCCGCTGATGCTGGCGGAACTTATGCTGGAGGCCGGGCTTCCGGCCGGTGTCCTGCAGGTTGTGAACGGGGACAAAGAGGCGGTCGACGCGATCCTGGACCATGACGATATCTCGGCCATTGGCTTTGTCGGATCGACACCCATTGCCGAATACATCTACGGCCGGGGCTGTGCGCAGGGCAAGCGGGTGCAGTGTTTCGGCGGCGCAAAGAACCACATGATCATCATGCCCGATGCGGATATGGATCAAGCTGTGGATGCGCTGGTCGGCGCGGGCTACGGCGCCGCGGGCGAGCGCTGTATGGCGATCTCGGTCGCCGTTCCGGTGGGCGAGGATACCGCAGACCGCCTGATCGAGCGGCTGGCCCCTAGAGTTGAAGCGCTCAAGATCGGCCCCTACACCGCTGGGTCCGATATCGACTTCGGTCCGCTGGTCACGAGCGAGGCTCAGCGCAAGGTACTGGGACTGGTGGACAGCGGTGTCGAGGCCGGAGCAAAGCTGGTTGTCGACGGTCGGGACTTCCGTATGCAGGGGTATGAGGACGGTTTTTTTGTCGGCGCCTGCCTGTTCGACAATGTTACCAAGGACATGGAGATCTACAAGACCGAAATATTCGGCCCGGTTCTGTCTACCATCCGCGCTAAAACCTATGAGGAGGCCCTGGGCCTGGCCATGGACCATGAGTATGGCAACGGCACCGCGATCTTTACCCGTGATGGCGATACCGCGCGCGACTTTGCCAGTCGCGTGAATGTCGGCATGGTCGGCGTCAACGTGCCCATCCCGGTGCCCTTGGCCTATCACACCTTCGGCGGGTGGAAGAAATCTGTGTTCGGTGATTTAAACCAGCACGGGCCCGATGCGTTCCGCTTTTACACGCGGACCAAAACCGTCACCTCGCGCTGGCCATCGGGGACAAAGGAAGGCGCGGAATTCTCGATCCCGACGATGTGATGGCTACACCGTTACGGCTCGGCTGCCATGTGGTATGCTGGCGGGCGGAGGGTCCAATGAAACGCGTGTTGATTGCTGTGTTGCTGCTTGCCCTGCCCGACCTGGCGCTGGCGGACGTCCGTTTTGGTCAGTCACAGGGCCGCTTTCCCGTGTTTGGTCCAAGTGCCGAGCGCGAAGGTTTTTTTGCCGATCAAGCCGCCCGCCGCGCCGCTGAGGCCGCAGAATTTCGCCGCGCGGCGCAAGAGCGCCGGTTGCAGCGTTTGCGTCTGCGCGAGGCCGAAGCACGGGCTGACGAGGCCCGCGCCCGCGCCGATGTGGCCCGGCTCAGGGACAGGTGCCGTCCGGTTCTGACCGAGGCGGATCGGATCGTGGAACCCGGAGGGACCCGCCGCGGCGCCCGCTATTGCTGGGACGGTACCCGGCTGTGGCCACTGGTCCGGCCCGTGCCACGCAGCAGCACGAGCCTGCGGATAGAGGTGGACAGATCCGGCGTGTCGGGTACCTTGGACATCCGGCGCCCGGGTCTGCAACTGGGTGTCGTCCGCGACTGACCGTCCGACAGGAGCCGCAATGGAGTTCAGCCTTTCGCCGGAGCAATCCGCGATCTTTGACATGGCCTATGAATTTGGTCAGGAGGCCATCGCGCCGCATGCGCTGACCTGGGACGAAGCGGGCGAAATGCCGCGCGAGGTGTTGCGCGCCTCGGCCGAACTGGGCATGGCGACACTCTATGTGCCCGAGGATCACGGCGGCTCGGGTCTCAGCCGGTTGGACGCGACATTGGTCTTCGAGGCGCTTTCGATGGCCTGTCCGTCGATCGCCTCGTTTCTGTCCATCCACAATATGTGCGCCAACATGCTGGCCAAGTACGGCACGCCAGAGGCGCAACTTGAGTGGCAGTCCAAACTTGGCACCATGGAGGCAATCGCCTCCTATTGCCTGACCGAACCGGGTTCGGGGTCGGATGCGGCCGCCCTGCGCACCCGCGCCGAACGTACAAACACCGGATATCGCCTCAACGGGACAAAGGCATTCATCTCGGGCGGCGGATACTCGGATGTGTATGTCGTGATGTGCCGCACGGGCGGCGATGGTCCCAAGGGCATCTCAACCGTGTTGGTTTCTGACGGCAGCCCCGGGCTGAGTTTTGGCGGGAATGAACGCAAGATGGGGTGGCGCGCGCAACCGACGGCGCAGGTCCAGTTTGACGACTGCGACACACCGTTCGACCATCTGCTGGGCGAAGAAGGTCATGGTTTCAACTATGCGATGGAGGGTCTTGACGGCGGTCGGCTGAACATCGCGGCCTGCGCCCTTGGGGCGGCGCAGGCAGCACTGACTGCGGCCCTCACGTACGCGGGTGAGCGCAAGGCCTTTGGCAAGTCCATCGACCAGTTTCAGTCGCTGCAGTTCAAACTGGCGGATATGGAGACCGAGCTTCAGGCAGCGCGCGTCTTCCTGCGCCAGGCCGCTTGGAAACTGGACACCGGCGCCGTGGATGCCACCAAACATTGCGCGATGGCCAAGCGATTTGTGACCGACATTGCCTTCCGCGTGGCCAACGAAGCCCTCCAGATCCATGGCGGCTATGGTTATCTGGCCGACTACGGTATCGAAAAGATCGTCCGCGATCTGCGCGTCCATCAGATCCTGGAAGGCAGCAACGAGATCATGCGTCTGATCACCGCCCGGCATCTGTTGGCGGACCGCGCCGCATGAGCGACATTCACATCCGCCAGCAAGGGCGGATCGGGCACATCACGCTCAGCCGTCCGCAAGCGCTCAATGCCATGACATACGACATGGGACTGGCAATCGAGGCTGCGTTGGACGGCTGGGCCGGAGATGACACCGTCGCCTGCGTCCTGATTGATGCCGAGGGCGAACGCGCCTTCTGTGCCGGGGGCGATCTGCAACACATGTACGATACGGCAAGCACCGGCGACTTCGATTTTGGCCGCCGGTTCTGGCGCGACGAATACCGGATGAACGCCAAGATATTCAATTTTCCCAAGCCCTATGTGGCACTGATGCAGGGTTTCACCATGGGGGGTGGTGTCGGCATAGCCTGCCATGGGTCGCACCGCGTGGTTGGCGAAAGCAGCCGCATCGCGATGCCGGAATGCGGCGTGGGGTTGGTCCCCGATGTGGGCGGTTCACTACTGCTGGCGCGCGCGCCGGGCCGGGTGGGTGAGTACCTGGGGCTGACCGCCGCACGGATGGATGCATCGGACGCACTGCATGCCGGGTTCGCGGATTACTATGTTCCCCAGGCACGCTGGCCGGAACTTACTGAAACGCTGATCGAAACCGGCGACTGGGGGATCATAGACGCTTTGGCGCTTGATCCGCCCGACGGCATACTGATGCGGGACCGCCACCGCATCGACAGCGCCTTTGCAGGTTCGACCGCCAGCGATATCCTGCGGGCTTTGGGTACGGATGAATGGGCTGACAAAACCGAAGCGCGGATCCGTAAAAACTCCCCGCTTTCGATAGTTTGTGCACTGGAGTTAATTCGTCGCGTACGCGGCTTCGAACACATCGAACCCGCCCTAGAGATGGAGTACCGTTTCACCAGCCGCAGTGCATCGGACGGAGATTTTATCGAGGGCATTCGGGCTGCGATCATCGACAAGGACAACACGCCGAAGTGGAAGCACAGCGAAATCGAGGCGGTTCGCCACATCGAAATGGTCAACATGCTGTTGCCACTCGGGCCGGACAAACTCACCTTTCACGGACCCACAAAGGACGCATCATGATTATCGGCTTCATCGGACTGGGCAACATGGGCGCACCCATGGCCCGAAACCTCGCCGCGGCAGGCCATGACGTGCGCGGCTTCGATGTCAGCGGTGCAGCAGTTGAAGGCGTATCTGTAGCGACATCTGCAGCCGACGCAGCCTCCGGCGCAGAGGTTGTCATCACGATGCTTCCAGGGGGGGCGATCCTGCGCGATGTGGCTACACGCATCCTGCCTGTGTTGTCCGCAGGCAGCACATTTGTCGATTGTTCGACCGTGGATGTGGACAGCGCCCGCGCTGTCGCAGCCGATGCGCTCAGTGCCGGGGTTGAACCGGTGGATGCACCTGTCTCGGGCGGAATCGGCGGGGCCACTGCCGGCACGCTGACCTTTATGGCTGGCGGCACGGAAAAGGGGTTCAACACCGCCTTACCACTCTTTGATATCATGGGACAAAAGTCCGTTCACTGCGGCGCCTCCGGCGCTGGTCAGGCGGCAAAGATCTGCAACAACATGATCTTGGGCATATCCATGATCGGTGTGTGCGAAGCCTTTGCCATGGCCGAGAAACTCAAGCTGGATGCGCAGAAAATGTTTGATGTGGTGTCCACCTCCTCGGGCGCATGCTGGTCGGTAAACACCTATTGCCCGGTGCCGGGCGTCGGGCCTCAATCCCCCTCTGACAACGGGTATGCACCGGGTTTTGCGGCTGCGCTCATGCTCAAGGATTTGCGCCTCGCGCAGGACGCCGCTACATCCGTCGGATCACCGACGCCAATGGGCGCGCGCGCGGCCGAGCTTTATGAGGCGTTTGTGGCAGCAGATACGGACGCACTGGACTTCTCGGCGATGCTGCCCTGGCTCAGCGGCCAGGCGCGAGATGTTTTGGAATGATCGTTCTACAGTCGCGAAAGGTTCATTTTTATTAACCGGCTTTAAGTAGCCGCAAATCAGTACTGCCACCCTTTAAAATCATACCTGTTGTTTGGTTTGGGAAAGAAAGGTGGCTTTATCGGTAGTGGACTGATCGAATATTAAAACGGACATACACCAAAAAGGTCACAGCACCCAAATAATGAGGGGCTGCTAAGCAGTTTAGATGCTTGCAGCCCCGGAATTTTTCATATTAGGCGATTAATACATATAATGTAGAATGGCCTGCCACCAATGACCGTAGATTAGCTGGACAGGTATGATAGAGCCACTTCTACAATTCGGCCCGCCAAAAGCTCCTCTTTATGGACGCTCAAGAACACGGCGGCAAACGCAAGGAATACAAAACCGATCGCCGTGAGCTTTTCACCCGCGCTCGTCTTATCGGACACTCGTGATTTACTGTTCATGACAGCCTCCTCATTTGTAGTCTTGCTATCGGCAAAACCTTACAAAAGGGTTGAGGCCGCCATAGGGCGGTTAATCGGTGTTTTTGGACGGTTAACGGGCTGACCTCCGCTTACTCCGCCGCAATGCGTGACCCTTTAAGAAGGACCTTAAGGTATTGACCTGTATGGCTTTCCGCTATGTCGCAGACAGCCTCGGGCGTTCCGGTTGCCACAATCCTGCCACCACCGTCGCCACCCTCGGGCCCAATATCGATCAAGTGATCCGCCGTTTTTACCACATCCAGGTTATGTTCGATCACGATGACCGAGTTTCCCTGGTCGACGAGCTCATGCAGGACCTCAAGCAATTTCTTTACATCTTCGAAGTGCAGGCCGGTGGTCGGTTCGTCCAGAATGTAGAGCGTCCGCCCGGTTGAACGCTTACTCAACTCCTTGCTGAGTTTTACGCGCTGCGCCTCCCCGCCCGACAATGTCGTGGCCTGCTGGCCGACCTTGATATAGCCCAAGCCCACCCGCATGAGCGCGGTCATCTTTTCGCGGATCGCCGGGACGGCCGAGAAAAACTGCTCGGCATCTTCAACAGTCATGTCCAGGACATCCGCGATGCTTTTGCCCTTGAACAGGATCTCCAGAGTCTCGCGGTTATAGCGCTTGCCCTGGCAGGTTTCACAGGTGACGTAGACATCCGGCAGGAAGTGCATTTCGATCTTGATCACCCCGTCACCCTGACAGGCTTCGCATCGACCGCCTTTGACATTGAAACTGAAGCGGCCAGGTTTGTATCCGCGCGCCTTGGCCTCGGGCAGTCCCGCGAACCAGTCCCGTATGGGCGTGAACGCGCCGGTATAGGTTGCCGGATTGGACCGCGGGGTGCGGCCGATTGGGCGTTGGTCGATATCGATCACCTTGTCCAGGTGCTGCAGACCCTTGATCGTCGTACAAGGTGCAGGTGTGTGTCGCGCCCCGTTCAGCCGCATGGACGCCGTTTTGAACAAGGTCTCAATCGTCAGGGTAGATTTGCCGCCGCCCGACACCCCTGTCACGCAAATGAAGGTCCCCAGCGGAAAAGTGGCCGTCACATCCTGCAGGTTGTTGCCGGTCGCCCCTTCAACGACCAGCGCCTTGCCGTTGCCGCGCCGCCGCTCGGCCGGGACGGAAATTTCGCGTTTGCCGGACAGGTATTCGCCGGTGATCGATCCTTTGGCTTTTGCAATCCGGTCCGGTGTCCCGCGCGCGATGATCTGCCCGCCATGCACGCCGGCGCCCGGGCCGATATCCAAAACGTAGTCGGCCTCACGGATCGCCTCTTCATCATGCTCGACCACGATGACCGTATTGCCCTGGTCGCGCAGGTTCTTCAGGGTTTGCAACAGGCGGTCGTTGTCCCGCTGGTGCAAGCCGATGGACGGTTCGTCCAGCACATAGAGCACCCCGGTCAGACCCGATCCGATCTGGCTTGCCAACCGGATACGCTGGCTTTCCCCACCTGAAAGCGTGCCAGAGGAGCGGCTCAATGTCAGATAGTCCAGACCGACATTGACCAGAAACCCCAGACGCTCGCGGATCTCCTTGAGGATGGCACGGGCAATCTCGTTCTTTTGGTCTGTCAGACACGCCGGCACGCCCTCGATCCAGTGCAGCGCCTCCTTTATCGACATTTCAACCACCTGGCCGACATGCTTGCCTCCGATCTTAACGGCAAGCGCCTCGGGCCTCAGACGATACCCGTCGCAGGCCCCGCAGTGGCGGTTGTTCTGAAACCGTTCGAACTCTTCGCGTACCCAATTCGAATCCGTTTCGCGGTAGCGCCGCTCCATATTCGGAATGACACCCTCAAAGGGACGCGACACCTCGTAGATCCGCCCACCCTCGTCATAGCGAAACTTGATCTTTTCGCCCGAGGATCCGTGCAGCATGACCTGCCGGGCCTCTTCCGGTAAATCGCGCCAGCGCGCATTTTGTTTGAACCCATAGTGGCGGGCGATCGCCTCGATGGTCTGCCGGTAATAGGGGCTTTTGGTCTTGGCCCATGGCGCGAGCGCGCCATTGATCAGCGTGATGTTCTCGTCCGGAACGATCAGACGCTCATCGAAATAAAGCTCCACACCAAGCCCGTCACATTCTGGACAGGCACCAAACGGCGCATTGAAGGAGAACAACCTCGGTTCGATCTCGGGGATGGTGAAACCGCTGACCGGGCAGGCAAAATTCTCGCTGAACGTCACCCGCTCGGGCTCGTCGCCCTCGGCCACTGCCGTCTCCAGAATGGCAATGCCATCGGCCAGATCAAGGGCAGTACGGAAGCTGTCCGCCAGACGCGTTTCAATGCCCTCCTTGATCACGATCCGGTCGACAACGACATCGATGTTGTGTCTGTACTTCTTGTCCAGAACGGGTGGGCTGTCCAACTCATGGAACGCGCCGTTCACCTTCACCCGCTGAAATCCCTGCTTTGCCAGTTCCTGAAACTCTTTGCGGTACTCGCCCTTTCGGTCACGTATGATGGGTGCCAGCAAATAAGCGCGCGTGCCGCCCGGCATCGCCATGACACGGTCGACCATATCCTGAACCTGCTGTGCCTCGATCGGCAACCCGGTCGCCGGAGAGTATGGCGTCCCCACCCGCGCGAACAGCAACCGCATGTAGTCATAGATCTCGGTCACAGTGCCGACAGTCGAGCGGGGGTTCTTTGACGTGGTCTTTTGTTCAATCGAGATCGCGGGACTGAGCCCGGAAATATGATCCACATCCGGTTTCTGCATCATGTCCAGGAACTGCCGGGCATAGGCGCTGAGCGATTCGACATACCGCCTTTGCCCCTCGGCATATATTGTGTCAAACGCCAGAGAGGACTTGCCCGAACCCGAAAGCCCCGTGATCACAACAAGTTGGTCGCGGGGAATATCGACATCGACACCTTTCAGGTTGTGCTCGCGCGCGCCACGGATTTCGATGTTCTTGAGTTCAGCCATGCCCGCCTCCTGCCACAGCGCCTCTACATAGTGCATGACCCCGGGAATCACACCCGTGAAAGTTAAGAACAAAACGTGAATAACTACAAGAGATCAGTGCGGACTGCTGACAACAGCCGCCAGTCAGGGCGCCAAGGGTCGCGGTCCCAGCAACCGCTCGGTACTGCGGCGCAGCATCGCGGGGATGTCGGGTTCCAATTCCATCACCTTGACCTTGCGGTCGATCAGCAGAAACGACGTGCCATGGACCATAGTCCAGAGCGGGAACGACAGGTTCAAAACCTCTGCATCCACCATCGGCTTGCGCAGATACGCGGCGACATCGGCCAGCAGCACACCATGGCACTTTTCGCCCGCGGCCTTGATCTCGGGGTTATCATCATGCTCTTCGGTCAGTCCGAACATCAGGCGGAACACGCCAGGCTCGCGGACGGCAAAATCGATGTACACAATTCCGATGGCCACCACACGTTCCAGCGAGCCGTGATCCTGCTTTCCAGATGCCTCGGTCATACGTTCACGCATCCGGTGCATACCGTCGATGGCCACTGCCAATAGCATGTCCTGCTTGTCCGAGAAGTGCCGATACGGCGCTGCCGTGCTCACCCCGGCGGCGCGACAGGCTTCCGAAACTGAAAACTTGTCGGGACCCTTTTCCTCAACAAGTTGCCGAGTCGCCTCCACCAATTGGTGCCGCAGATCGCCGTGATGGTATGATGACTTTCGGTTAACTTCTTGTTTTTCTTTCGTTTCCTCAAGCCCTGACATTTTTTTCGTTCCACTGCCTTGTCAAAGTTAGCGCCACTAACATATGTTAGCACCACTAACATACAATCCTCTGGGGGCAACATGTCCGATGTTTCTAAACCACTCTGGCGGCGCGTGCTACGTCGGACCGGGATATTGGTGAGCACGGTTGCGACCGCGGCACTGGCCGTTGGTATGGTCGCGGGCGGCAGCTCCCTACTGTCGGCACGGGCTGTGAAGATCGATGCGGGGATTGTCGCCCCGCCGACCCCGGTCCGTGTTCAGTCTCTCGAAGTGGTGAGCGGCTACCAGGTGCCCCGCCGGTTTGTCGGACAGATCGAACCGCCGCGAAAGACCGACATCGGTTTCGAGCAGGGCGGTACCGTTACGTCGGTGCTGGTCGAGGAAGGTCAGACAGTGACCAAAGGGCAGATACTCGCCCGCCTCGACACCCGCTCGTTGGAAAACCAGCGCGACGTGCAGATCGCCGTGCGCCAGTCGCTGGAGGCGCAGGCCGAACTTGCCAAACTGACCACGGAACGGCAGCAAGCGCTGGAGGCGCGGGGCTTCTCGGCGACACAAGCCTTCGACCAGGCCCGTCTGACGCTTGCCGGATTGGAGGCGCAAATCGTTCAGACCGAGGCGACCATCGCCGGGATCGAGATCGCACTGGACAAAACCATGATCCGCGCGCCGTTCGACGGGCGCATCGGTGCAAGGCTGATCGATGAGGGGAC
>JBCCYF010000050.1:0-29670 GCA_039190275.1 Pseudomonadota bacterium | reverse complement strand
TACTTGCGGCCGGGCTTGCGCTGGTTGTCGGGCTGGGCAGCGGGATTATGGTGTCCGGGCTGGAGCGCCCTGGCTGGCGCGAATATGTGGCGGCCTATCAGGCCCTTTACTCCAATGTCACGCTGGCCCACATCGAGCAGACGGACGCAGCGAAGCAAGCAGAGTTGACACGCGTTGCGGCGGCGGTTGGCAAGACCGTTGCGGTCGATACGCTCCAAACCATGCCAGAGGTCGAGTACAAACGCGCACAAATACTGAGTTTCAAGGGCCAGGCGCTGATCCAGCTTGCCTTTCTGACAAGCACGGGGGAGCCGGTGGCACTCTGCGTGCTGCGCGCGAGCGGGAAAGAGACAGCCGCGCCCCGGCTGCGAATGATGGAAGGGATGAGTGCCGCCGCCTGGTCGGGGGGTGGCTATGAGTACCTGCTGATCGGCGGCACGGACAGCGCCTTGGTGTCGCGCATGGCCTCGGAGTTCGCGGTCACTCTCTGATCTGGACCGAATGCGATACTGTGCTGATGTTCAAAGAAAGATCTTTGACCGCCTCCAAGCAAACCTATGCTGTGGACACCTGCGCTTCTGCGGTTTCAGGGTTTTGGCAGGTGGTGTTCCAGGGCGCGCTGGACCGCAGGCCTTGACTGCACCGCCGCTAGATGGGCCGCAATTTTGGGATGGTCCGAAAGGGCGACCCCGTCCCCCTCAAGCCAACGCGCGACGGTAAACAGATAGGCGTCGCACATCGAGTACTTCGCGCCCAAAACCCACTCACCATCAAGGTAGCGGTCGGAGATATAGCGCATGCACTCATTCATGTTCTGCGGCACCTTCGCATGCATGGCAGGATAGGTCGCGGGATCATCGCTCCAACGCTCGGCACGTGGCCTGTGCGCATGGGCTACATGTACCGTCGACGCCAGATAGACGTTAAACGCCTGCGCCTGGGCAAAGGCAAACGGGTCCTGAGGCGCCAATCCTGCCTGCGGATGGGTCTGGCACAAATATGCAAGGATCGCCGGTGTTTCCGTCAGTATCCCGTCGGATGTGGACAGTGCGGGCACACGGCCCTTGGGGTTTACAGCACGAAATGCCGCTCCGTGTTGCGCGCCGCTTGCGAAATCGACCCGTTCCAGACGGTGTGACACACCGAGTTCCTCCAGCAGGATATGCACTGCCAGTGCGGCTGTTCCGGGGCTGTAGTAAAGCAGCAGACTCATACCATAACCTCCTTGGTGGCGGTCAGACGGACGTCGGGATAATCGCGTCCGACCCGGTCGATATCCCACTGCAGACGGGTCATATAGACCGGATCGCCGTCATGGTCCTGCGCGAGCTGCCCCTTGTTGGCTTTGGTGAAGGCATCGACCGCGGCCTGCTGGCCAGACACCCAGCGGGCGGAGGTGTATTGGGTGGGTTCGAACCGGACGGGAATTCCGTATTCCAATTCAATCCGGCTGGCGAGGACCTCAAATTGCAACTGCCCCACCACCCCGACGATCCAGCCTGACCCGATCACCGGTTTGAAAAGCTTCGAGGCGCCTTCCTCGGCAAATTGTGTAAGCGCCTTTTCCAGATGTTTTGCCTTCATCGGGTCAGTGGCCCGGACCGATTGCAGCAATTCCGGCGCAAATGACGGGATCCCGGAAAAGCGCAGCGCCTCGCCCTCGGTCAGGGCGTCGCCGATGCGGAGTTGCCCGTGGTTCGGGATCCCCATAATGTCGCCCGCCCAGGCATCCTCGGCCAGTTCGCGTTCGTTGGCGAGGAACAGAACGGGGTTGGATACTGCCAGCGGCTTGCCCGAGCGGACATGGGTGAGTTTCATTCCCCGTTTGAAGTGCCCCGAGCAGAGCCTGACAAAGGCGACACGGTCGCGATGCTTAGGGTCCATATTCGCCTGAACTTTGAAGACAAACCCGGAAACCTTTGATTCATCAGGTGAAACCTGCCGTTCAAGTGCGGGGCGAACTTGTGGCTGGGGTCCGAAGTCGCCGATGCCGTTCATCAGTTCTTGAACGCCGAACGAGTTGATGGCTGAACCGAACCAAATCGGCGTCAGTGTTCCATCGAGAAAGGCTTGTCGGTCAAAGGGCGGCAACAGCTCGCGGGCCATTTCAACTTCCTCGCGCAGGGTATCCAGCAGCTCCGCGGGGACATGTTCAACGATGCGGGGGTCATCCAGCCCGTCGATCTTGATGCTCTCGGCCTTGACGTTGCGATCGGTTCGCGACATCAACTCCAGCCGGTCGTTGAGCATGTCATATGCGCCAACAAACGAACGGCCCGACCCGATCGGCCAGGAGGCGGGCGTCACGTCAATGGCCAGATTTTCCTGAATCTCGTCGATGATCTCGAACGTATCGCGACTCTCGCGGTCCATCTTGTTGCAAAAGGTCAGGATCGGCAGATCTCGCAGACGGCAGACTTCAAACAGCTTCTGGGTCTGGCTTTCAACGCCCTTGGCGCCGTCAACCACCATGATCGCGGCGTCTACGGCGGTCAAGGTTCGATAGGTATCCTCGGAAAAGTCAGAGTGCCCGGGCGTATCCACAAGGTTGAACCAGAAGTCCTTGAATTCAAATGACATTGCCGAGGCCGACACGCTTATGCCGCGGTCTTTCTCCATTTGCATGAAGTCTGAACGCGAGCGCCTCGCCTCGCCCTTTGCGCGGACTTGCCCGGCCAACTGAATCGCGCCGCCATAGAGCAGGAACTTTTCGGTCAGGGTGGTTTTCCCGGCGTCGGGATGGCTGATGATCGCAAAGGTCCGCCGCCGGGCGATTTCCGGTGGAAGGGACGGGGTGTTATGATGACGGTCCAACATGGGGGCG
Source organism: Pseudomonadota bacterium (assembly GCA_039190275.1). Taxonomy (GTDB): domain Bacteria; phylum Pseudomonadota; class Alphaproteobacteria; order Rhodobacterales; family Rhodobacteraceae; genus Halovulum. The sequence goes on along the minus strand of JBCCYF010000050.1, from coordinate 26,846 downwards.
ATATAGCCGGGCCGAACGGGTAACGCCAGTCCGCACAATGCGGCAACCGCGGGGGAATACCCCGTGCTAGGCTGGATGGCAGCGCCCGAGTGCTGGGGGCAGTTCGGGCGCTGCCGCTTGTGTCGCTTAGAGGATGAAGTCGTCCGCGTCGAGCGCCTGTAAGGCGACCCCCTCCATCACCACGACACCCTGGCCGAAGCGCAGCACCACGTTGTCCCCAACCTGAGTGGCCGCGTCCAGCACCCCGTCGAAATCCTCAATCTCGGCAACAGCCGTGAGGTCGATCTGGTCATCGTCGTCTTCGAAATCCGTAATCGTGTCGCGGCCAAGGTTGAACACGAATGTGTCTCCGCCTTCGCCGCCGGTCAGCCGGTCATTTCCAGCGCCGCCGGTCAGGGTGTCGTTGCCCTCTCCGCCGGTCAATGTGTCGCGGCCGCGCCCGCCGGACAGTTCGTCATTGCCTTCGCCTCCGATCAGCGTGTCCGTGCCCCGACCGCCGAACAGCATGTCGTTGCCTTCGCCGCCACGCAGAAAGTCATCGCCAAATCCGCCGCGGGCGATGTCGTTGCCTTCACCGGGCAGCAGCGTGTCGTCGCCCGCTCCGCCGCGCAGCGTGTCTTCCCCCTCGCGGCCCAACAATGTGTCGTCACCTGTGGCACCTGTCAGTTGATCGTCGTCATCTCCCCCGTCAACCTGATCATCGCCCGCGCCGCCGTTGAGGATATCCTCACCGTCAAAACCGCGGATGATATTGTCCAGCGCGTTGCCATCGATCGTATCGGCCTCGTCAGTGCCAAAAAAATTTCGCATCGTCCAAATCCTTGTTTTAACGCGCGGCCCAGCTGCGCGATCAGTGATATGGGCGTGCTGCAATATCGGCCGTTGCCGGGCGTTGCGCTATAAACCGGGGTGCCTTTAAACCATCCGCAGACGGCGACGGATCGCTCTAAACCTTCGGCGTATGGGGTAAGAAGCGGCGCGGATAGGTTCCGCGGTGCCCAAATGGTGCAGTCAATACAGCTGTTGTCTGTTAAACAGTCCTGATCCGGGCGTTAACGCGACTGTGCACCAAACTGAACACCCCTCGCGTCACCTAAGTTCGACGGCGGGCGGTCACAGACACACCATCCTGTGGTCACGGGTGGTCGCATTCCATGACCGACCGGAACGATCTTTTGTCAGTGGCCTATGCACAGCCGAATGCCGCGGCGGCGACTACGCGGCACGCTCGCAATCTGATGACCGCTCTCACGCAAATCGTCTGAAGCGTTTCACCCCTTTTCCAAGCCGCCCCGGTTTGGCTGAAATGAAAGAACTCAACGCTTTGAATGATGCATTGGGTTTGCAATTGAAGACAAAACCCGAGTGTGCGGGGCGGCCGTACAAGCAGCGGTAGGCGCGTTGCCGCCCTATTGCCGTTTCGGTCTGATCTGGTCGAATTTCAGGCCGCTTGAGCGCTCACCGCGTCCGGTGGTCTTACGGGCACCAAACCAGACCAGAACTTCGCCGTCATACCAGCGGGTCCGTTGGAAGCTCTGGGTGATGAAGGCCCCGGCGCGCGGTACTTCCTCCTCGTGGACATGGTATGCGGTTGGCGGATCCGCATCGCGCCCGACGCGCAGCAGTTGGGTGCGCGGCCGGATCTTGCGGATCGGGGCTGTGGACTCTTCGATGATCCGTGGCATCGCGGCGCGCTGAAGCTGGATCTCGCGGGTGTCGCCGGGACGGTGAACCGGCAGGAACGGGATCCAGTGTTCGGGCACGCCGGTCATGGCGCGATATCTGATCCGGGCGTCATTCTCCAGCGGTTCATCCTCGGGCTCGGCCGGATTGGCTTCGCGCTCGATCCGCGAAATCGTCCGTCGGGCGTCCAGGCCCGCGCGGCGACCCGGGATCGGCATGCCGGTAGGCGCTGTGACCACCGTTTCGATGCCCCAGACCATATTTGCCATCTCGTCCCGCACCATATGCACCGCCTCGACTGCCTCGCTTTCCTGAATCTTGGGCACGCTCGGGACGACCACCAGGCTCAGGTCTGCAGGGATGTCGGCACCTCCCTGTGTCTCAAGTGAGTACATCGTCCAACGCTGCCAGTCATCGTCCGCCCCGCTGCCGGTCGGTTCGACCCAAGTGCGCTGCCCAAAGGTATCGGTCACACTTACACCGCGCACTTTTGCAATGGTCCCAGCGGGAACCTGAAACGGCATCAGGAACCAGTCGTTGGCGAACACCAAGGCGAATTCCATCAAAAGGAGCTTGTTCACTTCGGTTGTATCGGGATCGATATCGCCGAAGTTTGTCTTGCCGTCCTCAAAGGCCCACCAGCGGGTGTGTGGCATCCCATCGAACCGGATCGGCACTGGGACGAAACTGCGTGTATGGGAGGCCTCGACAGCCGGCTCTGGCGGCGCCTCTTCACCGTCAGGAGGTTCGACATCCGGCAGTCCGTCCACACTTGGCGAGATGTTGAATGCATACCAGTCAAGGTGCCCCTGATAGTATTCTTCCGCGACCAGATGCTGTTCGGCCGCGCCGCGCGGGGCCGAGACATCAAAAGCATACTCCAGCCGTGGCGGTTGCCAGGCCGTGTCTTCACCCTCTTCCGGCTGGCGGATCAAACGCTCGAACCAGGCGACAAAGCCCGCTTCCTGCGCTTCGATCGCCGCAGCACTACCGGGCTGGTCAAGGGTGATGTCGTCATGTGCGCGATGTGCGGGGTCTGCCTTCAGATGCGAATACAGTGCATAGCCATCCATTGCCCGCCCGGCCAACGCCGCCATTTGCGACCACACACCCGGTGCGGCGGTCACCGCGACCTGGGCGGTATCGTTTGGGTCCGGCGAGGGCACCGGGTAGGCGGCAATGTACTTTGCCAGCAGCCCTGGTTCGATGGCGCTGATCAACCGCAGCCATCGCCGTCCGATCAGCACGCGCAGATCATAGCTCAGCGGTTGTGTGCCGGCCTGCATGGGGACTGGGCGCCGCTCGACTTCTGCCTCCAACGGCAGGTCGTCGGGAAATGCCTCGACCGCGCCGCCCAACGGTTGGTACTTGGTAATCTGGGTCGTATCCAAGTGGACTTTTGCCTTGATGGGCGAGCCGGCATCGTCGCCCTTGAACTCACCCATCTGCCACTGTTTGGTCAGCATCCACAGCGGGTCGCGCACCTCGGCCTTAAGGGCTCGGTCGAAGTCATGCGTTCTGGGGCGCCCTTCGAGGCGGTTCCAAAGCGTCACAGTGGGGCAGACCCGTTTTGCGGCGAAAACCGCCTCGATGTTCTGTATCGCAACGAATTCACTCATCGGATCCCTCCTGCGTGGCAAGGGCTGCCGCCAGACCATTGTTGAACGCCAGGTTCAGGGCTGCGGTAATTGGTTTGAAGGTCACGGCCGAGGTTGTTGCCGGCAGGAAGCGGGCGTAGGCGGTGGTGTCGATCTGATCCGGTTCAATGGCGCGCAGCCGCGCCATATCCATGGTTTCACGCACCGTATCGACCAAATCCTGCCACCCCCAGCTGCCGGTGAAATCCGCCGGGAGAGCCAGCAAAAGGGACTGCGGTGCCTCGGAGTTCGGGCGATCGAAGTGAACGGCCAGGCCGGTCTCCTCGGTCCGCGTCGGCAGCGTTTCGGTCCACTCATCCAGCAACAATCCCGCCAGGGATCCGCTGGGCACCAGAGGAGTGCTGTAGTGCGCGGTGTACAGCAGCTTATCCTCATCCACCGAAAACGGCGATCCGTCCGGGTGCGTAGCGGGCAGATCCATGGCAAGCCAGGGCAGACCAGCCCGGTGCGGCAGTTGCAGGGCTTGCAATGCAATCGTTGCAGATCCGAAGGCCTCTGCCAGTAGGCTGGACACCTCCAGATCACGCATCTTCTCGCGCACCCGGGCGATACCGTGCAGCCAATCGTCAATCGGGAACGGACGGCCGAGCGTGCCCTCAAGATGATCGAGGAGGGCCGTATCCGCCTGCGGTCCCGGCCCCCAGGCCGTACCAAGCTCCTGCGCTTGGGGACCGGTGAGCGTGAAGCTTGGGACCACCTTGAAGTCTTCGCCGAACATGTGTTCGGCCGCTTTGGTCAATGCCGCAACCGCAGACTTGGGCTCGGCGGCGGCGGCAGCTTCGGCCAGAAGTGTGTCCACGCTGGACACACGGGTGTTCAGGGTTTCGACGAGCGCTGCCGCGCGGCGGGCCATGTCCTGGACCAGGGCGACCGCCTGCAATGCCGCATCCCCGATATCGATAGCTTCAGTATCAAATTCGGCGTTGGCCGGTGCTGCGGTGTCAATCGCGGCAACCAGTCCCGATATGGAGGTTTCTGTGGCCCGCATCGCCTCGAGCGCCAGACGTTGGGCGACAAAGTCCGCGCGTCGGCCATCGACCAGATCGGCACGGAACTGGTCTGGCGTTGGGGGCAGGGTTTCGGTCGGTGAAACAACGATCCGACGCTCGGCCTTTTGCAGACTGAGGAACCTTTGATCATCCGGTGTATCGGCTGGCAAATCATCGTATGCCGTAATTTCAATATCAAATTCATCCAGCCGCGCGACCCAGCGGGCGATGTAGTCGGCCAGAACGGCGCGAAGCTGCGCATGTATGCGGCGGCGATCGGCGAAAATCTGGCCGGTTCCCGTGCGAAACTCGGTGTAGGGTGACAGATCGCCCATGAATGCAATGAACGCAGAAATGTTCCCGTCCACGCCCGAGACAATTTGTGCGATGTTGTCTGGCGTACGCTCAGCCTCAAGCAATGTATCCAGCGGTGGGTGAAATGCGGCGAGCGATGTTGCAGCGGCGGCAAGCGCATCGCGGTTGAGCGTTATCCGTTCGGGCTCGAGCGATACCTGCTGTTCGCTGTCGCGTTCGGCTTCCTGCGACAGGGCCAGGTCTGTGGCGCGCAACGGGCGCGAGCGCAGCAAGAGCCCGCGCAGCCCCTTGGTCAGCGCGCCGAGTTCAAAGAACGGCACGTGATCGGTTACCGTTTCCAGCCGAAGGACATAATCGATTGCGATATCGACATCCGGGCGCGGTGTTTGGGCCGCTATCACATGCGCCTCGATCAGATCGTCCAGTTTCCGCATGGCCCGATCACCGTCGACGTTCAATGCATAGAGCAGGTCCAGAGCCGAAAGGCCAAGGTCGGACTGCGTAACGATCACTTCTGTTTCGGTGGCATCATCGGGATCGATCAGCCGGACCTGTGCGGCCACGCGGGCCGGATCGGGCAGGATATCCGCGACCCAAGCGTCCAGGGCGGGTTCGGCGCGCGCGCGCGGGCCAAGCCCGGGCGTCGCAGGATCCAGCCCTGTTACAAGGTGCAGCCCCACCCGATGTGTAAGCCCGGTGCCCGAGCGCGGTGTGCGAATTACATCCGGGGTCTGCGGGAACTTACCTTTTGAGAAGGTATCAAGCGTCGCCCCCGCCCGATCATAGTTGCCCTGCACCACCTGATGCACGCTTTCAGCCATGGCAAGGTCCGCCGTGGCGTCGCATATGTTATCGATCCGGTCGGCCTCGGCAGTGATCGCGGCGGCCTGGGCCGCAGTGGCAGCGGGCAGGTCGGTCAGGCCAAAGGGGTAGCTGCGATTGCCGGTTTTGCGCATATGCTCGACCAGCGCCACACCGTCGATCACGTTACGCGCCTCCACCTGGCGCATGCGAATGCGCCGTCCCAGTTCGTCCTGGCGACCGACACGTGTGGGGCGCAATCGTCCCGAAGCAATGGGGAAGGCCTGACGCAGTTCGTAGATAAATGCATCGACCTCGACCGTATGCTTGTCATGCAGCCCGCGCTCGAACTGATACCCCAGCAGGGCGCCCAGCGACTGTCCGCCCTTTAGCCCCTCGATCACCTGCAACGCAAGGCGGACACGCTCGGAACTGAGATTGATCGCAAGGCTGCCAGGATTGTCCGGTGTCGCGTTTGACAGATAGCCGTTGCGCAAAACCGCCGCCGTGACCGCGTGATTGAGCGAAGGTGCGTGGATGTAACCGGCGTTGCGGTTGTCGCGGGTCAGGGGCGCATCGCCGTCGCGTTGAAACACGGCCGCCAGATCTGGCGGCAGGTCGTCGACCGGCGTGAGCGTCCTGAATTCGGGTTTGACATCCTCAAGCCATCCGTAAGCGCCAAGGTAGAGGCCCTGGCGCGGACCAGTGGGCCCGTCCGATATAGTATCCACCTGACCATCCCCGTCCAGATCCTGGGCCGGTGGATCCGGCGGATACCGCATCGCCTCAAGCTGGAAACTCAACAGGCTGCCGTACCAGGCGTCCAGGCGATAGGTCATCAAATCCAAATGTTCCGCGAACGCGCGTTCCAGAGCCGCTGAGGGGCGGTCCTTGAGACGGTCTAGCGCATCAAGTTGCCGGCCCAGATAGGCGGTGGCCACATGCGTTTTGACAATCTTGGCGATATGCTCGCCCAGGGTGATCGTTTGTCCTCCGGTGATAACGGGTTCGGCCCTGTAAAGCGGCGCCCAGCGGCTTTCCATAGCCTGTTCGGGTTCCGCCAGACCGTCCGAAAGGACATGCAGGAAAGGCGCTTCACGCCGGCGCGCCTGAAACTCGGTCGGCGTGATCAACCCCGCATCAACCAGCAATATCTGGCTCACTTCTACAAAGCTCAGATCAAGCGCATGCCGTCCCATCAAGTATAACAGGGCGTTGGGCGGGCCGTCGGCAAATCCCTCCTGTTTGCGCAGTGCGTCGTGCGATGTGCCCGCGGCGGCCTGCAGCCACTCAAGATAGTTTTCACCAGAATCCGTGTAGATGCGCACCGGTTCGACCTCGGACAGATCGACATCCTGGATCAGGCCTCCGGTCAGCAAACCGGGTTGGCGCAAAAACAGTTTTTCCAGAATGTCCGGCAACCCGGCCTCGGGGTCGGGGATATGGCCCAGCCGTGTCAGCAGCTGCTGGCCGGAGACGGTGTATCCGAGTGCGATCAACGCGGCGGCAAACTGGCCGCCGGCGCCCTGCAGGCGCATCCGGTTGTAAAGCTGTGTGTAGCTTTCGGCATAGCGCTGATAGTGCTCGACCGAACCAGGGTGCAAACCGACCACATCCAGCAGCACCTGATGCTGATCCACGCCCGGCTTACCAATCCACGAGACCTGATCATCAAGCGTACGCCAGTCAAACTCAACCAGTCGCAGAACCGAATAAAGCCGTTGCAGAAAGCGCAGATTGCCACCTAGGGGCACTGCCGTACCGGCGGTGTTCTCCGTTAGCGGGCGGGGCCGTAGCCAGCCGATCCGGGAACGCGGCGTCGCCGGCAAGATACCGTAGGGTTGTCGCCCGACGCGCAGTGCGGGAAGTGGGCCCCGGGCAATAACATGACGGATAAAGTGGTTCCGCGCTGCCCGTACCGTGTCATTGTCGAACACGGTGTCCAACAACGCATCCATAAAGTAGCCGCCGGTTGCGGGCCACAGCAGGACGTTCATGGCGCGCGCATCGGCGATGTCGCGATTGGTGGCGCCGTCCACGTCAGCCACGACCGAGGGATCAAGCCCCAGCAGTTCGGCAAGCCATTGGCCGTCCTGCTTGTCATACCAGCCGCTTGGTGGTGCGCCCTGGGGCGCTGATCCGAAGTAGCGGTCAAAACTTGCGTCTGCATCCGTTGTTCGGGTGTAGCCCGCGCCCGCCGCCTCAACATTATTGGTAGGTGTGCCTTGCGGCAGGATCTGGATCCCGGCGCGCGATTGTTTATGTTGGGTGATCAGCCCCTCAAGGGCAGTTTTACCCGCCTCAGCCGAGGATTTGAGGCGCACACCAAGCACCATAAGCCTGTCAAAACCCGTCCGAAAGGCGACCGGATCCATTGGGATGCGAAACCCCATGCCGATCTCGACTGCCTTATCGAAGTCCGCAATCCACTCAAGTTCTGTGCCCAATGTGATGTCGTCACCATCTGGCGCGATCTGATCCTCCTCAGCGGCGGAAGGGTCGGGTGCGACGACCAGACTGTCGGGGATCGGCTCCCCCAGCCGTTCCAGGGTTACCTCCTCGTTGTTATAGCCCAACAGGACAAGCCGGTCGGGCATCAGTCGCACGGTGGGCGCTTGTGTCCAGCCGCTTTCGCGCAGTGGTACGGTATCCGCCGGGGGGAACAGCACATAGGTCACTTGGACCGACACGGTTGCGCGATCTGTGCCATCCGGCGGCGGGTCGGTCAGGTTTGCCGGGATGTGACTGCCGCGAAGTTCCCCGGCGCGCGTATCCCCAAGCGTCAGCGCCAACTGCTGATCGGCAGTCGCCCTGGCGATGGCATTGTCACCCGCGCGCCACACGGCCTCCCAATAGATGGCCAGAGCATCGGCTTCCGGGGAAACCAGGCTCTCCTCACTTGCGATCACCAGAACCACCGAAGCGACACCGTCTTCCTTGACCGGCCGCTCTTCAGTGTTCAACGGGACGTAGGTCTGCTGCAGCCAGAACGCCCGGCCGGAACCGACGGCACCTGCCAAAACCTTCCACGCGCCGCGTGCATCCGCCTCAACCCCGCCGGCGCGCCAGACGTTGGTCCAGTATGTCCGGATCCGGCGATACTCGCTTTCCGACAAGGTCTCCTCAAAGGTTTCCACAGCGAAGTCATCCGGGAACACCCGTACCCAGAGCTCGGGTGTATCCTGCCCGTCCTGTGCCTGACGAAAGCGCGTTTCGATGCGCAGGGGCATGAGCAGAATAGGGGTGGCATCGCTGAGATTGCCGATGTGTTCGCGCGGGTCCGTCAGGTCCAGGAACGGCGCAAGTCGGTCGGCGGCCTCGGCACGCGCCCGGTCCAACGCATCGCGCCGGGCCGACACATCGGCTCGGCGTGCCTCGATTTCGCTGTCAATCTGGGCAAGCAACGGGTCGGGCGCACCGGCTGTATCGGTTTGCGCCAGGCGCTCGGCCTGTTTCCGGCGGCGTTCTGCCTGAGCCAGCCTTTGTTCATCGGCAAACAGCGCGCCTTTGGCCGCTTTCTCTGCTGACTGTGCGGCCGCCAGATCGCTCTGAAGGGTGTCGAACGTGTCCATCCTGCCCCCTACTGCCGCAGCATTTCGCTGGCGTGCACGCCGACCCGCACCGGCACCTGATAGAGGATGTAGGCCACTTCGGCCGCGTTCATATTCCCCGACCAGGCGACGCCCTGATCATCGGCATATTGCACCAGCTTTTCACCCAGCGCCGGATCTCCGGTGGGGTCCACAAGCGAGCCGACGCTGCTGTCGATCCTTAGAAAACGACCGTTTTCCAGCGGCACGTCAGGCCAGGCCAGATCGTTCCATACGTTGAGATCCCCGTCGCGGCTGACATCCAGCCCGAACCGCGGCTCGCCCGGCCGCTCCTCCATCACCACAATCCAGCCAGCATCGATGTCATCACCGATGCCCGAGCCGCCTTGCGCTTCTTCGGCGGTCAGCTCAAAACCGAAGAAGAAAATGTCAGGTCTGACGCGGGCCTCGAATATGGGCGTGCGAATAATCTCCTCAACCTCGCCTTCGGTCTCCAGCTCGCGTTCCACGGAGGTGTCAATCTCCCCATCCGTCATCTGCCAGCGGGCGCGCTGCATATAGATCACGGCGTTGGGGTACTTGATGAACAGATCCCCCCGGATGCAGACCACCAGATTGTCGCGTTGGGTGCCCGCCAGTTCGCGGTTGTCATGCTCGCCTAATTTGCTGCGCTTCGACCAAAGATGCAGCGGCGGGATGTCCTTGAGCGCTTCCCGGCGCTCGTCTTCGGACACGTCGCTGCCCAGCATGACCTGTTTCACATCCCAGAACTGCCGAAAGTAGCTGCCACGTTGGTCGGTCGGATACTCACGCCAAAGCAACTCGCGGGCGAATTCATGGTTGAGGCCGACCATATAGGCCTCGATAAACCGCTGATTTGTTTCCAGCAGGGTGATCGTATTGGGTTTGATTTTGTCGAGGTTGGGCAGGAAATGTTCGTCCGACAAATCCAAAAGCGGTCGGTACATTGCAATGTCGATCTCAGGATACGCCATCGCCTCGCGAAACACTTCTTCGAACTGATCGAGAAAGCGGGCGGGCACAGAGATCCCCGCAAGGGTGAACCGTGGGATCGTCGTTTCAGGATCAATTGCAGTGAACGTGGTCCGTGCCACGAGTGACATATCCAGCCGCGGGCGTTCGGGGATAGCGCCCAGCGTCGCTGACAAATCGGTAAGTTGGAAGACGTCCTTGAGGGCGATCTTAAAGCGACCGGCCTCGGGGCTGTCGGCGCCCGGACCGGGGGTAGGGCGGTCACCCTCGTTCAGGTCCGCGATTTCGAAGTTCGGGAAGTTTGGCAGGTCATCGATCGTTTCCGGCGCGTTGGCATCGGGCAGGACGGCGTCAGCGGTCGCTATCAGCCGGCGCAAACGGTTCAGCACCGCAGCGGCTGCGACCCCAAGCGCGCCGACCGCAACGCCCGCCGCACCCAGGCCGATCACGAACAGCAGCACCGCGATCAAGAGCGCGAGTACAAACAGCATCAGCGGCAACAGGGGGAACCGGCGCAGCAGGTCGCCGATCAGTCCGCCCGACCCATCCGGGGCAAGCTCATCGGCGACCTCCTCCACAGTAGGAAGCTCGTCCGACGTTTCCTTGGGTGGTGCGGCGCTTACGTCACCCGCGTTGATCCGGTCAACCAGCCGTGGCGCCCCGCCGGGGGCGTCGAACCCCGAGCGGCGTGCGATATGGTCCCGCGGTCGGACAATGCGGCGCAGCGTAGGCGACAACGCAGCGCGGGGCACCATACTTTCCGCGACCCGCCGGTGAAGGGTCAGGCCCTGTGCGACCGCCCGGCGTTGCATGGGCGCGGCAAGCGTCATCAACCGCGCCGGTTCGAGTGCCGTGTTGACCTGACCCAGATCTCGCCGATGCCATACGAATGTCGCTGCTTGCGCCAGCTGTGCGCGCCGAATGCGCGCATTCGCCTCTAGGATATCGCCAACCTGGTCCCATGCGGCATCCATATAGGCCTCTTGATTATCCTGCACGATGCGGGTTCCAAAACCGGCCGGCACACGGAATCGGGGATCCAGGTTGAGCTCATGCACCCAGTTGTCGTTTTGCGGTGCGTCTGTGCCGTCCGCTTCAAACAGCAACCGCGAGGTGAGTGACGGCCAGCGCCCGTAGAGCGGCGGGGTGATCAGCGGGTCCTCGTCGGTTTGTGCCTCGGGCTCAAGTCCGTCCGCCGCAGCGTTCGCAGTGTCCGGTGGAAGCTCGGCGTAGTCTTCGGCCAGATTGATGAACTGGGCGAGGCCGGTCTGGAAGGGGTGCGGATAGGGATCATCCCATTCCTCGAAGGTTTCGGCCTCATCTTCCTGCGGTCCGCTCAGCGCCTCATCGGGCACTTTCAGGGCCCCGCCCAGCCGTAGCACACCGCCCAGATCCTCATCGGTGATCCCGGGCAGCCGCGCGCCCGGCCGTTGCACATCCATATCGCGCCGCCCCAGTCGCGGGTCCGGCGGGCGGGGTTTGAGAAGGCGCACAAGATGTTCGAAGTCCCCGACGGTACCCGTCTTGAAGTACCATCGGTGATACACGGGATAGACCGTGCCCAGCGGGCGGTCCGTGTACTCTGCCCATGCGGACATGGTCGCAAAAACTTCGGCATTCTCGGCCGGGTTCCGGCCCAGTCCGGCCAGTCGCCCCGTCTCGAATGTGGGCACCACAAACGCATGGTAGCCGGTGTTCGCCTCCAGCCGCCGGGGGCAGACAAGACGGCAATAGGCCTCGTCCGAATTGGCGTTCAGCACGGTTTCCATACGGCTGCGCGTGGCGGGATCATTGGCCGCTGTCGTCTGGCCCTCGGTCAGGATCAGATCCTTGTTGACGTGGACATGGGCCCAGGCCCACAGCTGGTCGGCGGGCGGAAACACGTCCCCCGCAGGCGCCTGAAGGGTGATCGTATCCAGCGGTGCGGTCGGCGCGCCGCCGTTCTGGAACTCTGCCTCGGTCGCGACAACCAGCGTCAGCCAGGGCCGGAGGCGGTGCAATCCATCCGGCGCCGCCGGGGTGTAGCGGTGCAGGAAATCCGGCGGGTCGAACTCGATTGCGGCCAGGTAGTTCGGCTCAAAATTTGTAATCCAGTGTTTGGGTTCGGTTTTAATGATAACGTCAGGATCAATGCCGACGATATCGCCCGGACCATATAGCCCCACGTCACGCGTGATGTTCGCCGTCAAATCACCGTCACCCTCAACCGCCTGTCCGGTCAGTTCCAGTTCCACGGGTATCGTCGCCCGCAGGATGACCGCTGGATCATTGTCTGCGGCGGTGATGTTGTTTGCGATCCCTTGCCGCAACCAGGGCAGGAACGAATATGTGCCAAGGACGTCGATCATGCCGCCTCCGCCAGTTCATGTGGCCGCAGTATGTGGACCTGACCTGCCAATGCACTGTCTTCTTTGATCGCGTCTGCCAGTGCCTCCTCGGCCCGAGCGCGAGATGTGAATGCGGTCGGCTGCCCGGCGAATACTGTATTATCCGCCATATTCGCCATGACATAGCCGGTCGCAGAAAGCGATATCTTGTCGTCGAAGGGGCTGAGATCCTTCTTTGCCTGTTTCGACGCGGGTGAGAGGGCCATCGCGTTTCCGGTCAGAAAGAAGGTAAAAAGACTTCCCAGAAGCGGAATGAACTGGAACACGGCGCGCCGGAATTTGTTGTCGATAATGATCGTCTCGTACCGTGCGATGCGGCGCGCCACGAAACTGGTGTTTGCCTGCGGCCCGGTCAGCGACAGCTCGAGCCCGGCCTCCTCGCGTTGATAATCGGCTGCATTGAGCTTTTCGGTGTCGCTCAGCTCTTTGAACTGTGCCGTGGCAAACTCCTCCTCGATATCGGCGCGCTTGTCGATACCCGGGGTGGTTGCGGCGATTGAAAAGCGGTTCGCATCATCGGGGCGTTGCGCGCCCAGTTTGTCGATGGTCACCCCAAGTGGTACTGCGCGTTGGGTGAGCCGCAGAAAACCGACCGGATGCAGAACCAGACCCTGTGCCGGGGCAGGGGTGGCAAGGCTCACGGCCAGCTGGCTTTGATTGGCCAGTTCCGCGGTCCAGTTTTCGTCCTTGCTGAACTCCTCAACCAAGATCGGCAGAACCGAAACGGGGGGCAGTTTTGTATCCTCGTCCTCCCCCCAGGTATGTGAGAAGTCGACGTCGACATCCCAGAACAGCAGCGAGATTGAACCGGTGCCCTCGACGTGCCAAGGCGATGTGCCTTCAAGGGATCCCGCAAATCGGACCGAGAACAACCCGGCCCCGAAGAGCTTAACGGACAGCGACGCGGATATTGAAATGATGAAGTAGAATGGTGAGAACTGGAACAGCGCATCGAATTGCAGGTGTCCCTCTACGCTGGCGATCTTGATCCCGAAATAGAGCTCGGCCCGCGCACCGAACTGAACGGTGTTCGATGTCACCGCGAAGTAGGCTTCTACCCGGATCCGTGCGACAGGTGTGGACAGGATATTGATCGCGATCCGATTGATCGGGGGAAACGGCAGGCTGGGCGGATTATACGCCGGGTGGAAGCCGCCCACCGAAAGGATGAAACTGGCAGAACCGCCAAACGCGGCCAGGACGCCAATGCCGCCTTCCAACGTCAGATAAATAACCCGGCTGTCGTAGATGTTTGCAAAGAACCAGCCGCGTTTCCGGTCGATCTCGATTGCGCCCATAAAGGCGACGTTGATGATGATCAGCGGCACGCGCTCGTCTGGAATGGCAACCGTCAGCTTGCCGACGATCGCGATGTTCCCAGGGATCTCGATGATGATACCCAGGCTGAGGCTGATCAACGTGGGGGTGCCCCAACCAAACTTGGTCATTGGACCGACCAGGAACGTGCCCTCTTCGGCCGGGAAGAAGGATTTTAGGTCCGAAATGATCGATGGCGCGTTCGCGACGACATTTTCGGGAAACAGAAGGCTGGACAGGCTACCGCTGCGCGCGCCCTCGACCAGCGCATCCAGATCCATCGAGCGGTTCAGGCCGACCAGGCCGCCGACGCCCAGAAGTGTAAAGCCAAACCCGAGTTGGACGCCCGGATTAAACTGCACGTTTATAAGGGCCAGAAAGGTGAACCCGTCCGAGCCGTCCGGCAGCTTGGTTGTGATGATGCCGATCGCGGTCACCGACAGGAAATTCAGGATCTTGAGTTCAAGCGCGCCGGCATACTCACCCCGATCCGGATCGATGAACAGGTAGCCGCCACCCTTTACAGCACCTGCATCAAGCGAGAGGCCGATGCCGTTGGGCGGCTTGATACCGAATTCCAGCTGTATCGGCCCCAGATTTCCGCCCGAGCCCGGGAACGCAAGGTCGGTCCTGAGACCGATGTTTTCGACCACCGCATCCAGCGGCCCCAGCTTCGCCTTGAACGTCGTGCCCAAATCGATGGGCACACCGTCCCCTGAGGGGCGAACGGAAATTGTAAGGCCGTGGATCTCAACCGGTCCAAGGTCAAGATGCGCCGGCACCTGAATTTCCAAGTGTGAGGTGCCCCGAAAATAGACACCGCGCTCCAGGCTTAGCCCAAGGCCCAGGTCCGCCTCGAACCGGCCATCGATACCTGAAAGAAGGGTTTTGATGAATCCGTCCGACTCTCCGCCGTCCAGCACGAACGCAAGTCCGTTGGTCTCGACCTCGGTAAAGACATCAACCGTGTCGTTCCCGTCAAAAAGGAATCCCCCCGTGGCGCTGGCCGAGCCGAACTCAAGCCGCATACCGTCCGGGTTGCCCAGCAGGATTGTAGGGCCGACATCCTCGGGTGTGTATTCTACGGTGATCCGCCCGGATCCCTTGGCGTCGGTCGGCGTGTCCGTCCCCTCGAATCCCAGCTGCATCTCGACACCCCGATCGGGGCGCAGGATCAGCCCGACGCCACCAGCGAGGTTCAGGTCGCTGGCAAAAATCACCGCGATGTTCGGCCCAAGCTCAAGCCGAAAATCCAGCATGCCCGTGAACGACGGCATCAGCGCCAGTCCCGGCAGCAACGGTCCATTTTCTGGAAGAAGAAACAGGCTCAGATCCGCCGCCAACTCCCCCGAGTCGCGCTGCCGTTCAAAAAAGCGCAGACGCATGCGATGGCGCAGCGGCGCCTCGGGCAGGTCAAGCCCGCCGTCCAGCAACCCGGCAGTGGCTTCGGCAATAGGCTCGTAGTACGTCTCCATTCGGAAATTATGCGCCAGGTTGTCCACGGCGCTGACCAGAGCAGCGCCGTCAAAATCAGCGGTTCCCCAGCCAAAGGCGTTCCGAAAGACCGCCTCAGGGTCGTTCAACATATTCGGGATGTCGCCAAACTCGAATATGGTCTCGACATAGCTTGGGCGGTTCCCTGTGGGTGGGCGGACGCGTGTGCGAATGACGCCCAGGCTGTTCAGCAGGAAACCCAGTCTGCCCTGATGCCGCTCCAGGTAGCGCGCAAACAGGTGGTGCAGCAGCTGGCGGGGAAAGGTATCGCGGAAATTGTCCGCATTGAGCGCAGGTGGAAAAGCGCTGGCCGGTGCTGAAACAATGCCTTCGATCCCGTCGATCAGACGGCGAATGGCGTCTATCGCATCAACAACATCTCCGATGGGTACGTCGATGTCGACAGCACCCTCAGACAGCGCGGGATCCGCAGTCAGACCCGCGCCAAAGATCTTTTGCAGGCGGTCAAACAGGACCTCGATATCCGGAACAAGTGCCGCGATCGGATCGGGTATGACGGACACCCGCCAGCCCAGCTCCCGCAGCAACGCTTCAAAGGCCGCGGGCGACGCTACGGCCTGGCGCAGCGGTAACAGGAGTTTGCCGATCTCACCGACAGCCGCTTCTAATGCCCCGCGCTCAGCCATTCTTCTTGGCCGTCGGATAGAACTCGCGGTCGATATGGGCGTGGTAACTGGGGTCAACGCGATTGGTGATCAGCCATTTGCATACATGGCAGAACCCTGACCTGCCTGAGTTCCGCATCTTGCAGTCCCCGGCTGGACGATAGACCATTCCCGTGCCCGCTTCGGCACCCTCGAACACACCGACTAGCCGCGATGAATCGCATGGGGGTTTGAACCCCGGAATTCTGCGGGGGTGGTCGGGACCCGCCTTGACACGTTCGATGTCGTCATCCCGGTTCAGCGGAAGTGGGTCCGAAGTCAGGAATTGGCGCACCTGGGGCTCGATAACCTTCAGCGGTGTGGTTCCGTCCCTCAGTTCGGTGAAGACAACCGAACCCGCGCTGAAAACGGTCGGGACCGCCGAGGATAGCCCGGTAAGTTCGACCAGGCCGGCGGTCTTGTCAATCGTGCCGATGGTCAGCCCCAGGTGTTCCTCGACATCCTCCAGCTGGCGGCCGGAGGGGCTGACTTTCCATGCGCGTAGTCCGGCGGGGGTCGTGCTTTGCTTGGCGACCTCCCATCTTGCGGCAGCCTCGGGGCCGACGTTCACCGTTATACTGCTGCCCATGCTCATGCCCGCCGTGATCGTCCGCGATGACAGGGCCATGCGCGGCAGATCCGCCCATTTTACGGCGCTCACATCAATGCTGCGGCCGGATTGCGAAGCCAGATCGATGGTGCTGAAGGTCGTTATGTTATCATAGCGTTCGGTGCTGTCGGGCGCGTCGCCCTCATTCTGTTCGTATTCGTCGCCAAGGTTGAAGGAATGGCCGAATTCATGCGCCACCGTATTCTGAATAGACAGAAAAATGGGCTCGGGCGGGTTCGGGGGCGTCCGCCGCATGATCTTCTTGTTGGGCGGATTTGAGTTTGGATACTCGAAACCAAGGATCGTCGCGCTTTCGATAGATTGCGCGGTGATGGTCAGCGCGTTCAAGTTGGTTCCTGCATGAACGCCATCCTTCAGGATCACCGCAATCAGACCGCGACTGCGTTTGAAGGTTAAGGGATCCGGCACCCACTCAAGCCCAACCTCGACGCCCGGGCTGCTTTGAGGCTGCAGCCGTCCAATATAGCGCATGATTGCGGTGTCGCGGCTTTCGGCATTGTTCTTGAACAGCTCGGGCGGGTGTCGCCGCGTATCCAGGTTCGCGGTCCGCAGTGTCGAGAAGTTCCGAAACCAGGTGTAGGTGGCATTTATCAGCACCGGCAAACGATTGTCGTTCGGTGCATCCGTCACATCCGGCCCTAACCCGGCATCCGGCGGCGGCAGCAGCGGAGGGGCGGATCCCGTGAGGTCTTGGATCCGCCGGGCCTGCTGATCCGCATAGCGCCGGCCCACCATAAAGCCGAAAAACGTGTCCCGCGCCTCCAGAAAGCCAATCGCGGTCGAGCCTTTCCACGCGTTGATCAGTGCCAGTGACGTGCGGCTCCGGAACGCGCCAAAGTTGGCAATCGGCAAAGACTGCGACTCCCACAGATCAAGCAGCTGGTTTCGGTTGCGGGATTCACCGCGTTGCGGCAGGCCGACGATCCGCACGAGCTGGTCGACGGTAAAGTTGGTAACAGATGACCCGACCTGGTCGTTCGAGGGCAGGCGCGTCCCCTGGCGTTGTGGTCCGTCGTCGTTGTCCTTGACCTTGTACCCAATCGTCATCAGGTCCTGCTCCGAGGGTTCGAACGCCGAATAGACCTGGAA
Source organism: Pseudomonadota bacterium (assembly GCA_039190275.1). Lineage (GTDB taxonomy): Bacteria > Pseudomonadota > Alphaproteobacteria > Rhodobacterales > Rhodobacteraceae > Halovulum. The sequence continues at coordinate 9,273 of JBCCYF010000050.1, read as the reverse complement.
AGACCCGGCCAGCGCGGGAAACGGCTGGTGGCGGGCCTCTCTGAACAAGGCGGTTTGGGTGCGATTGACAATATCGTCAAAGGTGGCGCGATCCTGCGGCGTGTCGCGAAACCCCTCGGCCAGGAACAGGATGTTATGCGCATCAGGGGGATCCTGGGCCCCCGGGCGAACGGTATCCAGAATGGCGCGTGTCTGGCCATAGTCGACAACCCGAACGGGCAACGGTGCGTTGCCGCCAGCGTCACCATCCAGCGCCCCGCTGATCGTGGTCGTGCCCTCGGTCACGCCCAGCAGCCGCCCGCGGTTCTCGCGATTGTCGATTTCGCAGGTGGTAGGATCGGCGGATTGTAATTCGACAAACCCATGTCCCGTGATATCGCCGACCAGATCGGTGCCGTTGCCGTCATCGCTGAACTGCGCGTAGATGGACGGCTGGCAATGTCCAAAAAAGTCATCAACTGCGGTGGTCAGGCTGCTGTTGCCGAACCACCACCCCGCCAGTGACTGGTGCACCTGAACCCGGATGACAATGTAGAGAAAATTGTCTTCGACAACGATAAACGTGATCGGTGTGGTGGACGCCGGATCAACACTGATGGTCCCCGAGAGGATTCCGATATCGATCTGGTCCTGGGTGGGCGGGGTTACCGTTATGCCGCTGTCGGCGCGATTGCCAACAGTATTGTAGGGTGAGAACGTATGGAACCGGCAGGTCGGGGTGATGTTCTCCATGTCCATGTCATCGGCGCCGTTTTGCTCGCTTTGTCGGAAAACGGAAAAGCTGATCGACGAGAGGTTTGGGTCGTCCCGCACCAGGTGAACGTCGCAATGGGGAAAGACGATCAAATTCGTCAAAAGTTGCCCCCCTACGTCTTGCGGAGCCCAGCACCGGTAGCCCCGACAAAGGTTTGATACCTAAGTTTTGCCGGTCAACATATCACAATTATCACGATTTATTAATATTTGGATGGCGGGCTACCTTTAGGCGTTTGGACACCCCGACCGGTGCGCGACTAGTACAGCGCCACAAGCAAACCGCCGATCACAATGATTCCGACGCCGGTTCCGACAGCCACCGAAATGGGTATGGACACGTTGAAGATAACGATGGTTGTTTCAGTGCCGCCCCCCTTGTTCTTTTTTGCGCGTTCGGCCTGACGGATGTCTTCTAGCCTTCCCAATTCGTCCATAAGCCCCTGTGGACCGTGACGCGCGAGATCTGCCTCCAGGCGCGCCGTCCGCGCTGCCCCAAGATCAGTAATTCCGCCCTTGCTGGCGTTTACATATCGCCCCCAGGGGAAAAGCCGCCTCGAGTTCCCGTAGGACCGTGCCCGGGCGTCAGCACGTCCTGTCTGGGGCTGTATGCGCCACCAGTAGCCGGGCGGTGTGGTCGTGTCGGCGAGCGTCAGAAAGCCCTGCGCCTGGTCCGTGGCCGCCTCCGGGCCCGCCGCGTCCCGCTGTGCGTCGGTGAGCGGCAGCATCGGACCGGTGTCCAAAGGGATGATTCCGGGATCCGAGAGGGTGAGCCTAAGCAGGGCCTCGGTTTCCAGCGCCGACTGCAGGGACGCATGCCACAACCGCTGTTCAGCCCGCGCCGTCGCATCGCCGCCGGTAACGCCGACCGAATCAAGGGTCCAGTCCAACCATTGAGCGATTTCATCTGGTCCACTTGGTTCAATCCCCCAGATCATAACACGTGGTCGGGCGGCATGGATACAGCTGCCATCGTGGTGGGGGCGGGTCGTCATCAGTTCTTCGGAGCCGATAACCACCCGGCGTGCCTGGAGCCAACTGCTCCACAGTAACGCCTCATAATCCGGTTGTCCGCTGCCGGCACGTTCCAGATTTTCGGGCAGTGTCAGAAGCTCGCGCACCATCCGCGCCGCTTCCAGCCGCCCGGATATCCCACCGTTGGAAATCACGATGTTCCGAAGGCTCTCCAGCTTGGCCGGAAACCGCTCTCCGGGGGCGGGCTGAAGCAGCGCGGCCGGATCTATAGGTGCTCCGCTTTCATGGGCAGTGCGCACTGCGGGCGGTAGCAGGTCTATGATCGGGCGCCAGGCGATGTCGTCCGGTTGGCCCGGTACGATGGACCGAACCCCAAGCCAAAGTCCGCTTGTCACAACACCCGCCCCTTCCGAAAAAAGCCCGTTTTCGTCGCTGGGCACGCCCGGCGCGGCAAATACCTGGCTATAGCGCGGGGTGCCGTTCACCGTCAGTACCGCCTTCATCGGTGCGGCAATGCCCTGAATCCCACCAAGCGCTTCGGACAGGATGCCGCCGACACCTTCGACCTCGGGGCCGAAGCTGAGCGAGATCCAGTCTTCCGACGCCTGGGGAACGCGAAAGGTCTCGCGCAACAACTGCTGCTCTCGCAACACCCCGTCGCTGATCGTTTCGGACAGCACTGTTATCTCAACCACATGGGCGTCGGGCGCCTGCGCGACGACCGTGCCATCTTCGGCGGGGCGATCCGCCCACTGGTTGGTTGTGAGCCAGGGATCCAGATCGACCCAATCCCCGCCAGAGCGGACCTGCAGCCAGATGTGCCCGACGCCTCCCGGCGCAGGAGCATCGCTGGCGCTGGGCTCCAAATGGCCATGGAGCGCGCGATAGCTGGTGATCGCCCGTCCCGATATGCGGGTCAGAACGTCTGCATTCAAGCCACCGATCCCCAGAACGTCCGGATCGAACGAACGCGCGGGCCTGCACATTTTATCAGGGGCCACCGGCACGGATCCATCGTGAGACATCAGCCGGGTATCATAGCCCATCCGCGTCAGGATCTCGGCCAGCGTCGCGGCCTTGTCATGGGCATTCCCGGCCTGCGCGATCAGGACGGCGTTTGGTGCGCGCAAATGACCGGCATAGGTTGCGCTCGCGATTTCATCGCGCACATATTCAAACGCCGCGCGCGGATCGAGGGCCAGATCCAGGACCAGCTGATCCAGATTCGCTTCCCGTTCGGTGATCCTGGAAAAGAGGTCGGCGGCTGTCCCGAGAGCCTTTTCCAGGTCAAGCGGTGTGTCCAAATCGACCGGAACATATGCAGGCGGAGCGGGTACAGCGGGGCCATCGGGCGCGGGAACGGCCCAATTCTGGGCCGGTGCCTGGGCCGACGTCAGAAAGACAGCCGCCAGACACGCAAAAGTACGGACAAAACTGTTCATTGTTGTTCTCCTGCGGTCTTGGTGAGCCCCGCGGTTGTGTCATAGTCGAGGATCCGCTCGGCATCGGGATCGAGAAAGACTTCAACGGGGCCGCCAGCGGCGGTTTGCAGTGGCGTCAGCCGGTAGCGTCCGGCAGCAACCTCCTGCGTTTCCCCCAAGCCAATTACGCCAGCAGGCTCCTCTCGGCCGTCGAGGTAAAGACGCTCAAGTGCAAAGCGTGGTTCGATCGCTTCGCTGATGGCGGCGGACAGGCCGGCGGCGTCACCGGCCGCCAAATACTGGCCGCCCCCCGCATTGGCCCAGCGCGAGAATGTTTGCGCCAGACCGGCATCGTCGATTGCAAAGCCCACGATGGTCAGACGCAGATCGACCCCGCTGGCCTGGATACGCGCGATTTCGGCGTCCATATCACCGTCACAGGTCTCCTCGCCGTCGGTGACCAGGACCACCACCCTGGGTGGGGCGAACGGCGCCAGATCCTCGGCCGCCAGCGCAAGGCTACGGGCGATGGCCGTTTTGGCCAGATTGATCGCTGGCACTTCACGGATCGCCTGTTCGGCCGCGGCTGGGTTCAGCGGGCCAAGTGGAACAATCAGTTCAGACCTGCAGGCATCAACCTCAAGCCCGAAGGCGCGAAAGGCAAAAGGTGTCCCTGGCGGCAAGGTGTTGCGTACCAGCCCCGAGAGTGCGTCATGCGCCACCGCGATCCGCCGCTGACCGTCCGGCATCCGCTGAAGCATCGACCCCGATGCGTCCAAGATGATCTGAATTGCGCCGGTGGCATTTGGTTGCTGGGCATCTGACGTATCACTGATGACGGAGGCCAGACCAAGACGGGCGGTGCCCTCCGGCTCCTGCAGGGCTTTAGCGCTCACCTCGATGGAATAGCCTTTGGGCGCCCGAAACAGGGCGGCGGCAAGGTCCATCCCGTCGGCCAGACCCGCCAGCCCGATGATGCGCTGAAAATATCCGCCGTTGATTGCCGCCCAGTCCTTCATGACCCGCTCGCCCTGCGGGTCGGACGTATCGATGGACAAGGCAACAACCCGTGGCCGCGCCGAAAGAAGCTCGCGCCACAAAAGACCGGATTGGCTGGTTTCGGCATCCGTGAACACGACGATGCCACGCTGTCCGTCTTCGTCCGCCAGATCGGCCGCGGCGATGGCAAGCGCCCGTTCGCTGTCCGAGCTGCCGTTCGTGGGCAGGTCAATCAGCGCGGGAATGACATCTGCCGGGCTTTCTGCCCATGCGCTGAGCAGCATTTTGTCTACACCGAAGGGAAGCAACTGCAGTCTGTCGCGTCCGGGGCTAAGCGACTGCGCCCACAGGCGAACGGCTGCCAGCGTGCGCGGAATGAACTGGCCGACCGAGCCGGATGTATCCCACAATATCGCGACTGATCGCGGGGGCTCGTAGACCTCAAGCAATTGGTCGCCGGGTTGCACGATGGCGGTCAGGGACAGCTCGCCCAGGGGCGATGTTTCCCGCGCCAATTTGATCTGGCTGCCATCCGCGCGCTGCAACCGGCTTGCAATGTCGGGCGGAACCGAACCGGGATAGCGCACCCGAAGCTGCTGCGGCGGACCGGCAGGGATTGTAACGCGCCACCAATCGGCATTGCGCTCAAGCTGCACCGAGGAGCGCGTGGTCCGGTCCAGCGGTAACGGGACCGCCTGATCCGCCGAGGGGCCCCCGGCCGGGTCGGGTGCCGTGGGAAGTGTCGACGCAACGGTGGCCTCATATCCCGATTCCGGTCGATCATCCTCCCATAATCCATGGACGGGAGGCGCCGTCGGGTCCTCCCAGATCAGCAACTGATCCGGCAGGGCGCGGTTTTCCTCGGGGTGGCGCTCCATGACGAACTTTACGGCCCGGGCCCATACCGGCGTGTCCAGGTCAAGCCGCGCCCGAAGCTGGCCCTCCGCGGGGGCGGGCAGATCACCTAAAAGGCTCCAGGGGCCCATGACGCCGTTTATGCTGGCATAAAGGCGGGCGTTTTCGGGACGTGGTCTGTCGTCCTGATGGCCGACCCACTCCAAAGCCGCAATGCGTGCGGCGCGGTTCTCGTGAAACGCGATCACGCCTTCGACCTGGGTGCCGCGTTTGTCGGTTTCCGGGAGTAGCCAGGACGCCGGACCAGGGGTCACCAGCCCGTTGTTCCAGCTGCCGCCAAAGATCTGCTCGGTATCTTCGGTCCCGCCACGCTGGCGGGCATAGACCACATGGCCGCCCAGCGGTGCATCGGCGACGTTTACCGGGTCGCTGAAACGCCAGTCGGGGGAGGCAACCAGACCCACTTCGGCCAGGGTTGCGCCACTGCAATTCGGATCGCCGCGGCATCCAAACCGGATCAGCCGCGCGTGCGTTGCCCGGACCGGTGCGGGGAGGGAGAAGTACTGCGGCTTGTCCGACGCAGTGGGCACCACGTCGAACGCGGGCGTCCATGCCGTTCCATCCGCCGACAACTCCAACGCCACGCGGTCCGGCCAGTTCGACCGGCTGTTGGACGTGCGAAGATGCAGTATCATGCCTGCAATCGGTGCGGCTTCGGCGAGTCGAAACACCATCTGCCGCGCGCGCCAGTTCGCGGGCAGGGCGGTATGCTGAGCCATACCGTCGTGGTGAAAGGCCAACTTTTCAGCGCCGGGTTCGTCGACGGCCTGGCCATCGGCCTCGATCACCCGGGCCCCGAACTGATAGCGCATGGGATCAAGGCCTCCGCGCAGGTTGTCCGGCGCGCTCCAGAACCGAAATGGTGCGCGTTCGGCGGCCAGTGGGTCAAGCAAGACCGGTGTTATCAGGCGGGTCCGCTGCGCGCCGGATCTGGCCTCAAACTGAATGGCCGGTTCTGTCACCTGACTTTGCATGGGCGGCACGGAAAGTTGGAGTATGACGTCGGCGGTTTCTCCGGCCTCGATGGTCAGCGAATGGGTGGCAGGATCCAGTTTCCATCCATCGGCGAGCGGTGTGGCGCTCAGCTGAATCTCCTGACGCTCGGCGCCATTGGCAATGGCAAGGGTCAGGGCTGCCTGCTGCCCGGCCTGCGAAAAGGCCCGGAACGGCCGATCCAGACCTGTGACCGTCATCGACACGTCAAGCGTGTCGGTGATCTGCGTTCCGGCCAGCCAGTTGGGCCGGCCTCCGGACAATAGGCGCAATGCCGCCTCGGGGTCGTAGGAGGCGATGGCATCGGCGGTCGCGTCCTGGACCCTGTCGCGCATCGCGGTGAATTCGGCGCTGGGCCCCATGTCGGCTGGGGTGCGGAACGCGGTTTGCGGGATCAGCGCGCAGCTCCAACCCTCCGAAGTGTCGCCCCGCGATACGGTAAGCTGGCCCGCCGTGTCCGCCTGGCCGATGAAGACGATTGTGCCGTCGTCCAGTGTGTCCTGGCGGGTCGCGTCGTTCAGTGTATTGTCCCCCCGTACACGCAGGCGCCCCGGATCAATGGTCGTGCCCGCGCTGTCCCGGCATAGCAGTCCGTTCAGCCTGTCCGGATCAGCATTCACCGTAAGAATGTCACGCTCATCCCCCTCCGGAAACTGGCCGGTAACCATGGTTCCGGGGGTCAGAGCGGTCGGGGCATTGTCTTCAGCTTCCTCGGCGTGCTCAACGGTTTGCAGTTCAGGGTCCACGGGCGGAAACAGAATTTGGCATGTGTAGGTTCCCGCCTCACCCGCCGCCGCGACAAGCAAGTGCAACGCCCCGCCAAGTTCCGCGCCGTAGGTGAGGACAGCGGCGCTGTTCGGCCACGGCCGCAAATGCCGCTGATCGTCCCCAAACGTCCGAAAATCCGGTGCATTTATGGGCCCGGAACAGCGAACGACGGCGCGGCCCTCTCCTTCGGGCAGAGGGAGGAATATCCGGTCCATGGGGTCAAAGCCGCCGATCTGCCCGGTGATGACCCCGTCGCGGGGCATGGCGACAATCCCTGCGGGTTCATGGTCTTCGACCGTCTCAGCACGGTCCAATGACAAGCGCCAGCGACCGGATGTCCCCAGTTGCCCTTGTCTGAGGCTAATCACAGTGCGCCCCGCCGGAAACATCGCGGAGTACTCAATCTCCCCCTGTTCGGGCGAAACATTGGCACGTTGTCTGTAGCCGTCGCTGGAAATCAGATCGGCCGTTGCCGGCCCGTCGTCGGGACCCTGGAAGCGAACGGTCAGCGGTGTCGGCACCGCATTGGTGAACTCAAACGTATCGACATCGCCGCCCAGTAAAAAGTCGCCCTGAATGGTGTCGCCTATGCGCAACCGCTGCGCCGTAACATCCTCGTCGTTCGGCTCAACCTCGAACCCGGGTGGCAAAGGGCCGGCGTCGGCGATCCGCACGGCATACCGTCCGGTTCCTCGCAGCCGCATCAGATATCGCCCGGGCGCCAGCGCCAGCGGCACCACCACCGCACCGCCCAGCGCATTCCACTGACCGATGTTGCCGCCAGCCGCATGTGTGAGCAGCAGCGAGGATACTCCCTGGACCGCCCGGATGTCCCACAGCCGGTCGGGCTGTGTGATCACAAAGGACAGATAGTCCTGATCCTGCGCAGACAGGTTACCGACAAGCCCGCGTCCCAGTTCCATCGGCCGCGCAACCTCGGGGACGTCATCAGGTTCGCCGGCGAACAAGGGATCATCCCCGCGGCTGGGCCGGAGCAACACATCGTAGGCCACCGGGCGCGGTGTGCGGACCTCGGCACTGAGGCTATAGCTGCCTGGAGCCAGGGTGAGGTAAGCACGCCGCACATGACCGGTTTCGGTGGTTTGCCGGAGGACCTCGACCATCCCGCGATCACCGGTTCGCTGCAGCCGTACAAGCATCGACTCTTCGGTATCGGCAAAGACATCGAGGTCATACCGGGCGGGCTGCGCGATCTCGAACTCAAAGATGTCCCGATCACTCGGTGCGTTGAACACAGCGCTGAGTTCCGCGCCCTGCGCGGATAATCGGCCCAGAACCAGCGGACCGGGTTCGATGTGGTCGATGTTGTCTGGCGCGCGGCTTGTTCTGAGCAGAACCAGCGGTGCGGCCCCGTCCGGTCCGGGTGCACCGTCCAAGACAAGCTCGGACCCCTCGTCGATGCGGACTGGAAAGAGGCCACCGGCTCCGACGCCCAGCTTGTTGATGCTGACCGAAACGCCAGCCCCGGGGGTGCTGAGCGCTTCTATCTTGAGTGGTTGTTCGGGCGCCTCGATACTCAGACGCGCTGCCGCGTCAACCTCTATCAGGGTCGATGTTCCCGGTGTTAAGGAAATGGTCCCGCCCGCTGAAACGCGGCGGGCCTGCGCCCGTTCAACCGGCGCGATTTGTTCAAGTACGATGCGCCGCGGCTCATTGAAGCCGGTGCGCAACAGATAGGAGACGCCCGGCTCCAAAAGCAGGTCGTCAACGCGTCCGGCAACAAAGGGCGATCCTGATCGTGCGAGTTCGTCCACGGCATCCGACCCGTCGGAACGTCCGTCCGCAGTCCGGAACTTCGACACCGTGATAAGACCCGGACCATCCAGACCCACGCTGTAGAATCCGGGTTCCGTCACTGCGAGCCAGGCTCGGCCCTCTGCCGAGGGGGGAAAGGAACCGGGTTCGCTTATGTCGGGCAGGTCGCCAAATTCCTGCGGCATGCCGGCGGATGGCAAACTCAGGACCAGCACGAGGGATATCAGCGCGATCACGAAACCCTGGGATCCTCGTCGCGCGACTGTGGATGCTGCGGTCCAGTGTTCCATCGCCCCCCTCGCCCTGGAAATCATAGCCGAGGATGCCCAAATCGCAAATTGGTTATTCCGGAACTGGTCGGTCCCGGACGGAGGTCTGCCCATTTCAGTGCGGTTGGGTCGAGGCGGTTCATGGCGCCCCGAACGCAAGGTAAAGTGTGCTCACATCGGACAAAAGCGCCCGATAAGGTGCTATCGTGATCCTGCGTCTTATGCGGTTGTCTGGCACACCGGCGGTTGGTCGCGTTTAGATACCCTATTTGTCCGCACCGTGCGGTCCGGCTGGTCGTGCCATGAATGGCGTCGGAAAAATCTGACCAACAATAGCCTCAACGGCCGCCAGGGATTTGGCATAGGGCGATACGGGTCGGATCTCGCCAAAGCCCAAAATGATC
>JBCCYF010000049.1:0-30280 GCA_039190275.1 Pseudomonadota bacterium | reverse complement strand
TCGCGATACTGGAAACTGGAGAGTGCTCCTGCGCGAACCGCTTTCCCGCCTGGGACACTGTAGTGGAGTACTATCTGGCGAACTACGCACGCCTCGAAGCCCGTTTCGAAGTACAGGAACGTACCAAATACTACCGGAACTCAATTGATCGGAACAGGCCAGCAGTTCGTGATCTTTGCATTGCGCAAGACAGCTGGACTGATCGATGAGCATAGTCACCTTCTTTGTCGAAACGGCGGATGGTTTTCTCGAAGATGCGGCGGAGACCCAGTTTGGCGCAGTAGCGTCAACGGTAGGCAGCATCCTTCTGGTCTCGATCACGCTTTTGGTAATCCTCGTAATTATCAACATGGCGTTTCAGGTACGCTCAATGGACGGCCGAACTGCCTTCTGGTTGGGAGTGAAACTTGTGCTAGTCGGCGTGTTCGCCACAAATTGGGTCCAGTTCAATGCCTTCGCGACAGCCATTTTGAACGGGCTCGACAGTATCGCTGGTTCATTGGTGGCCGCGGTTGGTGGTGGCGCTCCAGGACCCTCCGGCACATTCGCTGAGGAGTTCGACGCCATCATTGCCGAGTTTGCCGCGTACCTAAATTCAATTGGTGACGGTATGCACTGGATGGCAGGCGCCGTCATGGGAGTTGTCGGTACAGTTTTGCTGTCGCTGCTTGGTGGACTAGCAGCATTCTTCCTTGTCGCATCCCGTTTGATGATTGCGCTGCTAGTCGGTCTCGCACCGATCATGATCTTCCTTACACTTTTCGACGTTACCAAAGACTACTTCGCGCGATGGCTATCTGCGCTCATCTCATTTTCCATATACCCAATCGTAATCGCTGGGGTCTTTGCAACGATCATAGGCGTGTCAGACTCATTGATCCGAGAACTGGGCAACCCGGAAGGGGCATCGACAATTGGGGCGGTAGTACCCTTCTTCATGATGATATTCATGGCTAAGGGATTTGTTGTTGCGACGCCGTTCTTGGTACGTGCGATCTCAGGAAACATCGTTATGCCAGCACTGTCAGGGGGCCTTGGAGGTGCCTACGCCTTCAGCCGAGCCGCCGCCGGTAGTCAGCAAGCCTACAATCGTTACCAAGTTGGAACAGCATCTGCCATCGAATACGCAGCGCTTCGCGGACGGCAAATGTTGGGCGTTCAAAACCTATCCGGGAGAACGGGCTTTCCACAGCCGGTAAACAATTCTATCCCCACAAACCCTAGCCCACCATCGACTGGGACAGCGGCTCGGATGGAAGCTCAGAAAGCCCGTGCCCAGCGACTCGCCGACGCAAAGAAGAGCTAAAGACTGGGCTCGTCTGGTAGTAGCGCACCTCCACCACACGATCGCCGAAGCAGACCTTCAAGCAAATCCCGACGAATGACTGCGGAGAGCCCATTCTGTGAATTCAGTTTCTTCGCTGCGCGCGCATGCAGCACGAAGAATCGCTGCAAGTGCGCAGTATTTGGCGCCGCTTTGTGGCACAGACAGCCGCCGTTCGTGAGGCAGCGAAGATAGGTGGGGCACTTTGGGTATGTGAACTTAGTTACATTTGGAAAAACGATTTACCATGAGTATTTCTATAGGTATGAGGATATGGAGAGGGAACGCAGAATGACGACAATCCACCTGCAAGGCATGACATGGGATCACCCAAGAGGGTATCTGGGGCTTGAAGCTGCGACGATGGCCTACACCGCAAAAACGGGTGTCGAGATCTCTTGGGCTCGAAGAAGCTTGCAAGCCTTTGCAGACGAACCCATCGAAGGGTTGGCGAAAACATACGATCTCATCGTGCTCGATCATCCGCATGTCGGTCTGGTGGCAGATGCGCAAAGCCTGTTGCCTTTGCCGATGCCGGAGGACGCCCAAGAGGTTTCGTTGGGCGGTTCGCTGGAAAGTTATGTTTGGCGCGACCAGCTTTGGGCCTATCCGGTTGATGCTGCGTGTCAGGTTGCCGTGAAACGGGCCGATTTATGCTACCGGGAATTGCCGAATTGGGAGTCTGCGCTGACGGGCGATTATGATCTGCCCATGGTGACACCGCTGTTGCCAGTGGATGCGTTCGACATGATGATGACGCTTCTGGCAGGGCTCGGCGAGGAAGAGCTGGCTCTGACCCACGACCAGTTTTGCTCGGACGCAAATGGGATATTGGCGCTCGAGGTGCTGAAGGCGCTCTACCGCGCGGGGCCATCCGAGGCTGTGTCCTGGAACCCGATCAAGGCGCTTGAGGCGATGTCAACGACCGACGATTTTGCCTATTCGCCCTGCCTCTTCGGCTATGTGAATTACGCGCGGCCCGGTTTCCGGGACCATGCCCTGACCTATTGCAATTTGCCCAGCTTCGACGGCAGCACCCTGAAACGCGGCATTTTGGGCGGTGCGGGGATAGGTGTTTCGGCCAAAACACGGCACCCCGAGGCGGCGATTGCCTTTGCAGAGTGGGTGACCTCCGAGCCGGTGCAATCGGGCGTCTATCTCTCCAATGAAGGACAGCCGGCGCATTTGCAATCCTGGCTCCGCATGGGGAAAGACCCGGCCTATGTAGGCTTCCTGCGGGGCGCTTTGCCGACGATGCAAGAGGCTTGGACTCGCCCGCGCGACATCTGGTTTCTCAGCTTTGTCGATGACGTCTGCGATGTCTTCCGCTCGTTCTTCAAACGCGACCGCGGTTCGGATGAATTCCTGGCACTGCTTAACCGTATCTATCGACACCACAGGGAGTTTTCGGAATGAAAACAGTCGTCATCACAGGAGGCAATAAAGGCCTTGGGCTGGCACAGACGGCGCGCTTTCTGAGTGAAGGCTGCCTGGTCATTGTAGTGGCCCGAACGGAAGGTGAGATCGGTGCGCTTGAGGGTGATGTCCGGTTTGTCGAGGCCGATTTGGCAAGCGATGCGACAGCTTCCTTTCTGGACCAAATCCACGCCGACGAAGGCGGTATCGACGTGTTGGTCAACAATGCGGGTGCGCATCTGAAAAAGCCGGCTTGGGATGTTGCGCCGGATGAGTTCGATCATGTTATCAGTGTGAACGTAAAAGCGATGTTCGCGGCCTGCGGGCGCTTCGTTGCTTTGCAAAAAGATGTGGGCGGCGCGATTGTGAACATCTCGTCCATGGGCGGGCTAATGGCCCTGCCGTCGGCCGCAGCCTATGTCACCGCAAAGACGGCGGTCATTGGTCTGACGCGTTCGGTTTGCGTCGACGGCGCGGCCCTAGGCATCCGCTGCAACGCCGTCGCGCCCGGTTTCATCGACACAGACATGACACGCGCCATTCTGGAAAAAGACCCTGCGCGGCGCGCCAAGATCGAAGGGCGCATTCCCGGCGGCGCCTTTGGCAAGCCCGAAGATATTGCCGACGCGGTTTACTTCCTGGCGTCCGATCAGGCGAAACACATCAACGGCGCTGTCTTGCCGGTTGATGGTGGCTTCTCGGTGGGGTTCTGAGCCATGACCTACACCAAATCACTGCTGACCGCCGCGCGTGAAATCAAGATTGAACAGGCCGAGATGCCCGCTGAGATCGAGCACGACCATATCCGCCTGCGCCTGGCCACGGCCAGCATTTGCGGGACGGATATGCACTATTTCCGTCACTTTGCGAATGCCGGGTTTTTCCTCGATTACCCGGTCACGCTGGGGCACGAGGCTTGCGCCTATGTCGACGACGCCAATGGCCACGACTTTAAGGTCGGCCAGCTGGTCGCCATCAACCCGGTGATCTCAAGCAGCAGCCCCGAGGCGCGCCGCGGAGATATCAATATGGACCCGGACAAAAAATTTCCGGGCTCGGCCACGACCAAACCCCACATCGATGGGTTTTTCCGGGAGTATTTCGATTTCCCGACGCGTTGCTGCCATGTCGTCTCGAAGGATGTGCCGCCCGATCATCTGACCTTTGCCGAACCGCTGGCTTGCGCGATGCATTCGGTGAACCGGGCGCAGGTTGCTGCGGGGCAAAAGGTGCTGGTGACAGGATGCGGGCCCATGGGCCTTTTGGCGACGGTCGGGGCCCACGCCAAGGGGGCCGAGGTTCATGTGACTGATCTGAAGCCCGAGGCGCTGGATGCAGCAAAGGCAGTGGGCGCAACGCAAGGCTTTGACATCACAGATGACCTGTCAGCACTGTCAGGCCAGTACGATGTGGTGATCGAGGCGTCGGGCAGCCCGCATGCCTACAACCAGGCGCTGGATGCGGTGCGCAAACAGGGGGTGATCTCGGTGCTGTCGCTGATCCAGCCGCAGCCGGTGCCGATTAATCTGCACCTTAATGCATTGAAAGAAGTCACATCCGTGGGCTCGATCCTTTTCACCCATGAATTTGTCGACGCCGTCGCGTTGATCGAGGCTGGCACCGTCGATTTCGAGGCGATCACCGCCGCCCGCTTTCGCGTGGCCGAAACCCAGGCCGCCTGCGATATGATGGCGGACGGCCACGCGGTGGGCAAAGTGTTGATCAAACCCGCATGACCACCGGGCCCGACATTGTCGCACTCGGTGAGGCGTTGGTTGAGTTCACGCACCTGCCAACCCAAGACGGTCAGCGCCCGACCTTCCGGCAGGGGTTTGGCGGTGACACGTCCAATGCCATCATCGCCGCGGCCAGGCAGGGCGCGCGCACCGGATATTTGACCGCGGTTGGCGGCGACCCCTTTGGGCACGACCTGCTGGCGCTATGGGCTGAGGAAGGTGTGGACACCGCCGGCGTCAGGATCAGACCACAAGACCCCACGGGGGCCTATTTCGTGATGCCCGATCCGGTGGGGCGCAGATTCTCCTATGCCCGGCGCGGATCGGCGGCGAGCCTTTACGGCCCCTCCGATCTGGATCCGGCAATGATCGCGGGTGCGCGGATCCTTCATGTTTCGGCGCTGAGCCAGGCGATCAGCCCGACGATGCGGGCGGCCGTGACCCGTGCGGCCGAAATCGCGCGGGAGAACGGGACATTGGTGTCTTATGACACAAACCTGCGGCTGAACCTCTGGACGCTGGAGGAGGCACGGCGGGTCATCGAAGACTTCCTGCCGCTGGCCAATATCATTTTGCCAAGCGACGATGAAGCCGCGCAGCTGACGGGCGTGACGGATGACGCGGCGATCCTCCATCATTTTGGGCGTTTCGGCGCGCAGCATGTGGTGCTGAAACGCGGCGCCAAGGGTCCGGTGATGCGCCTGGCCGATGGGTTGGTGACCTTTAACGTTCCGCGGGTTGAGGCCGTCGATTCCACCGGCGCCGGCGACAGTTTCGCAGGCGCCTTTCTGGCCTATCTGCTGGAAACGGGTGATGCGGAAACGGCCGTGCGCGCAGCAATGCAGGTTGCGGCGGGTACAGTCGGCGGTCTTGGAGCGGTCGATCCCATTCCCGATCGGACGTACATCACACTCACCTGAAAGATCAATTCCAAGAGAAAGAGCGCCCGTTCAACGGACGCCCCTTGGTCTTATCCGGGTCGAGGGAATTACCCTTTCACAGCCCCAGCCGTCATGCCCGCGATGATCTGGCGCGCGGCAAAGAAGGTGAAAAGCAAGGGCGGGATCACGATGAGCGTGCCCATGGCCATGATGCGACCCCACTCGACACCGGTGTCGGTAATGAAGCCAGCCGCCCCGACGGGCAGGGTGCGCGACGTCCGGCCGGTCAGCAGCAGCGCAAGGATGAATTCGTTCCAGGCAATCCGGAATGTGAAGATACCAGCAACCGCATAGCCCGATTTCATCAGCGGCAGCAGCACGCGGAAGAAGACCTGCAACGCGGTGGCGCCATCGACGATGGCGGCTTCCTCTAGCTCGATTGGGATCTGTTTGTAGAACCCGAAGAGCAGCCAAATCGCGAAAGGCAGGTTCAGTGCAGTATAGAAAAAGATCAGCACAGCCAGATCATTGTCGAGGCTGAAGTTCAGCACCATCGCAAAGGCGGGCACAGCCAGCACCGCAGGCGGCACCATACGCACCAGAAGCGTGGAGTTGGCGACGAGGACGCGCCCCCGAAACTCGGTTCGGGCCAGCGCATAGGCGCACATGCCGCCCAACAGCAGCGTCAGAAAAGTCGACACGGTGCCGACAATGACCGAGTTCCATAAATAGCGATCGAACTTGCCGCGTGTCATGATGTATTCGTAATTGTCCAGCGTCGGCATAAAGAAGAACCAGACGGGCTCTTTTTGCTGAACCAAAACGTCGTCTTTGAATCCCGTGGCCAGCATGATCCAGATCGGCGCGAGCGTAATGATCGCCAGCACCACAAGGGCAACGTAATGGCCGTAAATGCTCCAAGGGCTTTCGATGGATTTCGTCGCCATGTCAGATATCCGATCTTTCTTTCATCGGGTTTCCCATTTTCAGGATCCCGAGGCTGATAAGGAACACGATCACGATCAGCAGCACGGAGATGGCCGAGGCATAGCCAAGTTGCTGCGTGTCAAAGGCGCGGTTGTAGATATGCAGTGATAAGAGCTCGGTCGCTCGGCCCGGTCCGCCGCCCGTCAGGATGTACATCACCTCCAGCGCACGGAAGACGTCGATCATGCGCATCAGAAGCGCGATCAGTAGGATCGAGCGGATCATCGGCAGTTTCACATAAAGGACATGCTGCCACCAGTTTGCGCCGTCGATTTTGGAGGCTTCCAGCACCTCGGACGGCAAGGCCTGAAGCCCGGCAATCACGATGATGAAGATAAACGGGGTCCACTGCCAGATGTCAGTGAAAACGATGGCAAAGAAGGCAAGGTCCGGGTCGCCCAGCCAGACCTGCGGCTCGATCCCGATCTGACCAAGGTAATAATTGATCCAGCCGATCCGCGCATCGAATAGATAGCGCCAGATCAGGCCCACCACGACGGGCGAGACCATAAGCGGCAGGATGAAAATCGTGCGAAACACGCTGGCCCCGCGAATGGGCTTTTCCAGCAGTAGCGCCAGCGAAACACCCAGAAACATCTCAAGCGTGATGGTCCAAAGCCCGAACTTGATCGTCACCCAGATCGAGGCCCAGACGTTTTCGTCGCCCACCATGCGGATGAAGTGGCGCATCCCCACATAGGGAGCGTCGTCGAAATCTGTGCCGATCTTCCAGTCGAAGAAGCTGAGGTAGAAGGCCTGGATCACCGGGTAAACCAGCCCCGCCGCCATGACGATCACCGCAGGCAGGATAAAGAAATAGGGGACCACTTGACCCATGTCCCAAGGCCGTTTGGCAGGCGCGGGCAAAGTTATGGATGCGGTCTGCTCAGACATGTTCCGGCCTTTCAGCGGTGGGGTTTGGGGGGCGCGCTCGTGCGCCCCTCCTCTCGTTTTGAACGCAGCGGGTTACTGTGGGGCGCGATAGTTCGCCCAAGTGTAATAGCCCTCACGCTCCATGATGGCGCGCAGCTTCTCGTTCGCTTCGTCCATGATCGGCTGGATCGGATCATCCGTCGTGATGACCTGGGTCAGCGCCTGGCCGAGAACGTCGATGTTGATCTCGTTCCATTCCGGGATCAGCGGACGCCAATCCGGGTCAGCGCAAGGCAGCTGCTCGGCTGTGACCGCATAGTCCGGGAATTTGTCGGCGTTGTTTTCCAGCGTCGAAATCCGGATCGGATCACCGCCCAGTTCCACCATGCGCTGATCGCCGGCCTTGTTCGTCATGTACTGGATGAACAAAAACGCGGCTTCCTTATTCGGCGCGTTGGCCGGAATGCCCATGGCGAAGCCGCCGGTTTCAGACCCACAGCGCGTGCCGACCGGGTGCAGCGCGTAACCCACATTGCCGTCGATGGTCGACAGGCTCGGGTTCCGCGACATCGCCGCGATCTTTAGCGTATCGAGGTGCATCGCCGCATCGCCCTGCAGGAAGGCGGCTGCTGCTTCACCGAAGCCGAATGTCTCGATGCCAACCGGGCCGGTCTTAGCCACATGACGCATGAACTCAGCCGCCTTGACAGCTTCGGGCGAGTTCACAACAGGGTTCCACTCGTCGTCAAAGATCTTGCCACCCATGGGTGCCAGATGCAGAAGCCAACCCGCTGTGACCTGGTGACCCGTCTTGCCTCGCGAGGTGAGCGCGGGAATGCCTGCGTCGCTCAGCTGCGTCATCACCGCTATCAGTTCATCATAGGTAGTGGGTACTTCGATGCCCTGCTCTTCGAAGATGTCCTTGCGATAGGCCAGGATCGACGTCTCGGCGCCGAACGGGATGCCATAGAGCGCACCCGACTTACCGGGCATATAGCCCTTGGTGCCGCCAACGACGCCGCCGTTCTGTAGGTACGCATCGGCGATATCGTCGATGTCATAAAGCGGATCGACCAACGAGCCGGAGGTGAAGAACTGGCTGAGCGGGGTCAGCAGACCCTTCGAGACATATTCGCCTTTCCACATCACCACCCAGGAGACGACATCATATTCGCCTTCGGGCTTTGACATCTCCAGAATTTGGCGGTCCCGCAGTTTGAGGTACTGCAGCGCGTCCACTTCGACATTGATGCCGGTTTCCTCGACGAACTCGTCGATCAGTGTTTCCGCCGCCTGGAAGTGCGCCAAAGCAGGCCAGGACACGACAATCGTTGTCCCTTCATATTTCTCGTAAGGATTGGCCCAGGCGGCTGTCGCCAGCATCCCGGCAGCAACGGTGATCGCTGCTTTCTTGAAGAATTCAAATGACATTTTGGTCCTCCCGGTTTGTCACTTTCTCTTTGCTTTCGTTAGGTAATTGCTTCACCCGACGCGCGGTCGAAGAGGTAAAGCCGGCTGGTGTCGAACAGATAGCTGCCGCTTTCGAGGGGCGCGCTGTCCGGTCCCACTTCAATCGCTGCCGAGACTTGTTTGCCGCCGATATCCGCGGCTAGGAACTGGCTGGAGCCGATGTATTCGGCCACCTTCACCTCAAGATTGATGGGGGCGAAGGCGCTTTCCGATGTGCCGCCCGCCACCTCTGCCGAGGCGAAATGTTCGGGCCGCATGCCGACGATCACGTCGCGTGCCTCATGCTGTTGCGCCGCCGCTCTTAAACGCTCAGGCAGCGCCAGTTGAAAACCCTGGCCCGCCACACTGTCGCCCCGCAACTCGGCCTCAAGCATGTTCATTGAGGGCGATCCGATAAAGCCCGCGACAAACAGGTTCTTCGGGTTGTTGTAAACTTCGCGCGGGGTGCCGACCTGTTGGACATTGCCCTTTTCCATGATCACGATGCGGTCGGCCATTGTCATGGCTTCGATTTGATCATGCGTGACATAGACCATCGTGCGATCCAGCTTCTTGTGCAGGATCGCAAGCTCGGTCCGCATGGTTGAGCGTAGCTTGGCATCCAGGTTCGACAGCGGCTCGTCAAAGAGGAAGCAGTACGCATCGCGCACGATGGCGCGGCCCATGGCAACCCGTTGGCGTTGCCCGCCGGACAGGTCCTTGGGTTTGCGTTCAAGATACTCGGTTAGTTCCAGCATGTCGGCGGCGGCGCGTACACGCTGTTCCACTTCGGCCTTTGGGGTGCCCGCCAGCCGCAGTGCGAAAGACATATTCCCGGCCACGTCCATATGTGGGTAGAGCGCGTAGGACTGAAACACCATTGCGATGTCACGCTCCTTGGGGCGGGCCCAGGTGACATCCTTGCCGCCGATATGGATCGCCCCGCTGGTAACAGGTTCTAGCCCCGCAATCATCCGCAGCGTGGTAGACTTTCCGCAGCCCGACGGCCCGACGATCACCACGAACTCGCCTTCGTCAAACAAGAGCGACAAGGGCGGGATCACATTGACCGACCCATAGGATTTGGTGACTTTGGAAAGTTTTACGCCACTCATGTTATGTTCCCCTCGATCATGGTCATCGGACCTCTGCCCCTCGATTGAGTTTCACCCGGCGGATGATCTCGGCGTCGCGTGCCGCTTTGAACTTTTTCGGGTCACGCGCGGCCCAATCATAGAAACCAGCGCCTGACTTCATGCCCAGCTTGCCGTCTGCGGCAAGCGCGCCCACGGGTGTTTCTGATGGGTCCGAGACGTTGGACAAATCCGCCCAAACCGCTTTCGCCGCGTCCGAAGTGATCAAGTCCAGCCCAGCCAGATCGGCATGCTCAAACGCGCCCATGGCGGGCAGGCGCGAGGCATATCCAACCTTCAGGATGGTGTCGCAGGCTTCGGGCGTAACGACGCCTCGGCCCACCAGCGATGCGAACTCGCGCAGAACCGCATGTTGAATCCGTGCCCAGAGAAAGCCGGGAATGTCAGGACACTCGACCGGTGTCTTACCCGTCCGGGCCAGCAAACCGGTGGTTGTAGCCGTGACTTGGGCGTCCGTCGCCGCTCCTGGCACAACCTCGACCAATTCGACCAGATGCGCGGGCTGAGCATAATGCGCGATACAGAACATCTCGGGCCGGTCAAGCGGGCTTTGGATGGCAGACGCGCTGAGCGCCGATGTGGTGGACGATGTGATCGCATCGTTTGGCGCAAGGCTTTCGGCCTCGACCAGCAGTGCCTGCTTGACCTCCAGATCCTCGGCCACCGCTTCGATAACAAATCCTGCGTCCTCCACGGCCACCGCCAAATCACCTGTGACCGTGATTGCGTCCAAAACATCGTCCCGCGCAGCCTTGTCCACCAAACCGCTGGCAGCAAGAAAATCGAACCCTTCGCCACAGCGCGCCAAAGCCGGTTCCAGTGCCTCGGCCCGACGCCCCCAAAGGCGCACGCGCGCACCGCCCAAGGCGAGGGAAAGCGCGATCTGCGCCCCCATCGTGCCCGAGCCGAGCACTGCACAGATGGGCAGGTCAGCCGACATAGTGCCACCCGCCGCCTTGTTTCTCGACCACGCCTTGCGCGGCGAAGGCCTTCAGACTGGCGTCAATCGAGACCAGCGCGCGCCATTCGCGCACCATGTTCTGATCATCGCAACACTTGTCGCGCAGATCGCCAAAGCTGATGCCGGGATTGGCCTTGATATGGGTGAGGATGGAGGCTTCGACCTTTTCCACCCGCGCCCGGCAATCATCCACTAGCTCTTGCGTTTCAGTGGCGGTCTTCACCTCGTCATGAGCGAACAGCACCGCTTGCACGTCACGCTCGACCAAGAACTTCTCAATCTTATCGAATGTCGCCCGCATCACGGCCGGGTCTTCGTAGAGATACAGCACCGGATTGAACGGCGGTAAAAGCGGGTCGGCAATGACCAGCGTTTTGGTCGAGCGTTCAAAGAACCCGACCTCGCACATGGAATGACCCAGTACCTCGACGACCTCGAGTTCGATGCCACCGCCAAGATCGATCACATCGCCGTCTTTCACGAAGCGATCAATTGGCCCTTCAGTCGGACCCATCCAGTCGAGATATTCTTCGTTCAGATCGAAATGCTCGCCCTCGGGGAAGGCATGCACGATGGCCTTGGCGTTCAGCATGTTGTCGGCCACCCGGTCCGCGCGGCCTGCATGACCAACGATTTCGCACCCAGTTTCGGCCTTCAGCCAACCGTTATTGCCGACGTGGTCCATGTGTTCGTGCGTCAACAGCAGCAGGTCGAGGTCAGAGCGCGCGATCCCAAGCTCCTCAAAGCTCTGCTCCAGCGCCGGCAACCCGCCATAAAGCCCGCTGTCGATCAGCGCCGTCTTCTCGGCCCCGCGCACGAAGAAGACACGCGTCGCGGTCTTGCCTTCGTGATCTCCTGGCAGACCCATGGCGACCGTCGCGAAAGGTCCTTCGTTATAGGTGATGACGGATGCGGACATTGGCTTATTTTCCTTTGAATTCCGGTTCGCGTTTTTCCATGAAGGCGGCGATTCCTTCTTTGCCGTCCTCAGTCGCAAACAGGGCTCCGAGGACACGTTGTTCGAGTGTCAGACCAGCGCTGAGTGCTGAGTCCAAACCGTCATCAACGATGCGCTTGCCTTCCCGCAGCGCAACCGGTGCCTGAGCGGCAAGGGTCTCGGCCAGTTCCATCGCGCGCGGCATCAGATCGTCCGGCGCGCAGGCTTCCAAGGCCGCGCCATAGGCCACCGCTTCTTCAGCTGTGATCATACGGCCGGACATAATCATTTCCTTGGCGCGCATCGCCCCCACGAGACGGGGCAGACGCTGTGTCCCGCCACCGCCCGGGAGGAGACCCAGCTTGATCTCGGGCAGACCAAGCTTTGTCTTTTCGTTGACCAGAATGAAGTCGCAGCACATGGCGATCTCGAAACCACCGCCAAGGGCATAACCGTTTACCGCACAAATCGTTGCTTGGGTCAGGTTGGCAATCGCATCGAAGGTTTCGCGCGACCGGCGCTGGAAATCATCGAACACCGTTTGTTCGGCGCCATGGTAACCCGCAATGTCAGCGCCAGCGACAAAGCCGCGACCGGTGCCGGTCAGGATCAGAACGCGCACCTCATGCTTGCGCGCGGCAACGTCGGCCACATAGTCGCCAAGGGCTGCCTGAATCTCGAAATTCAGCGCGCCAAGCGCCTCTTCCCGATCCACGCGCAGCACCTCAATCGCGCCGTGTCGCGTGAGCGCTAGGTTGGGATGCAGTCGCTCTTCGGTCATCCAAGCGCCCCCTCGCGGCGCAACGCTTCGAGCCGGTCTGCGCCCAAAAGATCGCCCAGCACTTCGTCTGTATGCTCGCCCACCTGCGGCGGCACGCGCGTCAATGAAACGGGCGTTTCGCTCAGTGTGATCGGATTGGCGATCGCATGGATCTTTCCGGCTTTTGGATGGTCCATTTCCACCAGTCGGAACGGCTCGACCTCGACCGCTTCCTTCAGGGCCGCGTCGGTGTTCCGAATGGGGGCGGCCCAGACGTCTGCTTTCTCAAGCCAGGCCATCAGGTCCGCCGTCGTGTGCTTCCGCGTGCTTTCATCGATCCGAAGTTTGGTGGCATCGCGCGCGGCCCACGGGTCCATTCCCGCCAAGTCCGGGTCGCCCAGAATCTCCGCCAGTTTGTCGAGGGGACACATCGCAATCGCAACCCATCCATCCGACGTCGGATGCGGACCATAAGGCGCATCGTTCCAACAGGAGGCAACGCCCGCCTCAGACCGCTCAAGCGAGATATGCTGGTTCAGAACCGCAAAATTCTCCTGCCCCATTAGGTTCAGCGTCGCCGAGTACAAATCTGTCTCAACTTTCTGCCCAACCCCGTGACGATCCCGCGCCAGCAATGCCCCCAGAATGCCAATCGCAAGTGCTTGTGAGGCGGCAAAATCCGCAATCGGCGTGCCACAAGCCGTCGGCGGATCATCCCGGCGACCGGTGTTGAACATCACACCAGATTGCGCCTGAATGAGCAGGTCCTGCCCCGGCACGCCCTTTTTCGCATTGACCGACCCAACGCCCCAGCCCGAGCCCGAGGCATAGATGATCTTGTCATTTGCTTCCCTGAAGTAGTCATAGCCCAGCCCCAGCCGATCCATCACGCCGGTGCGAAAGTTCTCGACCACCACATCGCATTGCTTGGCCAAATCCAGCAAAGCCGCGCGTCCTGCGGGGCTTTTAAGATCAATCGCGACCGAGCGTTTGTTGCGGTTGAAGGACAGGAACGCGGCGCTGTCGCCGCCGACGAATTCGCCAATCATCGGCATCGACCGCATCCACTCGCCCTTACCGGGCCGTTCGACCTTCAGAACATCGGCGCCCATGTCGGCCAGCGTCTGCGTACATAGCGGCCCCAACATCATTTGGGTGAAGTCAAGTATGCGAATACCCTCAAGGGCGCCCGGCTGCGACGTCATCGCGATATCCTCCCATCCAGCTTTGGAAAATCTATTTACCAAGCTGGTAATTCGTTTTACCTACGATGGTATTTGTCGGGTATACTTGTCAAGCGCCAAAACATAGCTATCCACGACTGCGAAAGAGAGGCCTCATGCCGACACTTGCGGACATTGCGAAAAAAGCGGGCGTTTCTACTGCCGTCGTGTCAAGAATTATGAACAATGACGGGAGTCTGCGGGTGTCCAAAGAAACCCGCGCCCGCGTCCATAAAGTAATTGAAGAAACCGGATACACACCCAACCGATCCGCCCGGTCGCTGCGAAAAACGGAAACGGGCATGCTGGCGCTTGTGGTCCACGACGTCACGAATCCGGTCTATGCCGAAATTATGAAAGGCGCACATGCCGCCGCCACCGAAGCCGGGAAAGCAATTCTTCTGGTCGATGCGGCAGCCGGAAAACCCGCCCTAGAGCACGTCGTTGGTCTTATACGCGGTCGGGGCGTTGACGGGATTGT
This sequence comes from Pseudomonadota bacterium, assembly GCA_039190275.1. Classification (GTDB taxonomy): domain Bacteria; phylum Pseudomonadota; class Alphaproteobacteria; order Rhodobacterales; family Rhodobacteraceae; genus Halovulum. The sequence continues at coordinate 16,098 of JBCCYF010000049.1, read as the reverse complement.
CCTTCAGGCTGCCGAAGAAAATGCCGACCTGATGATCGCACAGGCCGCACGTGAGAATGTGCCGATAGTTCTGCTGCAGGCCCAGTTCGAAAACAGTTTGCCGGTCGTTGCCTTGCAAGACAGAAAGGCCGCGTGGATTGCGACGAACCATCTGATCGAACGCGGGCACACCAAGATTGCCTGCCTCGCTACGCGCAAGGGTTTGAGCTTCACGAACGAACGAATTGCCGGATGGAAAGATGCTCTTAAAGCTGCCGGCCACGCATCGCCGAGCGACTATGTTATCCATTGTGATCCATCCATCGAGGACGGTGCTGACATCGTCAACAGTCTTTTTGGCTTGTCTGTTCGCCCGACGGCAGTGGTCTGTTGTAATGTCCTTTCGGCCATTGGCGCCATGCATTGTGCAATTGAGCTCGGCTATGATGTTCCGTCTGATATCGCTTTTGTTGCGATACATGATATTCCGCTGGCTCAATACTGCAGCATTCCTCTGACGGCGGTGGAAACGCCTTTACATGAGCTCGGCAAATCTGCGGTAGAACGGTTGCTTCATCCACTTCCGCAACAAACCGCCGCTTTGCTTGTCCCGACTTCGCCAAAGCTCATCCACCGCGAAAGCTCATAGTCTTGGGTACTCACAATTGTGTCTACTGGTGATCGGTTCGGATTTGACTGCTCAGACCAGATTTCAATGTCCGCTTTAGCGAGATGGCCGGCTTAACAGCAATGATCATGCCGTCAGAGCGAAGCGATGCTGCGCCAGCAATAGCCGCGTGTGCCCAAGTCCGCTTTGTCTAAGGTTTGTTGCTGCTGTCAGCGTGAGCTGCAGCGGCGATAAATCTGACGAGGAGGAAAGCGCGGGCGGATTTCGGTGCTATGGGGATTGTGCGTTACGGCTGCAGAGGTGGATGAGCAGAGTGAGCGGCTGTGTGATGACAGGCTGTGCCATCCAATTGATGTTCCCGACACGACTTGGCCAATTTGGCTCCCATTTTACCTCCACAGGCCTGATGCAGCCCAGGATTTTGTGAGATGGCCGCACTGATTGGTCCGGGGTCTGCGCAAGAAGGGGCCGGGTTTTCGTGTTGTATCATGCGGCATCCTCCCAAGGTGGTGCGCGGGATTTGGGTCTTTGACCGCGCAGGAAGGTCTCAATTATGACCGTCGCGCCTCCGCATTTGGGGCAAGACTATTTCGCGTGCCGCTCGTCGTTGCCGTCTGCATGGATTCGTGTCGTCCCGCAGAGTAGTGGAGTTGCCTTTTCCTATGCCTTTTGATGATCAGGCAGATTTGGCGGACACTCTTTCGGCTGCGATGCCGAGCCAAGGTTCGGGAGCGGCCGGAATGGTGGTGTTGATACCCCGCACTATTTCTCCCTTTGGATCGTACATGGGTAAGGTGCAGAGTTCCGCTATGTGATTGTTGCCGTCAGTACATTCGACTTCGACGATGGACCCCGGCCCCTGCGTGTCACTGCACAAATGCACGATGCCAATGCCGCAAACCTGATAGGGGGACCAAGTGCTGGATGTGACGCGGCCGAGCTCTCGTCCATTCTGATATACGGATCGCCCGCGCAAAGCGATCCCGCCTTCCACTCGCATGCCCCATGTCCGGCAGGTCCGTTCAGCACCCAGCAGGGCCTCGCGTCCAATGAAGTCACCGCAATCGAAGTCGATGAATCTACCCAGGCCGACCGAGAATGGCGTTGTGTGTCGAGTGAAGTCTTGTCCCGCCGATAGAAGCCCGGCCTCGATCCGGCGACCGCGGAAACCCGGTGTCGCGGTCAGGACCATGCCCATCTTCGTCCCTTCCTCCAGGACAAGATCGCCCAGTGCTTCAATGTCGTTCTCCGGACGGAAATAGATTTCCCAACCCAGCTCATTGGTGAAGCCTGTGCGACTGATGATAACCTTCTGACCAGCCATGCTTACTTCGGCCCAATCGAAGTAGCGCCAGGGATTGGGCATCGGGCCGTCCAGCAGATGTGCTAGAAGCTTCATCGAATGCGGCCCTTGTATCTGGCTGACCCAAACCTCGGGGTCGCTTATGGTTACATTCAGGCCCGCTGCATGTGCCATATACCAGGAGAAAAGGTCCCCATCGGCCTGGGCGAACCAGAATCTGTCCTCGGCTACGCGCAACAGCAACCCATCTGTGATCATACCACCGTCATGGTAACAGGCGAACTGATAGGAACAGCGCCCGGTCTTCACTTTGGACACGTCACGCGGAAAAATCCTCTGTAAAAGCGTCAACGCGTCGGGCCCCGTGATCTCGAAGGGATGCTCGCCGGTGTGGCGCAGGATGATACCCTGCCGGGCTGCCCAGTACATTTCGTCAGGTGTTGCGTTGGTCATCTTCTCGGGTGTCAGTCGACCCGCGTACAAAGAGTATTCCGGCTCGTATGCGAGTTCCTGATAGGTCAGCGGGTGAACTGCCATTGCTCGTGCGAGTTCTACTGGGCGCGTGCCCTCTACCGGAAAGGGCTTGACCGAAAAGCGCAGCTTCTTGAGATCGGGATGCATAAGGGTTGTCCTTTTGGCGGAGCAGGTCAATTGGCAACTTGGTTGCGTAGCGTGCCGATGGTCGGACTCTCGACCTCAACAACGTCGCCGGGTTTCAGAAATGCAGGTGGTGTGCGGCTCCCGCCGGTTCCGTCAGGTGAGCCTGTGGCAATCACGTCGCCGGGGTTGAGCTGGGTGATGTGCGACAGGTAAGCGATCAGCTTCGGCAGGGGGTGGATCATATCCGCCCCGGTCGCCTGCTGCATCACCACGCCGTTCACCCGCGTCACCAGGCCTATTGTCTCGACCGGCCCAGCGGCATCTGCCGTGGTCAGCCACGGTCCGCAGGAGCCGGACGAACGAAAGTTTTTTCCTGCGTGAACCGAGTGTTTTTGCCAAGCCCTGACCGAGCCTTCATTCATGCACGAATAGCCTGCGACGTACGACAGGGATTCGGCTTCGCTCACATGTCGGCAGGTTTTGCCGATGACGGCGACGATTTCCCCCTCGAAATCATAGCTGTGTCCCGCCTCTCCCTGGGGCATCTCAAGTGGCTCCCAGTGGCCCACAAGCGTGTCGTTGTGACGTCCGAAGATCACGATATCTTGTGATTCAGCAGTAACGCCTGGCACCGGGTAAGGTTTGCGGTAATTTAGGCCAATGCAGAGGATTTTCGAAGGCTCGGGAATGGGGGGAAGAAACGTGAGCTCTTCCGTATCGATGGCAGCCCCGACGCAGTTTTTTGCCAGGTCCGACAGCTTGCCTGCAGACAGAACAGACCTGAGGTCAGGATAGCTTTCGGCAAAGGCTTGCGAGACGGGGACCACGCCCGCTGAAGTAACCATGCCATAGCTTTGAACGCAGTCGAGTGCGAAACTGGCGGCATTCATATGCGCACCCCTTCAAATGAGGCTTCACGTGCGCGGACTTCGGCGCTGAGCCGGTCGTTCACGGGGGTGGTTACGCCGCAGCGGCGACCAATCGGGGGGATGGCCCCATTAATAAAGTCTATTTCTGAGCGGCGCCCTGCGAGGTGGTCCAGCCGCATCGACGGGCTGGCGTGACGAACCAGTTCGGCGAAAGCGGTGACATAGGTCACAGGGTCGTCAAAGGAAAAAGCTATGCCGCGCGCCCTTCCACAGGCGTAGGCTTCTTGCATGGCCTCAAGCGCTTCCGCCCAGTTAGCCTTGTCGTCCATCAATTGTCCGACGGTGCAGTCATGAATGGTGCAGGGAGCTGACAAGGTGACGTTGCAGAGAAGTTTCTCCCAAACCAACTGGTGAATGTCCGCGTACGCATGCGCTTGGAAACCAGCCTGCGTCCAGGTGGTGACAACCTGCTCAAGCGGGGGTGTGATGCCACCTGTTAACGCGCCTAGCCGGATCAACTTCATGGCTGTGTGTTTAGCATGACCAGGCCCGATCATGGATGCGCCAAACCCGTCCGCCACTCCCAAAAGGACAGATGCCTGCGGCAAGTGCTCGCATATGCGCTCACCGGCTCCAAGACCGTTCTGAATTGTCAGAACAGTTGCATGGGCAGGCATTGTGGAGCGCACTGACTGAGCTGCCTGGCCAACGCCAGCCGCTTTTGTCGCTATGACAAAAAGGTCGGCGCCTTCCGCATCTGCGGCGTCGGTTGAAGCCGTGATACCTTTTACGACCCGGGCTCCATCTGGACCGTCCAAGCGCAACCCGTTTCTTACAATTGCTTCAACATGTGCCTTCCATGGATCTATCGCGATTACTTCCAGTCCAGCTTCCGCGAACCGTGCGGCATAGACCGAGCCCATCGCTCCGACGCCGAATATCGCGACTTTCATTAGCACATTCCCGAATTGAGCAACGGTCTCCTCGACCAGGCTGAAAGCTCCTGTCGAGACGAAGTTCTATCCTCTCAATTTTTTTGACAAACGAGATTTGAGAGTACTATGGATTGCAAAAAATTAATCCATAGAGGAGTTTGGTGTGCCAAACTTGACTGGCAGACTACCCCTAACATCGCTCCGCACCTTCGAAGCGGCGGCTCGTCATCTCAGTTTCAAGAAGGCCGCAGAAGAACTATGCGTTAGCGCGACGACTGTCAGCAATCAGATACGCCACTTGGAAAAAGACTGGGGCTTCAAACTATTCCATCGGCACACCCGCGCCGTGAGCTTGACCGAAAAGGGACGGTCACTCTCAGAGGTCCTAACTCGAGCTTTCGAAGACATTCGGACAGAGGTTGAACAGCATGTCCTCCCAGCGCGCCGGACAGTCTCGATTGCGGTCGGCCCAATCTTCGGATCCCGCTGGCTAGGTCCACGGCTTGCGCAATTTGGCAAGGAGCATCCCAAAATCGAGCTTCTGGTGCACCACGGATCTCGAATTACAGATGCCAAGGAATTGCAAACTGACCTTGCGGTCGATTGGGGTTTTGGAGATTGGCGTGGTCTCTCGTCGACTCGACTTCTAGAGGCTCGATATTCGCCGATCATAAGCCCGGACCTTGCAAAGCATGTTGGTCCACTGAACCATCCGTCGCAACTGGCAGGCCTGACAATTATTCATCAGCATGATCACAGCGAGTGGCGAAACTGGTTCGTATTGGCCGGGTGCCCGGATGTGCCAATCGAAAGCGAGTTTACAGTCGTTGACTCCAATATGGTCCAACGTGCTGTCAAAGACGGCCAGGGTGTCGCACTCGGCGTTTTTCCCTTCATGGATGGCGACATTGCCGAGGGGCAATTGGTTAAGCCTTTCGATATCGACCTTATGCCGACTCGAGCCTTTTACCTTTTGGAGCGCCCCAAAGCGCGTGAGGCTGTTGCCGTCCGCACGGTTTGCGAGTGGATCGTAAGCGAGTCGAACGCCGAATAAGGAAACTGGGGGCACACTATGCAAACGGCGGTAGCCGCGACGTCAAGACTGACTGATCCTTAATGTTTAAGCGATAGGCCGCACGATCAGAGTGCGCAGAGAAATAGCCATCGACCTGCCCATCAATTGCAACTAGGCAAGCCCCGTCATCAACCGCGTATACTGGCTGGCTCACTTGGCCGGAGACCAGTTCTTCAAGTTTCGGTTTTCGCGCGGGTTCCGAGCTGTAATGGGGGCAAATTCCACCCGAAACCGCCGACAGTCCTTGAAGCGGCTCGTAACCACTCCCCTTGTAATCCGACAATATCCAATCAAACCAGCAAACTCCTCCGGCACTGACCCCTGCGAGAACGCAACCGGACCTATTTGCGGTAAGAAATGCAGAAAGGGATTGGTTGGCCAGAATTGCGGTAACTAGGCAGGCGGTATTGCCTCCAGAAAAATAGACCATTTTCATATCTGCCAACCATGCGCGGGTATGTTCGCTGGTGGCCCCCAGTGGCAGATGAGACATGGATCCCGCCAGGGGTTCAAACCGTGCATAGAAGTCACCGATCCGCTTTTCATCGTCTTCATTCGCCCAACCGACATACCCGATGTTTGGCTTCAAAGGCGAAAACCGAAGGCAAATGTCATCCAATTCTGGATACGTTCCATGGGTGAATCCACCTCCGCCAATTGACAAGATGACCTTGCTTGCTCGCATTCGCCTTTCCTTCATGTTCGATGTTAGTTCCATTGGTCTTGGAAACCGTCAGAAGCTGCAAACCGAATTCAAGCTAGCCATGGACTAAATTTACTGTATCCATGCCCGAACTTTTTTTCGTTTGACCCAAGGGTGGGTGGGGCAGGACTGTCGGTCAGGTGCCCCCGTCTGCTGGTTTTGGTTTGGAGGGCCGCCAACGGGAGGAAAACAAATGAGAATTCTACTGGGGATGGTATCCGGTCTGGCGTTGACAGCATCGGCCGCAATGGCCGAGCCTTCGGGCACATTCCGGCAAGCGCACGAACTTGGCTTTGGCGCGCAATCGAGCCTTGATCCGATTTCAAAGGGTCGCGTGTTCCAAATCACAGAAAAAATCATGAACCGCCTCGTTCGGCCTGGTTTGGATGGGAAACCTGAACCCGATCTTGCCACTAATTGGGAAGCAAACGAGGATGCCACGGTTTGGACGTTCAAACTTCGCGACAATGTGAAGTTCCATGACGGCAGCACCTTCGAGGCCGCCGACGTTGTGTATTCTTTGAACCGTGTCCTTGACCCTGACAGCGACAGCCCTGCTCGCTCGGCCGTCAAGATGATAACTAAGGTTGAGGCACTGGACAACATGACCGTCCAGATCACGCTCAACACACCTTTTGCCGATATGCCGCTTCAGTTGATGGACTATCGTTTGCGTATGCTCAACGAGGGTTCGGGCGACACGATTGCCACTTCTGGTAACGGCACCGGACCCTTCAAGGTTGAGACCTTTGACGCTGAAGGCACAACCGTTTTGGTTGCCAATCCCGACTATTGGGAAGGCGCGCCTGGCGTCGCCCGCATGGAAGTCATCGGCATTGCCGATGGTCAGGCGCGGCTTCAGGCCCTTCTAGGCGGTCAGATCGATATGGAGCGTGGGATCACAGCACAACAGCAGGTCATGCTCACTGGATCGGACAAGTTTGATGTACAAGTAATTCCCACTGGCAACTGGCGTGGTCTAGTTTTCCGCACCGATGTTGCGCCATTCGATGATGTCCGTGTCCGCAAAGCAGTTCGGATGGCGGCGGACCGGGAGGAATTGGTCAAGCTGGTTCTGGGTGGCCAAGGCGTTGTGGCCTGCGATGCGCCCGTCGAGCCGAATGACCAATACAGAGCCAACCTCACCTGTCAGCAAGATATCGAAGGTGCCAAGGCATTGCTGGCCGAAGCAGGTTATCCCGACGGAATAGAAATCGATGTCCATGTCGCAACCCTTGAGCCGACATGGCCCACACTTGCCGTCGCTTACCAGGAACAGGCCGCGGCCGCAGGAATTCGCGTTAATGTCGTGCAAACACCTTCGGATGGGTACTGGTCAGAGGTCTGGATGAAAAAGGACGTTGCGGCCACGCGCTGGAACGAACGCCCCGCCGATCAGGCCCTTCATGAAATCTATCTCTCGTCCGCAAAGTGGAACGAAAGTTTTTTCAAGGATGAGGCATTTGACGCCATGCTGGCTGAAGCGCGACGCGAACTGGATTTCGACAAGCGCAAAGCAATCTACTTGCAAGCTCAGGAGTACCTTTGGGAAAACGGTGGCACTTTGATCCCATACACGGTGACCAGAATGGTTGGCGTATCCTCGCGCGTGCAGAACCTTGACGCCGTGAAGAACGACGCTGTGCGCTGGCATAAGATCACGGTCGATTGATCGGCGATCGTAGGCGGGGTGCCACTTAACCTGGCGCCCCGCTCAAGACACCGCCTTCTTTGCCCGGAAAGTTCTGCCATGCTCCGCATGATCCTTCGACGCCTCTTTCTTGGAGCGATAACGGTCGCGATTGTCTCGGTCATCATCTTCGCGGGCGTTGAATTGCTACCAGGGGATGCCTGTACAGCCTTTCTCGAGCGGGAAGCCAAAGGAAAGCTGTTGGAGAATTGCCGCGAGGCGCAAGGACTGAATCGAGGGCCTGTCGAGCGCTACGTGGAATGGGCCGTTGGCGCCATTCAGGGCGATCTCGGCGTCTCGGCCAACGGTCAGAAAAGTATTAGCGATCTGGTTGGAAACCGCCTGAAAAATTCTCTGCTGTTGGCAGCGTGTTCGCTTGCTCTGGGCGTGCCTCTGGCCATCTTTCTAGGAGTTGTCACCGGCTTGTGGCGCGACAGACCGGTTGACTTGACCCTTTCGACATTGGCGATTTTCGCGATGACGATCCCCGAATTTGTTTCAGCCACCGTTTTGATCCTGCTGTTCTCGATCTGGTTAGGGTGGTTGCCTGGAATTGTCCTGACACCGGCCCATGCGCCGGCGTCCGAGTTCTTCCCAGAAATCCTGCTGCCGGTGCTGGTGCTGACCATGGTCATGACGGCGCACATCCTGCGTATGGTCCGCTCGTCGGTTATCGAAGTCATGGCAGGAGATTATGTCCAGATGGCGACTCTGAAGGGCGTACCATATTGGCAGATCGTGTTCCGCCATGCCCTGCCAAATGCATTGCTACCAGCGATCAATGTTGTTGCTCTAACAATTGCCTGGCTCTTGGGCGGGGTGGTCGTGATCGAGGTGGTGTTCAATTACCCGGGCCTTGGTCGGATGATGATCGACTCCATCTCTGACCGGGACTTGCCCGTGGTGCAGGCCATCGCCCTGATCGTGGCCGCGGTTTATGTCGGCGTTAACCTTTTTGCTGATCTTCTGACAATGGTCGCAAACCCGCGACTGCGCACGATGCACATGAGGCGGAAATGACCATCACAGCCGCTTCCAAGCAGAATACGTTTACCGCCCGGTTTCTCCTGGTCTTGAGAGACGTAATGGCGCGCCCGTCCGGAGCCATCGGTCTCACACTGGTTATCGCCCATGTGATGCTCGCGCTGATCAGCCCACTGATCGTTCCTTACGACTACAAGGCAATGAACTCGAGCATGATGCTGACTGCACCGGACGCAGCGCACTGGCTCGGAACAGATCATTTGGGCCGTGATGTCTTTACCCGTGTTCTTCTTGGAGGGCGCGAGGCCCTTCTGGTCACTGGCATCGCAACGCCAATCGCCGTCGCATGGGGAGGGTTTGTTGGTATCTTCTTTGGATTGGTTGGAGGCCGCATTGACGAGATCATGATGCGTGTTGTCGACGCGTTCCTGTCACTGCCCTGGATCCTCAAAATGCTCGTGCTGATCGTCACTTTCGGTACTGGGATCGAGGTACTTATCCCGACATTGGCGTTTTTCTACGGCATCCCGGTTATCCGGATTGCCCGCGCCGCGACGCATGACGTGGTGGCCCGCGATTTCGTTTCTGCTGCACGCGCCCGCGGCCACGGCCGCATGACAATTATCCGGCGCGAGTTGCTGCCAAATGTACTCGATGCACTGATGGTCGAGGGCGCGATGCGCTGGTCTTGGATGCTGCTCGCCTTTTCTTCGCTGTCTTTCCTCGGCTTCGGTGTGTCCCCCCCGACCCCGGATTGGGGCCTAATGATCGCCGACGCGCGCGGCTTCATGTCCTTTGCGCCATGGGGAGTTCTGGGGCCTGTGATCGCGCTTTCTTCACTGATTATCGGCATCAATCTGACTGCAGATGCGCTGGCCAAGGCGCTCGGCATCGATCGCGCACAAAAGGCGCCAGTATGAACAAGCCCGTTATCAACATCCGCGATGTTTCAATTGGGTTCACCGGCAAGTCGGGTGCGACACTGCCCGTTTTGCGCAACATCGACTTGGATGTCGCCGAGGGCGAAAGCGTCGGGATCGTCGGCGAAAGCGGTTCTGGAAAGTCAACGCTCGCTCTTGCTGCGATGGGGTACCTCAAACGTGGATTGCGCCTCCTTGGTGGGTCGGTAGCCTTTCGGGGTCTGGACATGTTCTCCCAGACCCGCCCTGAGCTTGAAAAGATACGTGGCGGCGAACTGGCGCTCATTCCGCAAAACTCGGGTCAGTCTCTGACCCCCACGCTACGCATTGGCGCCCAACTGATCGAAGCTCTGCGGCTGCATTCTTCTGTTCCTGCGTCTGATCATGTTGCCAAAGCAACCGAACTGCTTGGCCAGGTCCGACTTCCAGATCCCAAGGCCATATTGTCTCGTTTCCCCCACGAGTTGTCGGGAGGTCAGCAACAACGGGCCGCCGTGGCCATGGCCCTAGCGGGTGAGCCACATGCACTCTTGCTGGACGAGCCAACAACTGGTCTCGATGTCACGACACAGGCCCATATTCTTGAACTGCTCCGAGATATCGCGCGGGAACGTGGAACGGCCATGGTTTACGTGAGCCACGACCTCGGTGCAATTGCCCGTGTTTGTGATCGCGTAGTGGTGATGTATGCAGGCGAGGTGGTTTTGGAGGGCAGCACGCGACAAGTGCTGAAGGCTCCGCGACACCCTTACGCCCGAGGGCTCTTGGCCTCGATACCTCGCCTTGCTGATCATCACCTACCGGTAGCGCTAGATGGCCGCCCCCCAGCTCCGGGAGGGGTCGGCGATGGTTGTTCTTTTGTCGAACGTTGCGCTTTGGCACAGGACATCTGTAAAGCCCGACGCCCAGAACTTACGCGCACTCCGGATGGCGAATTGGTAAGATGTTTTCGCGCTGACCAGGCCGAGCAGCTTGCATTGACAGGAAGCGGAACGGTGCCCGTGAGTCTCGAAGCGGGACATGTGCCGGCCTTGAAACTCGATGATCTGTCGATCAGCTACCATCAGCCCAACCTTTTGGATCAAATTCTTGGCCGCCAGGACACCCATGTCGCAACGGTTGACGATATCGACATTGCGGTGCAACGCGGCGAAACGCTGGGGCTCGTGGGCGAAAGTGGGTCGGGCAAGTCAACAATCCTGAAATCCATCGCGGGACTTCTGCCACCAGTCGGCGGAACCATTAACATGGCGGATGGCGAACCCTTGAGCCCGTCCGTGGAAGGCAGAAGCCCCGACCACTTGCGCCGCGTCCAGCTAATTTTTCAAAATCCGGACGACAGCTTGAACCCGCGCCACACGGTTGCGGAGATTCTTGAGCAGCCTTTGAGACTCTACTTTGGCCTGTCGGGTACAGAACTGCATGACCGAAGCGTTGAAATCCTCGGCCGAGTCCGGCTGGGCGCGCATTACTTGGACCGGCTTCCTAGTCAGCTTTCGGGTGGCGAAAAACAGCGGGTTGCCATCGCCCGCGCGTTCGCAGCTGATCCTGAACTTGTTTTGTGCGACGAGGTCACATCGGCTCTGGATGTGTCGGTACAAGCAGCCGTTTTGGACCTGTTGAACGAACTGAAAGAGAAACAAGGCACGACCTATGTTTTCGTCAGTCACGATCTGGCGGTGGTAAAGGCGCTTTCCGATCGCGTGGCGGTCCTCTATCAGGGACGGCTGTGCGAAATCGGGAAATCCCACCATGTCTACAGCACGCCCTCGCACCCTTACACAGAAGTGCTGCTCGGCGCTGTTCTTGAACCAGACCCGGACACGGCCCCGACACTGTCTGCCGACGATGTCGTAGAGCTTTCTCCGCGAGCGCAAGGTTGCCCGTTCCAGCGCCGGTGCCCGCGCAAGTTGGGCAGTATTTGCGATACAGAAATCCCTCCGTGGCACAAGGGTGCAGACGGTCATGCAATCCGCTGCCACATCGGGATTGAACAACTTGCAGTAAGCCAAACCGCCGAAGCCGCGCAATGATGTTACGGCAAAAGTCTATTCGCACCGTTGAGGTGCGCAGGTATGCGGAGGACTGAGGAGACCCACCGCACAACGACAAACCCCAATCCTAGTTGGGGTAAAACCATGGGAGGAGCCCCCAATGAACTTGAGACCAGACCCGACATTTCACGCGACCCCGAAACTTGCAATGGAGGCTCCGGCGGAGACGTTGGCCTTCACCCTGATGCTGAGCCCTGATGGGTCGCAGCCGGACGGTTTGGCGGTGGTGGATGTCGATCCAACGTCCGACACCCACGGTCAGATCGTGCATCAGGTGATCATGCCCAACACGGGCGACGAGTTTCACCATTTCGGGTGGAACGCCTGCTCGTCGGCCTTGTCACCGCTGACCGGACACGCGTTTCTGGAACGTCGTTACCTGATCGTGCCGGGCATCCGGTCGTCGCGGATTTACGTGATCGACGTCAAGGATCCGCTGGAGGCCAAGATCCACAAGATCATCGAGCCTGAAGAGGTGTTCGCCAAGACGGGCTATTCGCGCCCACACACGATCCATTGCGGTCCAGAGGGTATCTATGTCTCGACCCTTGGCGGCGGCGGCGAGGATGGCACCGACGGACCTCCGGGCATCTTCATCATGGACTGCGAAACCTTTGAAATCCTGGGCCGCTATGAAATGGACCGAGGCGAGCAAGACAAGCACTATGACTTTTGGTGGAACCTACCGCGCGACTACATGGTCAGTTCGGAATGGGGTCTCCCGCCCCAGTTCGAAAACGGCATCGTCGCTGAGGATCTGCTGAGCAATAAATACGGCCACAAGATCCATTTCTGGAACCTGCGCGAGCGTCGCAATGTTCAGACCATCGACCTGGGTGAGAACCACCAGATGGCGCTGGAAATCCGGCCCGCACATGATCCGGCCAAGGATTACGGCTTCTGCGGCGTGGTGGTCGATACCACCAACCTACAGGGCGCGATCTTCACCTGGTGGCAGAAGGATGACGGCACGTTCGAGGCGAAGAAGACCATCACCATCGACCCGCGTCCGGAAGACCCCGAGAACCTGCCGCCACTGCTGAAAGGTTTCTCGGCTGTGCCGCCCTTGGTAACGGATATCGACCTGAGCCTGGACGACAAATACCTCTATGTCGCCTGTTGGGGACAGGGAGAGATGCACCAATACGATGTATCCGACCCGATGAACCCCAAGCTGACAGGCAAAGTTGAACTTGGCGGCATCGCGCGTGGCGCGAAGCACCCCAACGGCAAAGACTTTGCCTATGGGCCCCAGATGATGGAGATCAGCCGCGACGGCAAACGCGTCTACTGGACCAACTCGCTTTATTCTACGTGGGATGACCAGTTCTATCCGAACGACGAGGGAGGACAAATGGTGATGGCCAACGTCGGCGAAGACGGTGGCTTGGAGCTCGACAAGGATTTCTATGTCGAATTTCCTAAAGGTTATCGCAGCCACCAGATCCGCCTAGAGGGAGGCGACTGCTCTACTGACAGCTTCTGCTACCCGTCCGTCTGACGGGTGGACGGGGTTGATACGGCAACGGCCCTTTGGTGGGCCGTTGCGGCTTCAGGCATTTACCATGGCATCAACCCGGGTATGGGTTGGCCTTTGGCGGTATCTGCGGCGCTGATGGATCGCGCTCAGGAAAGCCTTTATAAGGCGCTTGCGGCATTGGCGGCAGGCCACCTGCTGGCAATGGCAGCGATCCTTTTTCCTTTCTCGGCGCTAATGTTACTAGCTGAATGGCAACAGCAGATTCAGGTTGGCGCCGCTTGTCTGGTCATCGCGCTCGGCGTGTACCTCCTGATCAATCGCCGACACCCGCGCTTTCTGGCGCGCGTGCCACCCTCGCGCCTGGCGCTTTGGTCATTTCTTGCAGCCATGGCCCACGGCGCTGGCTTGATGTTGGTCCCGATCTACCTTGGCATCTGCCAGACGGTCGAAACCGATGCGGGGCATGCGGCAGCGTCGGACCTGATGTCAGGCAATGCCGGGATCGCGGCAGTGGTTGCCTTGGTGCACACTTTGGCCATGACTTTTTCTGGCGGAATTCTCGCGGTTGGCGTCTATCATTGGCTCGGATTGAAGTTTCTCTCCAAGGGGTGGTTCAACCTAGATATGGTGTGGGCTCTCAGCCTGATCCTGGTTGGGGTTATCTCTCTTGTGTTGTCGCACTAAACTACCTATCCGCTGGCGCTGGTGGTATTTGCGATATGCTGTTCGAGGTACTGAAGTACGATGTTTTCCGTGATGGCGCCGTTGGTGGTCGAAAAATACCCCCGGCCCCAGTAGCGTTTTCGCAATTGCGGAAACTCCCGCTGCACCTTGTGGGACGACGGCCCCTTCATCAGCCGTACCAAGTCGCTGACGGCCAGTTTGGACGGGACCGACACGAACATGTGGACGTGATCTGAGGACAAGATGCCGCGGATGATGTCGACATCTTTCTCTCGACACGTCTGTCGGCAGATATCGCGCACGCGGAGCCTGATGTCACCCTGCAGCACCTTGTAGCGGTACTTTGTCGACCAGACGATGTGATAGCGGCGATAGAAAACACAGTGGCTGCCGGTGTCGTATTGCATGTCCTTACGGGTTCTTGTTGTGTTTCGCGTCGACGACGAGTGGGACCGTGCTGCATTACGGCTTCGGATTGGAGGCGCCCTGCGGCTTCTTCAGTCTCCGCAAGCTCCTCGGAGTGACCGGCGGCATTCTCCTGTGCCTGGGGACTGCCGGTCTGGCCTGGCTCAAGACAAAGGCCGATCCCAACCTCGGCGCGCCGGCGGCTTGGGGCGGCGAAATGGCTTTCGTGCTGCTTCTCTTTTTCATCAGCCTGTCGAGGTTTCTCTTGTTTGCTGCAACCGGAACCGGTGCTGTCGCCGTGCTTCTGCCGCTCCATTTGGGTGCCATACTCACATTCTTCCTACTCACACCCTACTCTAAGATGGCCCACAATTTCTTCCGCATTACTGCACTTGTCCGAGAGACGATGCTTGCACGCCAAGCGCAATCGAGTTGAACGAGTCTGCTCTTGCGTGGGACAGGCACATGTGCGTGGCAGCTACCGTGTCGGAGTAGCGCGCGTTGGAGTTATCAACCTGAGTAACCGAATTGTCTCGCACACCTGACCTTCAGGCACAGAACTTTGAAGGTCCGATGTTTTTTTAAAGAGCAACTAGACCTTGTGTGTGAGTGCCTGTTCTCTGAACTCGGCCTCGATCTCCTCACCATCCCGCACACGATGTTTCGTGATTTCGCTGATGTCGCCATCCTCGATGTCCTCGCTCAGGGGTGAAGAATCCCTATCTTCGTCTGAATCGATCTTTGCATCGGCTTCAGCGACAATTGCTTTTCTTGCCGCTGCGCCCCCGCCCTGCCCTGCCGGATCCTCCGCACCAATTTCCGTAAGCGCAGAGATCGTCGATTGGACGGCAGCTTTGGCGTCGGCTTCGTCACCCGCGATCATTTCTGTCAGCTTGAAACTCTGCTGTACGGTAAGGTCCAGCTCAGCTTGATTTGAGGTCAAACCAACCTCCCGAAGCGCCTTCGCGCTCTTCTTGCGCCGACTGGTGACAAGCGCCGTGCCGGTGGACGCCGCGGTTTGTGCGGCCGCGATGCTTGTCTCATTGATCTTTGACGGCGCTTTGCGGGGAGACCGCGCCTTCACGCCTTCCGCTATGACCTCAACGTCTTCCGCGCGGGTCGCCGCCCGTTTCCCCTGCCCCGCCTCAGCTGCCTGGACCCACGGTTCTTCCGCGGAAGCCTCTTCCGGGAACGGCAGCTCGCCTGACTGTGCCTTATGAATGCTCTTAAAGAATGGGTCGTCGAAATACCGGATGCGCTTCGCCCGAACCGGCATCTGGGCATCCACGACCATCACGATGTCATCAAGCGACATGCGCCGGGCTTCGTCCTTGGGCAAGAGCGATGTCTCTTCCGTGCGTTCAGACATGCTGCGACCCTCGAACGGATTGCGGCCGATGGAGCGTGAACGGGTGACCACGCGTTTGGTTGTCATACCGACCGCGCCACTCAGCTCCTCGACAGTCTTTTCATCGGACGGTGTGAGATAGAGTTTGATCCCGGCATTCCCCTGCAATGCGCGGCGGGCGTTCTCGCCGTAGATTTCATCGAGCGCCGGGATGGTCTGGGTCACGATCGCCAGGTGACCGCGATAGGACCGCAATGTCTCGATGCTTTCGACCACAATCGGCATTTTCCCGAGCCGATTGAACTCATCGAGCATGATCATCACCGGCCAGGGCTCGTCTGGACCCGGCTCCCGATCCTGCAAGGAGGCAATTAAGTCAGAAAAAAACAACCGGATCAGTGCCGCCATCGGGCGCACCATGTTCGGGGCCACGACCAGGTA
>JBCCYF010000048.1:0-30385 GCA_039190275.1 Pseudomonadota bacterium | reverse complement strand
GCCGTAATCGGCACGGCAATTAGGGCGATGTACACCAGGATCACCTGACCCGACACAACATCGGCGTAGAATGGTCCCAGAACCGGAATACCCCTCAGTGTCTCGGCCAACGGCAGGTCTATTCCGGTAAAGCGCGCGGTGCCGGTCAACTGCGGTGTCTGACCGCCAAGGCTGAAAAGCGTTTGTCCGATCAGAACAGTGACACCGGCCGCCAGAAAGTTGATCGCCACACCCGATATAAGCTGGTTGCCGCGAAGGGTGATAGACGCAAATCCGTGCAGCAGCGCCATCAGCATCGACGCGAATATTCCTGCCAGAACCCCAAGCCAGGCCGCGGTCCATCCCAGACCCGGCCCCGAGATTTGCCCCGGAAACGGATCTGCCACAAAGGGCGCCGCGGCCCAGGCCGCCACTGCGGCCGAGGCAAATGCCGCCGCGAGCATTTTGCCCTCTAGTCCAATGTCGAAAATGCCGGCGCGTTCGCTGAACAGGCCTGCCAAACAGGCAAGCAACAAAGGTGTAGCGTTTCGCATGGTGCTGTCGAACAGCTGAAAAATCTCGGCAAGCTCCATGGCCTTACTCCCCAGCAATCGCGCGTCTGGGGACCATGATGGCCAAGATGCTCTCTCGTGTCTTGGCCATTTGGTCGCGGATGACGCTGGCCGGACGGACCAGCCGGATCAGCATTCGAGGGGGCGGGATCACCGTCATGTCCCGCTCCTGTTAAAACGTAGAAACAACCGCTCCAGCGGAAACCGAACCATGTTTTCCAGAGAGCCCGTAAACAGGATCACCAGCGCTTGAATGGTCAGGATCATCTGACTGGGAATAGACGGAATCTCGAAAGCCAGCTCCGCACCGCCCTGGTACAGCACGCCGAACAGAATTGCCGCCAGAATGACACCGATCGGGTGCGATCGGCCCATAAGCGCCACCGCGATACCCACGAACCCAGCACCCAGCACCGAATCCAGCACCAGACGCTTTTCTGATCCCATGACTGTGTTGATGGCCATCATCCCAGCCAATGCCCCGGACAGAAGCATCGCAACCATGATGATCCGGACCGGCGATATCCCGGCATAGACGGCTGCTTTCTCGGAAAAGCCGAACGCCCGGATCTCATACCCCAATCGGCTGCGCCAGATGATAACCCAAACCAGGAACGCCGCCAGAAGCGAGATAAAGAAGCTCAGGTTCATGGGCGTCCGCGCCAGATCGAAACCGAACCAGGCACCGATCTGCTGCATCGACGGGATCTGCGCGCCGGCTTCAAAGCCCCGCGTCTCAAGTGCCATCGCACCGGGTACCTTGAGGTAGTTGTTCAGCAGATAGATCAGGAGTGCAGCGGCGATGTAGTTGAACATGATCGTTGTGATAACGATGTGGCTGCCGCGCTTTGCCTGCAGATAGGCGGGTATCGCCGCCCAGGCGGCTCCAAAAGCCATCGCACCCAGGATCGCGAAGGGCAGTGTCAGCAACCAGTGTGTGCTGTCCATCGACAGGCAGACCAGCGCCACGCCGACCCCGGCAACCCCGGCCTGGCCCTCGCCACCGATGTTAAAGATCGATGCATGAAACGCGACAGCGACCGCCAGTCCGGTAAAGATGAAACTGGTGGTGTAAAACAGGGTGTAGCCGATGCCATAGTCCGAGCCCAATGACCCCGCGAGCATGATCTGCATCGCCCGCACCGGATCCTCGCCGATAAAAAGCACCACCAGGCCCGCGACAAGAAACGCAAGCACCACGTTGATCGCCGGGATGAGAAACAGATCGGCCCATTTCGGCATCCCCTTACTCATACGGAGCTCTCCTTGGGATCGATCCCGGCCATCAGAAGACCCAGTTCGTTCTCATCGGTATCCTGTGGGGCACGTTCGCCGCTGATCTTGCCGTCGAACATCACGATGATCCGGTCGCTCAGCGCCAGGATCTCCTCGAGTTCGACCGACACCAGCAACACCGCCTTGCCCATGTCACGCAGCGAGACGATCTGGTTGTGGATGAACTCGATCGCACCGATATCCACACCGCGTGTCGGCTGTCCGACCAGCAGCACGTCCGGCGCGCTCTCGATTTCGCGCGCGATCACGATCTTCTGTTGGTTGCCGCCCGAGAAGTTGGAGGCCTTGATGTCACAGTTCGGCGGGCGGACATCATATTTTTCGATCTTGGCGCGGGCGTCGTCGCGCATGAACAGGCGGTTCAACAGCCCCCCTTTCGCCTGATACTGCGGCCTGTCATGATAGCCGAAACACGAATTTTCCCAGGCGCTATAGGGCATGACCAGCCCCAACCGGTGGCGGTCTTCGGGGACATGCGCGATACCGCGGTCGCGCCGGGAACCGGCATCCGCGTGTACGCTCAGATCCAGTTGATCGCCACCCATGGTCACTGTCCCGCCGGAGGCCGGCGTAATCCCCGCCAGAACTTCGAGCAACGCCGATTGTCCGTTGCCCGCGACACCGGCAACCCCCAAAATTTCACCTGCCCGCAGGTCCAGCTGGATCCCCTTCAGCCGCTCGACCCCGTCCTGATCTGTAACCCTGAGGTCGCGCACCTGCAAAAGGGTCTCACCAACCTTCGGCGCGTCCTTTTCCACCCGCAGCAGTACCCGGCGTCCGACCATCAACTCGGCCAGTTCGGTCGGGCTGGTCTCGGCGGTTTTGACGGTCGCTGTCATTTCACCGCGTCGCATGACACTGACGGTATCGGTAATCGCCATAATCTCGCGCAGCTTATGCGTGATCAGAATGATTGTTTTGCCCTGCGCCTTCAGCCCCTCAAGAATGCGGAACAAGTGGTCCGCCTCGGCCGGGGTCAGCACCCCGGTCGGCTCGTCCAGGATCAGGATGTCCGCCTGTCGGTAGAGGGCCTTGAGGATCTCGACGCGCTGTTGAAAACCGACAGCCAGATCACCGACAACTGCGTCAGGATCGACGTCCAGCTCGTACTCCTTGGCAAGCTGGGTCAACAGTGTCCGGGCCTTGGCAAGGCTGGGTTTGAGCATTGCCCCATCCTCGGCGCCCAGAACCACATTCTCAAGAACCGAAAACGGCTGGACCAGCATGAAATGCTGGTGGACCATGCCGATGCCCGCGTTGATCGCATCGTCCGAGTTGTGGATCTGGGTGGGGACACCACCGATGCGGACCTCGCCCTTGTCGGCCTTGTAAAAGCCGTAGAGGATCGACATCAGCGTCGACTTGCCCGCGCCGTTCTCGCCCACGATGCCGTGGATCGTCCCACGCCGGACTTGCATGGAGATATCCTTGTTGGCCTGCACTGGGCCAAAGGACTTGGATATTCCGATAAGCTCTATGGCCAAATCGTCGGGGGCAACCGATGGCTGCCCCGCAACATCTGTTTCGCTCAGTGCCATAACGGCCTAGCTGGCCGGGCAGGTGTTATCCGACATATAGTCGTGAACGGCGATCTCGCCCGAGATAATCTTGGCCTTGGCCTCTTCCACGGCGGCGATCATCTCGTCGCTCAGCAGGGCTTCATTGTTTTCGTCGACGGCATAGCCGACGCCATCTTCGGCCAGGCCCAGAACCTCGAAGCCATAGGTGAAGTTTCCATCCTTGGCGTCCTTAAAGGCGTTGTATACTGCCACATCGACACGTTTGAGCATGGATGTAAGAACCGATCCTGGGTGCAGGTAATTCTGGTTGCTGTCCACGCCAATTCCCAGAGCGCCCGCATCCGCCGCCGCCTGCAGCACGCCGCGTCCGGTGCCGCCCGCCGCGTGATAGACAACATCGGCGCCCTGATCGATCTGACCCTTGGCCAGTTCGCCGCCCTTCACCGGATCGTTCCAGGCCGCCCCGGTGGTGCCGGTCATATTCTGGAACACCTCGGCATCCGGATTCGCCGCGATGGCCCCCTGCACGTAGCCGCAGGCGAACTTGCGGATCAGCGGGATGTCCATACCGCCGACAAAACCCACCTTGCCGCTCTCCGACTTCATGGCGGCAAGCATGCCCACAAGGTAGCTGCCCTCGTGCTCGTTAAACACGACCGAGCGGACATTCGGCAGATCGACGACCATATCAATGATCGCAAAATTTGTATCGGGGAACTCGGCTGCCACTGCCTCCATGGCCGAACCATAGGCAAAACCGGCAACCACAATCGGGTTATTGCCCTGTTCTGCAAAGCGGCGCAGCGCCTGTTCGCGCTGGGCGTCCGATTGTATCTCGAATTCTCGGTACTCCGTGCCGAATTCTTCCTTGAACCGCTCAGCGCCTTCGAACGACGCCTGGTTGAACGAGCGGTCGAATTTACCGCCAAGATCAAAAATCACGGCCGGATTGAATTCGGCATGCCCATCGGCCAGCGTGGCAGTTGCAACGCCCATAAGTGCAGTCGCGCCCAAAAGAGCGGTCATGAGTTTCATCTGTGTACCTCCACTGTTGGTCCGCCGCTGAAGGGGCCCCGGTGTCCGCGACCCCTCTTGTGGGGGCTGCTCCTGGTTCACGGGGTCACCCGTCGGGTGGTGAAACTGTGGGTAGTAAGGCGCAGGGCGGTAAGGGGGTCAATGGGTTTCTTGGCAATGGGCTGGGTTTATCCCAGCTGTTTGCCCAAGACATAAGCATGTACAGCCGCGCGGCCCGCCTGGCTGTAGTAGTCCTTGCGATGGCCCCGTTCATGGTATCCCAGCTTGGCATACAACGCGCGGGCCGGGCCGTTGGACTGCGCAACTTCCAGAAAAACCTCGGCAACGCCGCGAGTTCTTGCGTCCGCCTCAAAGCGTTGCATCAGGTCCCGCGCTTGTCCCCTGCGCCGGGCTTTCGGCGCTGTGCACAGCGTCAGAACCTCCGCCTCCGCCCCTGCAAGGCGGACCAGCAAGAACGCATTTTCCGCAGTGTAAAGGACCGTGGACGGATCCCTCAGAAAGGTGCGAAACTCATCGGCCGACCACGGTCGTGGCGGGCCGGGAAAGGCGTCAGCGTGCAGCGCGGCCAAGGCTTCAGGCGTCATCCAAAATGACCACTGGCAGTTCTGACGAGGGAGCGGCATCAGCCGGACGCACATACATTGGCGCGGGTGGAACGGGCGCAAGGTGCAGCCGGGTCGCGCTGATTTTTGCAATGTTGCTGACCAGGGTGGTGGGGGGGACCTCGGCCGCACGAAGCGTGTTTTTGCTAGGGATCTGAACTTCGGAGATCAGCTTAACCGATGTATCCGTGCCATGCCCCTGCTGGAGATAGACCATCCCCCGAGGGGCCGGTACCACGACATGGGGGCGATCCGCCGTTAGGAATGCCGCGGCATCAAATGTCGACACGCCGATGGCCGGGACGCCCAAACCCTGCGCGATGCCACGCGCGGCGGCGACGCTTATCCGAAGGCCCGTAAAGTTGCCCGGTCCAATCCCCACGCCCACCGCATCCAGGGTGCGCCATTCGACCCCGGCCTCCTCCAGGAGTTCCTCGAGCATCGGCATCAGGCGTTCGGCCTGTCCACGCGCCATGGGTTCAGCCCGGCTTTGGATATCCGTGCCAGACAGCAAAGCGGCCGCGCAATGCGCGGCCGATGTATCAAACGCCAGAATAACCGGATCAGGCCGCGACAGGACGTACCTCGGTCACTTCCGGGATGTAGTGGCGCAACAGGTTCTCGATCCCCATCTTCAACGTCATGGTCGAGGACGGGCATCCCGCGCAGGCGCCCTGCATATGCAGATAGACCACACCGCGTTCAAATCCGTGAAAGGTGATATCACCGCCATCCTGGGCCACCGCCGGGCGAACGCGCGTGTCCAGCAGCTCCTTGATCTGACCCACAACATGGCTGTCGGGGCCGTCATGCTCGGCGTGCCCAACGGCTCCGGTATCGCCTTCCATGACCGGTTGGCCGGACTGGAAGTGCTCCATGATCGCACCCAGGATACCTGGCTTGATATGCGCCCAATCGACCTCGTCAGTCTTGGTAACAGTCACAAAATCCGCGCCAAAGAATACACCTGCCACACCTTCCACGGCAAACACCCGTTGCGCCAGCGGTGACGTGGCCGCAGCCGTCGCGCTGGGGAAATCGGCCGTGCCGGCGGGCATCACAGCCTGTCCGGGCAGGAACTTCAGGGTCGCCGGGTTCGGCGTGGATTCTGTTTGAATGAACATCACGGATCCTTTTCAGGCTGGACCTTTTAGATGTCTCTTCCAGCGGGCGAAGTCAAGGTTTTTGGAATGCTTCTAAAGTAAAGCTACGAGACCGCGATGATATCGTCTTTCGTCATTGTCCCGGGGACAACCGTCACCGGCACCGGCATTTCGCTGACCTGACGCCCGGCCAGTTCCATAACCAGCGGGCCCGGTCCGTCGCCCTTGCTTCCCGCGCCCAGAACCAGAATGCCGATTTCAGCATCCGATTTGATATGCTCGATAATCTCGCGCGCCTTTTCGCCTTCGCGGATGGCGAGCGTGGGGGTTACCCCGTCAACCTTTTCCATGCGCTCGCGGAACACTTCGAAATGGGCTTCGATCTTTGAGCGTGCCTCGGCCCGCATGACCTCGCCCACGCCGATCCAGTGCTGGAATTCCTCGGGCGAGATGATCCCCAACAGTTCGACCCCGCCACCGGTCTTCGATGCGCGGATTGCCGCGAAACGCATGGCGTTCAGACATTCCGGTGTGTCGTCCAGTACGACCAAGAACTTCCGCATGATCCACCTTTCCAAATCATGGCAAAACAGCGACCGCCACCCTGCGCCATCGCGCGCAGCCGTGCAACCTTGGCCATGGACTGTTTTTGAAAATCTGGGTTTTGCTATCGAAAATTGCCGCGCATCATCCCCGATCCCAGCAGATTGCACCATTGAGGCGAAGCGCATATGCCAGGGGGGTAAGCTTGGAGGACCCCGAATGGACGGGCACGACCCAAAGACCCCGCCGTTTGACAGTCGGCTGATCCTGATCGGCGGCGCATGGCGGGCAACTGACCAGATATTGGCGGTTTTTGACCCTTCGACCGGCGCGCAGATTGCCGAGATTGGGCGCGGCACCGCGGTGGATATTGATGCAGCCGTTGCTGCCGCGAAGGCAGCGCGCGCGGGAGAATGGGGGCAGATGCCGGCGTCTCAGCGGGGCCGTATCCTCCTCGACCTTGGCCGGCTGATTGAATCCCAGGTGGATGAGTTGGCGCGCCTGGAAGCGCTGGATGTGGGTAAACCGCTGTCCCAGGCACGGGCGGATGCCCTGGCATTGGCGCGGTACATGGAGTTTTACGGGGGCGCCGCGGACAAAATCACCGGGGAAACCATCCCGTTCCAAGGCGGATACACGGTGTACACGCTGCGCCAAGCACATGGTGTCACGGGGCACATCATCCCCTGGAATTATCCGATGCAGATCATCGGCCGGTCGGTGGGCGCAGCGCTTGCTATGGGCAACGCCTGCGTCCTTAAACCGGCAGAAGACGCATGCCTCACCGCGCTGGCCTTTGCACGCATCACGCGGGAGGCCGGTCTGCCCGACGGCGCGCTCAACGTCGTGACCGGTCTGGGTGCCGAGGCGGGTGCCGCGCTTGCCGCCCATGCAGAGGTCGACCATCTGTCCTTTACGGGGTCGGTGCCGGTCGGTGCGGCGATCCAGGCGGCGGCCGCTGCCAATATCGTGCCCGTGACGCTCGAGCTTGGCGGAAAAAGTCCTCAACTGGTTTTTGAAGACGCCGATCTGGACGCAGCGCTGCCGTTTCTGGTGCGTCCGGGTGTCCAGAATGCCGGGCAGACCTGTTCAGCGGCCAGCAGGATTCTTGTTCAAAGGCCGGTCTTTGACACCGTGGCCGAGCGGATGGCAGACGCGTATCGAAAGCTGACAATTGGCCCCGCTCTTGAGGATTGCGATGTCGGACCGCTTGTATCGGACCGACAAAAGGCGGTCGTAGAAGGGTTTCTGGAGGATCTTCCACACTCCCAGATCATTGCGCGCAGCCCGCTCGGCGATGTGCCCATGGGCGGACACTATGTGGCGCCAGCGCTCGTCCGCGCGGCAAGCCCTACGGATCCCATCGCGCAGGAGGAGGTGTTCGGACCTGTTCAGGTCCTGCTTCCGTTCGATGATGAGGCCGACGCGCTGCGCATCGCGAACGGGACGGACTACGGTCTGGTTGCATCTGTCTGGACGGCTGATGGCGCGCGTCAGTTTCGTCTGGCGCAGGCGCTTCGCGCCGGTCAGGTCTTCATCAACAACTACGGGGCAGGCGGTGGTGTCGAGCTGCCCTTTGGCGGCGTCGGCAAATCCGGCCACGGCCGGGAAAAGGGGTTCGAGGCGCTCTACGGATTTTCACAACTGAAAACCGTGGCAACCCGACATGGATGATCCTTTTCTGGCGTCAGCAGAACAGCATGGGCCGCCTCCTTCGTCGGGCTTCATAGATGGTTTTCAATGCCCGGTGCGGCCATATCAACAGACGCGCAGCGCGGTGAACATCGGAGTGGCGGATGCGGCTTGACGGCAAAACGGCCATCGTAACGGGCGGGGCCTCGGGGTTTGGCGCGGGCATTGTCGGAAAGTTTCTGGCCGAAGGGGCAACCGTTATGATTGCCGATATCAATGCAGCGGCCGCCCGTCAGGCCGCCGACCAGGTTGGCGCGCTGGCACATCACGTCGATGTGGCGGACAGCGCCAGCATGGCCGACTTGGCGGCAGCAGCCACCGATGCCTTCGGGACGCCAGACATTGTGGTTAACAATGCCGGTGTCACGCATCTGCCTGCACCTATGGAAAGCGTTGCTGAGGCGGACTTTGACCGGGTGCTCGCGGTAAACGCCAAATCAGTATACCTTTCTGCCCTTCATTTCGTGCCTGCCATGAAAGCGCGCGGGTCCGGTGTCTTTCTCAACATCGCGTCTACCGCGGGGGTGAGCCCCCGACCCAACCTGAATTGGTACAATGCCTCCAAGGGCTGGATGATCACCGCGACCAAGGCGATGGCGGTTGAGCTGGCACCGCATGGCATTCGGGTCAATGCGCTGAACCCCGTCGCCGGAGAAACTCCGCTGCTCAAAAGCTTCCTGGGCGAGGATACGCCCGAACGGCGGGCGCAGTTTCTGGCGACCATTCCTCTGGGTCGTTTCTCGCAGCCCGAGGATCTGGGGAACGCGGCGGCATTTCTGTGTTCCGAGGAGGCGTCGATGATCACCGGGGTCGCGATGGAAGTGGATGGGGGCCGTTGCATATGACGCGCAAGGTCAATCTGGACGAAAAGCTCGCGCAGTTCACCGACCACTGGTCGCCCCGGGTTGTCGCGCATTACAATGACAATGAGGTCATGGTCGTGAAGTTTGCGGGTGAGTTTCCGTTTCACAGCCATCCCGATACCGATGATTTCTTTCTGGTGTTGGAGGGCGAGGTTCTGCTGGATGTGGAGGATCAGACCCAGGTGCTGCACGCGGGGGAGCTATGTGTTGTTCCCGCCGGGGTCGTGCACAGGCCACGAGCGATACAGGAAGCGAAAGTGCTGCTGATCGAGCCGCGGGGAACGCCGAACACGGGCGACCCAGCGACTGCCGCGCCAAAACCGTCGATCTGATGCGAACGGGGCCGTTGAACCTGATCACCGATGTTGCCGGTCTGCGGGTGGGCAATGCCCAGGACGACCGCCTTAAGTCGGGGGTAACGGTGCTGACCGCTGACACGGCTTTTGCTGCCGGTGTGGACGTGCGCGGCGGTGCGCCGGGCACTCGCGAACTCGCCTTGCTGGCCGCGGACAAGACCGTGCGGCAGGTGGATGCATTGGTGCTTGCCGGCGGATCGGCATTTGGACTGGAGGCGGCCGGCGGCGTAATGAACCATTTGCGGTTGGCCGGGCGCGGCTTTCCTGTCGGTCCGGCCCGTGTCCCGATCGTACCGGCCGCGATCCTGTTTGATCTAAGCAACGGGGGTCAGAAAAATTGGTCAGACAATCCCTACCCTGTGATGGGATCCCAGGCCATTGCGGCTGCTGCGGATCATTTTGATCTGGGAACGGCCGGGGCTGGAACCGGAGCTACCACAGCACGTCTGAAAGGCGGCCTCGGTTCGGCGTCGGCGGTCATTGAGCAGGGATTTACGGTTGGGGCGCTGGTGGCGGCGAACCCGGTGGGATGCGTCACGCTGCCCGACAGTCGCGACTTCTGGGCCGCCCCATGGGAAGTGGGCGCGGAGTTTGGCGGGCGCGGACCGACTGCACAGACGCCGCGCCCGCTGGTTCTGTCGGACACCAAGGTAACCCAGGGCCTGGAAGATGGGGCCAATACGTCGATCGCGATCGTTGCCACGGATGCCGACCTCGACAAAGCCGGGCTGACGCGCATGGCAGTGGCCGCGCAGGATGGGCTGGCGCGCGCTATCGTGCCGTCTCACACACCATTCGATGGCGATCTGGTCTTTGCGGTCTCGACCGGTGCGCGGCCGTTGGTGGATGCCCGCGCCGACCCGTTGGTTCTGGGCCATGCAGCGGCCACCGTGCTCGCGCGGGCTGTCGCCCGGGCCGTTTACCTGGCGACGCCCGCTCCTGGCGACCGGAAGCCCTGCTATTCCGGTGGTTCGGACGACGCAGGCTGAGCCGCCGCCCCCGGCTTTGGATATATGAGCTTTTCCAAGCTGTCTTTGACTTCATCCGGGGGGGCGTCGGTGAGCTTGAGCACTTTTTCACCGTCGAAACTTCCCAGACGCCCTGTGGCCAGTCCGCTTTCATGTTCAGTCCCGATGGCCTGGGTGAGTTCAACCTGCGTGAGGGCAGTTCGGGGCACGGGCAAAACCTCCCCCACGGAAAGGTTCTCGATGTGGTTTAGCGGCATGGTGACACGATGCAGCACTCCGTGCAGCGGCACCTCTGCCTCGGCCGCGCACTGCCGCATCTGAAGAAGCCACAGGTCGTTGGGTGAAACCAGCTCGGTCACACTCGACTGCATGATCGACGCACGAACCACATCGAGAATGGACAGGGGCATGATCAGCTCGAAATCGCCCGAGCGAGCCGCCTCGCCAATATCCAGACTTGCGCTGATCAGCATCACATCCGCTGATTTTGGCGCAATCCGCACGGTGTTGATGTCCTGCTTGTGTCCGGCGATGCGGAACACGGTATCGAACGGTACACCCAAACTCTCTTCGATTGCCTTGGAAAAGCTCACCAGGATGGCATCGAAAACATCCATACACAGCTGGGCGTCGATTGCCGAGAAACTGCGCGTGGTGGGCTGCGGGGCCTGCGCACCGTCACCGCCCATGCGCATATCGACGATGTGGTAGACAAGGTCCGAGCCCAGGTTGACCAGACCCATCCTGTCGGTGCTGTCACTCTCGATAAGCCCCAGCATGGACGGCACCGGGATGCGATCGAGAACATCCGCGAGCTTGGTCACCTCGCAATCCAGAATCAGGGCGCCGACGGTGGCCTTGAGGATCGGGCGCAGGTGGTCCTCAAGCACGCGGCCAAAGTTCTCGCCAATCAGTTCGAGTTCGGGCAGCGGTGAACGGCCGACCCTGCGGCTGCTGAGCTTGCGTTCTAGAACCGCACCTTCTGCCGACATACCGCACCTCCTGTCGCCTGGCACCGGGCCGGTAGTGGGCCTCCAGCCTTGAAATTTCGTTAACCAGAACACGATTTTAGGGTGTGTCGGTAACCAAGCCCAAAGTGCGACGCGCTATGCCGTTTCCTGGGAGTGTCAAACGAAGGGGACCGGCATGGCTGACGAAGAGAAACGGCCAATTATCATTCGCCGCAAGGTCGTTAAGGGTGGCGGCCATCACGGCGGCGCCTGGAAAGTGGCCTATGCCGACTTTGTGACGGCCATGATGGCGTTTTTTCTTCTGATGTGGCTGCTCAACGCGACCACCGAGGAACAGCGCAAGGGTCTGGCGGACTACTTCAGCCCGACGATTGCCGTGCATCGCACCTCGGGCGGCGGGGCGGGCCCTTTTGCCGGGAGTTCCGTGACCTCGGAAGAAATCAAGCCGCTTGATGGGAAGGGCGCATCGGATGAGAACCCGACCGATGCCCGTAAGGCACGAGGTGATAGCGGCGCCGATCAAACCGCGGCCGAGGATGCCGCCTTGCAGGGCGTTGCCGACGCATTGGTGGCCCGTATGGGCGAAAGTGATATTGCCGATGCAATGGCGCAGCATGTCCGCATGCGGCGCACCGACGAAGGCCTGGTGATCGAAGTTGCCGAGCTTCCAGGCAGCCCGTTGTTCAATGGCTCAGGTGCCGAGCCAACCGCCCGCTTTCTCGCATTGATGACCATGATAGGCGAGGTCATCGGCGGCGTCGGCAATGCGGTTGCTGTGGATAACCATATGAACGCGAACACAATCACCCGCCCGGGTGAACCCGAATTTCAACTGACCAGTGCACGGGCGCTGATTTCCCAGGCCATTCTGGCCGACGCCGGGGTGCTTCCGGTGCGCTTTGCCCGCGTCGCGGGCGAGGCCGACCGCGCACCATCTTACGAAGACCCGCTGGATATTCGGAATCGCCGCACCGAGGTCATCCTGCTGACCACGGCCGGGTAACCGGACCGCATTTTAGCTTTAGCGGCCTGTTAATACCCAATGCCGCACAAAAGCCTCGAAATTGGGTGGCGCCATCACGGCCTGACCCTTAGGAAAGGATCAAGAATGAGCATCTCCTCCTCCCTCAACGCTGGTGTCAGCGGTTTGGCCGCGAATGCAAGTAAGCTTGCGACGATCTCTGATAACATCGCAAATTCAAGCACTTACGGGTACAAGCGCGCTGATGTGGACTTCAGCTCGGTTGTCATTTCGCAGCGTCAGGGAACCTATGCTGCCGGGGGGGTGCGGATCGACGCCTTTCGGGAAATCGATTCGCAGGGATCGCTGGTCTCCACCGATAACCCGACTGATCTGGCAATCGGCGGGCGGGGTATGCTGCCGGTCACAAACATCGAGAATGCCGACACACCGGATGCGACCTACCCGCTTCTGCTGACCAGTACAGGATCCTTCCGACCGAATTCCGATGGGCTTCTGGTCAATGAGGCTGGTCTGGTCCTGATGGGCTGGCCCGCCGATCCATCCGGCGATATCCCGACACAGCCGCGCGACAGTGCCGCCGGGCTTGAACCCATCGTTGTGAACAGGAACCAGTTTGCGGCCTCGCCCACGACAGAGATTACCTTGGGCGCCAACCTTCCCGCTGCGGCGACGCAGGCAGGGGCCGCTGGGACACCGCTGACCATTTCGACGGAGTATTTTGACAACGTCGGGGCTTCACAGACGCTGGTTTCAACGTTCACACCCGATGTCGCCGGGCCCGGTCAGTCCAATACCTGGCGGCTTGAGGTCACTGATCAGGCTCAGGGTGGTCTGGTTATCGGTCAGTTTGACATAGAATTTGACGACACCACCGGGTCGGGCGGTCAGATCCTGAACGTAACGCCGGTGACCGGGACCTGGGACGCCACCACAGGTGTCCTTGGGGTAACCGCCCTGCGTGGCGGCATTGATCTAAACATTGGGACGCCGCTGGGTGGCAGTAACCTGACCCAGCTGTCGGCGGAATTTGCACCAAGTGGCGTGACGAAGAACGGCGCGGCGGTTGGAACACTGGCCGGCGTCTCGGTTGATAGCGAGGGGTTTGTGGTGGCTACCTATGACAGCGGATTTAACCGCGTGATCTATCAGGTGCCAGTCGCGAACGTAGCAAATCTGAATGGTCTGGACGCACAGGACAATCAGGCGTTCTCGGTTTCAAGTGAAAGCGGCGGTGTGTTCTTTTGGGATGCCGGTGACGGCCCCACAGGAGAACTGATCAGTTTCGCACGCGAAGAAAGCACCGCAGATATCGCCAACGAATTGACCCAGCTGATCGAAACCCAGCGCGCCTATTCTTCAAACGCATCCGTAATCCGAACGGTCGACGAAATGCTTCAGGAAACGACCAACCTCAAGCGATAGCGGCGCGGCATCTTAAAGGCTATTAACCATGTCTCTTTCTTCTGCATTGTCAAACGCGGTTGGCGGCCTGGGGGCAAGCGCAAAGCGCGCCGACCTCATTTCCAACAACATCGCAAATGCGCAGACACCGGGATACACGCGTCGCGCGGCAGAACTTGGGGCGGCGGTACTTTCGGGCCAGGGCGATGGCGTGCGCGTTCTTGGTGTTACCCTTGTCCAGGACACCGCCGCAATCGCCAACCGCAGGTTATCCGACGCCTCTCTGGGGGCTGAGACGGCCGCGTCAGGTCCACTTTCAACCCTCAGCAATGCAATGGGCGTTCCAGGTTCGGCAACTGCTCTGGCTGAACTTGCGGCCGATCTGGAGATTGCGCTGACTGCTGCCGCCAACGAACCGAATTCGGATCCCCGGCTGTCAAGTGCGGTAACCAGCGCAGACCGCCTCGTCGACAAGATCAGCGGCCTGGCCAGTGAAACCCAGGACCTCAGGGCACAGGCGGACGGGGATATCGCGCGATTGGTGAACACCCTGAATGAAAACCTCGCGTCGATCGAGGAGATCAACGGCCAGATTGTGAGCCTGACCGTTTCAGGTGCCGACACGACCGGGCTCATGGATCTTCGCAAAGGCTTGATCGACGAAATATCGGGTATCGTCCCAATCAGGGAGGTTACACGAAACACGGGCGAGGTTGCGCTCTTCACCGCAAATGGCGGGACACTCCTTGACGGTCGCGCTGCGGAGGTTGGATTTACAGCAACCCCACTGATCACCCAGGATATGACGCTTGCCTCAACGGCGCTTTCCGGGCTCACCTTGGGCGGGCTGGATGCCAGCGTCGGTTCAACTGACGGATCGGGTGTGATGGACGGGGGCTCGCTTGGTGCGCTCTTCATCACCCGCGACCAGACGCTGCCCACCTTTGCCGATCAGCTCGATCTCCTTGCAGAAGACCTCGTCGAGCGATTCCAGGATCCAGCCATCGATGCGACCAGGGCTGCCGGGGACGCAGGGTTGTTCACCGACGATGGCGCCGCGTATGACCCGTTAAACCTTGCCGGCCTTGCTGGTCGTCTCGGCTTGAACGCTGCGGTCGACCCCGATGCGGGCGGCGCCGTGTGGCGCTTGCGTGACGGTCTTGGTGCCGCGGCACCGGGGCTGACCGGTGACGGTGCGCTGCTCGCGTCACTTTCGACAGCGGCGACGACACCTCGTGCGCCCTCACTCGCACTGGGCTTTACCGGCGCGGGCGGTATCGCTGCATGGGCTGCCGGGCTGACGGGTACGGTCGCAACCCAGGCCGAAACCGCGGAGGCAAATGTGACCTATGCCGCTACGCTCAATCAGTCATTCCGCGATAGCGAAGTTGCCACCTCGGGCGTAGATACCGACCGCGAGCTTCAGGAACTTTTGCAAGTGGAACAGGCCTATGCCGCTAACGCACTGGTACTCTCAACCGTTGATCAGATGATCAACCGACTGCTGGAGATCTGATGCCATGCTAACAACAAATCTGCCAGATCTTGCCTCGGCGCTCCGGTTACAAAGCCAGTCGCAAACGGTTCGCGCTGACATTGATCGCACAGCGCGCGAACTGACAACCGGGGTCTCCGCGGATGTGCGAGCGCTTACACAGGGCGATCTCGCGCCGGTCTTCGGCATCGACCGCGAGCTTTCCGGCATCGATCTCGCACTTCAGGATCTGGGCCTTGCCGAGGCGAGGTCCGCCGCCGCACAAACCGCACTCGAAGTTGTCGCAGATAGGGGCGGGACTCTCGGAACCGAAATTATCGGTGCGGCAGGCAGGGGCGACCCGGTCTCGCGCGACAGTCTTGTGGCGACGGGTGAAGCTGTGTTGCGGACCATGGTTTCCAGCCTGAACACCGAATTCGGGGGTGCCAGCCTGTTTTCAGGCACCGCGCTGGATACCGGAGCTCTTGCAAGCGCCGACCAATTGCTGTCCGACATCCAAGCGCTGCTGGCAGGGGCCACCACCCCGGCGGACGCGCAGAACGCTATCGATCTCTATTTTGATACGCCGGGCGGTGCGTTTGAGACCACGATCTATACCGGATCGAACGCTGACGCCGCAGGCGTGGCGATCGATGATGACAACCGTCTGTCATATCTGCCGCGCGCCGATGACCCAGCGTTGCGGGAAGCACTCAAAAGCATCGTCATGGTCGCCGCTGCCGGATCGGCGAGCTTTAGCAACGATCCAGAGGCATACAACAGCTACCTTGTTGATGCAGGTACTCGCCTGCAGGAGTCAGCGGAAGCAGTAACCGGAGTTCGCGCCGCCCTCGGTCAGGCGCAGGAGCAGATTGCAGAAGCAATAGACACGCGCGAGGCAGAGCGTACAACGCTTGCCTCCGCACGCAACGATCTGATCGGTGTTGATCAGTTCGACGCCGCCGCGAAACTCGCCGAGCTCGAAAGCCAGCTTGAGGCACTCTACTTGATCACCGGCCGAATTTCGAACCTAAGCCTCACCAACTATCTGCGCTGATGAACTGGCTCGGAAACACCCTCTGTGCTCTGTGCACCATTTGCCTGCTTGCAGCGGTAACACACCCACAGACAGCATCTGCGGGTGAGGCACGCATCAAGGACCTTGTAGAATTCGACGGTGTACGCGGAAACGATCTGGTGGGATATGGCCTTGTCGTCGGCTTGAACGGCACGGGAGACGGTCTGCGAAACGCACCCTTTACAGAAGAGGCCATGGTCAATCTGCTTGAGCGTCTGGGCATAAACGTAACCGGTGAACAATTTCGGGCAAGAAACGTGGCCGCAGTACTCGTCACTGGCGTACTACCTCCGTTTGGCCGCGCGGGATCCAAAATCGACGTAACGGTCTCGACCATTGGCGACGCGGATTCGCTTCTTGGCGGTACGCTCATAATGACCCCGCTGAATGCGGCGGACGGTCAGATCTACGCGGTGGCGCAGGGGTCCGTTATCGCCGGGGGCGCTACTGCCCAGGGCGATGGCGCAACTGTTACAGAAGGAGTTCCAACCGCAGGACAAATTCCGTCCGGTGCACGGATCGAACGCGAGATCGACTTTGAACTCAATGATCTGCATGAAATGCGTCTCGCCCTGCGTGACCCGGATTTCACAACAGCGTCACGCATCGAGGCAGCCATTAACCGTCGAATGCCCGGGCGAATTGCGCAAATGCTGGACAGCGGGACGGTCAGGCTGAACCTGAGTGCCGGAAAAATCCCCAACCTGCCCAGGTTAATAAGCATCATTGAGAACATTGAAGTCGTGCCTGACCAAAAAGCCAGGGTTGTTGTTGATCAGCGCTCCGGTACGATTGTCTTGGGCCAGGATGTCAGGATAAGCCGGGTGGCGGTCAGTCAGGGGAACCTCACCCTTCGTGTTCAGGAGGAACCGCTGGCCGTGCAACCCAACCCGTTCGCCCCAAATGGCGCACCGATTATCCTTCCGCGTACAGAGGTTGAACTCGTCGAAGATGGGACCGCTGGACTGGCGTTGGTTGAAGACTCGGTATCCTTGCCCCAGGTTATCGAAGGTTTGAATGCGTTGGGCGTCAGTCCCCGTGAAATGATTGATATCCTTAAGGCGATCAAAGCTGCAGGTGCGCTGCATGCTGAATTCGTCGTCCAATGATGCATCTGGTAGTAGCAATTGCTTGGCCGACGCCTTGCCGAACCACCCAGCAAGACCGCCAGTCCAATGCGGAATGCTGGACCCGTGTCCAAACGGCCCAAGAACGTTGAGCCAGCCGGCAGATAAACACACGATAGGTCGGCTGGATATGCAATGAGATCCTATATTGGCTCATTCTACCTCGTGACTCCAGATAATGGAGCCTTGCCGTCTTTTCGAATGATACCTCGCTCTGATACGGAGAGTGCTCCGCCTCCTGACAGAACAAACGTAGGCAAACGAGCCGTTTTGCAGCAATCACCTGGCAGTGCGGTGATCAAGAAGCAGGACGCAAACACTCCTATGGCGGAGGGCTACTCGAGGCACCGGCGAATTCAGAGCATGCTTTGAACGCGCAAATCGGAACCGGCAGGCATGAAACTGTTCAACTTGGTAGGATGAGACCGTGAGTAGGCGGGGATACCCAGCTCAAGCGGTTGCTGGCCGATACGATACGAAACAACGCCGTGCTGAAGGACCTGCAGAGCAACGGCCGACGATGCGCTATTGGGGCGCAATCGGTTCAAGCGCAGCAGCAACCGGATGAGCAGCGAGGGGAAATGCTTGGGGCGGTGCAGCGTGGCGGCATCAAGCAACGCCTGGCATTGCGATCTGTTTGTTGGTGCCAATCCACAAACGGTCCGACCCGAGGAACCGTCCCGGTGCCCGGCAGGGTATCGTGGCGCACTATCCCAATAAAGAGACACTTCTGAGATCAGAGCGCAAGTAACGGCTACCGGTACCAGGCTTTGCCGATGTGGTCAGATCGGATCGACGTTGTGCCGGACCGCAAGTGGATGATCTTGAACCAAGTAACGCCCCATCGCCTTTGCCCCGAAACGAAACCTGTTGCCAGGCGACGATTGGGCGGTAAAGGAGCGCGAAGTTCGCAAACTGGATGCGCATATTCGCATCAATACCAAGCCTTTCAGCTTCATCAGCTAAAACGGAACCGCGTTCACCGATCGTACCACACTGAAACGGGCGAAATGGACCACCGGGATCGGCTGCACTTCACCCCGGCAAACCAAAGCAGACCGCCTTGATCCGCTCATTCAATGGCGGTCCAGGCGATCAGTCGTCGGACGAAGAGAGGTGCCACGGCCTCGATGAGGCTCGACGAAAACGGGTGCTTTGACCGAATGACGACAACACCGTCACACCGCAGTTTTCACTCGGGGACAGAACGCCCACAAAAAAGGGGCCGAACGCGTGATCAGTTTGAGGCAACCGTGCCCGAAGCGAGTGCCAAACCCGAAACCGAAAAACATAAGAACCTGACCCACAGACCCGCGGTATGAATGAGGGAGAACGGACAGTTTGTCACGCAGCACAGCAAATCAGTTTTCGCTCCGCTAGACCAACATAGCCAAGCGCTCAGTCATGTAACTATGGGCCCGCTCGTATGTAAGGACGGGCGTTTCCGGGATGCTGTTCCCAGACTCCATTGACGGTTTGCAGTCCAAAGGCACTCGATTGTCGGATCTGCGTACGCGTACGAGGGCTTGCGCCTGTTCCGCGTCCTCCTGCACCAGTGCAGCGGAGGGGCGATACGATCAATCGCGGATCACCCGATGCTCTTTCTCAGAAGACCTTTGAGCGTATCGCGCTCGGCCGGGTCGAGCGGCGCAAGCAGCGTGCCAATCGTATCAGCCATTACGCGTCTCAGGCTGTCCACGACCTGGCGGCCCTTGTGAGACAGGCTGAGAACACAGACACGCCCGTCATCAAGCGAACTGGCCCTGTTGATCATACCTGTTTTGTCCAAGGCCTGCAGAGCGCGGGTGATCTGCGATTTATCGCGCGCCAGATGCCGGACCAGCTCATGCATGGGAGTGGGCTCAAGATCCGCCAGTGTCATAAGGATGATGACGCCAGTGGGGCCAACCTTCTCAGTATCGAAGATATGCGCTTTTCGGTGGATGTCGGCATGTATGTACCGCATGAAGCGGTCGACAAGATGAGCAATCTCGACATCATCCGTAATGACAGATTTAGCCGACACTAGACGCAACCTCCGTTTAACAGCGGGCCTAACCTACTCCCGGCCCCCAGCATGCGCAACGCGGCACAACAAAGCGATGTCATGGCATTGTGTTACCGGCGCGGCAGGTGGTGCAATGGCCCCGATTGTCTTTCACTGAACGCTATGTAGCGCGAAGGCCAGTATGGCTTGCGGCAAACGGTGCCGTTTGGTCTAGAGACCGATAGCGATTTGGGTTTGGGGAGGCCATTATGAAAACGGATGGAGCGATCATCGTCAGCGGTGCAGCATCCGGTCTGGGGGCGGCAGTGATGCAGGCACTGGCATCGGACGGAGTGCGGGTGGCCGGTTTCGATCTGGCCCAGATCCCGGAGGAACATCGACCGAAAGGGGCCACAGGCTACGTGTGCGATGTGTCCGATGCGGATGCTGTCGCCGAGACCGCCGAGAAGGTGGTTTCCGATATGGGCAGCATTCACGGTTGTGTCTGCTGCGCGGGCATCGCCCCTGGCGCCAAACTCGCAGGGCGAAGCGGCCCGCATGATGCAGAGCTGTTTTTAGAAGTGATGAAGGTCAATGTGATCGGAACCTTCAATCTGATGCGCAGCGCCGCGCACCTGATGTCTCGGAATACACCGGACGAGACCGGACAGCGCGGCGTTATTGTGACCACGGCCTCCATCGCCGCATATGAGGGACAGATAGGGCAGATCGCCTATGCCGCATCAAAGGGCGCAGTGGCTGCAATGACCCTCCCGGCCGCGCGCGACCTTGCATCACTCGGCATCCGGGTCGTATCGATTGCCCCAGGAATATTCGAGACGCCCATGGTGGCCGGGCTGCCGGAAGAGGTGCGCCAGTCGCTGGCAGCCACAATACCATTTCCCCCGCGTCTTGCCGATCCGGCCGACTTTGCCGGCCTTGTCCGGCATATATTTGAGAACAAAACGCTGAATGGCTCGGTCTTGCGCCTTGATGGCGCCCTACGCATGGCGCCGCGATAGGGAAGTCGGGCATCGATACTGCCATCGCGGCGCAAGTACTGCTGTGGAGGCGTACTTTGGGCATGCGGCGGGTGGCCTCGACACCGGCTGAAAACTGTCTAACCTGCACTCGGCGTATTTTGGGCTGCCGTCGGATCGAATGTCTTTCAGAACATGCAGCGATTTGTTTCCGGGTCCAAGGATGACGAACTCAGGGCTGAGGCAGTATGGATCGCGCGACCATTGTTCACGAAAATTTCCTTCGGCGTGTCCGCAGTGGGTCATTCCCACCTGGACTTGAGTCCGACGCATCGGTCGACCCTGAAATCCTGCGGTCGTTGTTTCGGGACCAATGCCTCTCGCGTCAGCTGGACCGGACCAGCCGCGCGATGCAAAAGGCGGGGCAAGGCTACTACACCATAGGGTCAAGCGGACATGAGGGGATGGCGGCGCTGGCGCACGCCGCCCGTCCCACCGATATGGCGTTTCTTCACTACCGGGATGCCGCCTTTCAAATCTCGCGCGCAGCGCAGGTTCCAGGACAAGATCCGGTCCGGGATATCCTGCTCAGTTTCGCCGCATCCTCTCTGGATCCGATATCCGGTGGACGTCACAAGGTTCTGGGCTCCAAGGCGCTCAATATCCCGCCCCAGACCTCAACCATAGCCAGCCATCTGCCCAAGGCGGTCGGCGCGGCCTATTCGATCGGTCTGGCCCGCCGAAATCCACCCCAGCACAAGGCGCTGCCGGACGATAGCATTGTCATTTGCGCCTTTGGTGATGCCTCGGCGAACCATTCGACGGCGCAGGGCGCGATCAACACGGCATGCTGGACAAGCTACCAATCGGTCCCGATGCCGATACTGTTTGTATGCGAGGACAACGGTATCGGGATCTCAACCCCTACACCGAACGGCTGGATTGCCGCGAGCTTCAGCCACCGTGCTGGGCTGACGTACCTGACCTGTGACGGGCTAGATGTTGCACAGACACTGGAAAGATCGCATCAGGCCATAGATCAGGTGCGGCGGTTGCGTAAACCGGTCTTCCTGCATCTGCGCACCGTGCGGTTGCATGGGCATGCGGGTTCGGATGTCGAGGCAAGCTATCGCGACAACCGCGCCATCGAGGCTGATGAGGCAAATGACCCGCTGTTACACAGCGCACGTCTGCTGATCGGGTCGGGCGCATGCCGTCCCGAAGATGTTCTCGACATCTATGCCGACGCCGGCGAACTCTGCGCCCGGATCGCGCGGGAGGTGGTGCAGGAACCGCATCTGGAAAGCTATGCCGAAGTATCCGCCAGTCTGATCCCGCCCGGACGCGCAACCTCGCCCCGTAACAGGCCTGCGCCGCACGAGCGTGAGACGGTGTTGGGCAGCGATCTGCGCGCTATGGACGCGCCCCAAACCATGAACAGGCTGAT
Source organism: Pseudomonadota bacterium (assembly GCA_039190275.1). Lineage (GTDB taxonomy): Bacteria > Pseudomonadota > Alphaproteobacteria > Rhodobacterales > Rhodobacteraceae > Halovulum. The sequence goes on along the minus strand of JBCCYF010000048.1, from coordinate 8,406 downwards.
CGGCTGGGCCCTGACGGACATCATGCTGGAGCACCCCGAAGTCATCGTTGCCGGGCAGGACGTCGGTCGCAAGGGCGGTGTCTACGGGGCCACGCAGAAACTACAGGCGCGGTTTGGGGCGGACCGAGTGATCGATACCCTGCTGGACGAGCAGTCCATCCTGGGGCTGGCCATCGGCCTTGCCCACAATGGTTTCGTGCCGATCCCCGAGATCCAGTTCCTGGCCTATCTGCACAACGCCGAGGACCAACTGCGCGGCGAGGCGGCGACGCTCAGCTTCTTTTCCAACGGCCAGTTCGCAAATCCAATGGTGCTCAGGATCGCGGGGTTGGCATATCAGAAAGGGTTCGGCGGGCATTTTCACAACGACAATTCCATTGCGGTTCTACGCGATATACCCGGGATCGTGATCGCCTGCCCCTCCAACGGCGCCGATGCCGCAATGATGCTGCGCGAGGCCGTGCGCCTGGCCCATCAAGAGCAGCGCGTTGTGGTGTTCGTTGAACCGATTGCCCTTTATCCAATGCGGGACCTGCATGCGGATGGCGACGGGCAGTGGATGCGGGTCTACCCGCCGCCCGACAAACGCATACCGCTGGGCGAGGTTGCGATCCACGGCGATGGCACCGACCTTGCCATCGTCACCTATGGCAACGGCGTGCATCTTTCGATGCAGGCAACCCAACGGCTCGACACCAGGGGCGTGGCCGCGCGGGTGGTCGACCTCCGCTGGATTGCCCCGTTGCCGCAGGCGCAGCTTTTGTCGGCAACTGACGGCTGTGATGCCGTCCTGATCGTGGATGAGTGTCGCCGCACTGGCAGCCAGTCCGAGGCGCTGGTCACCTTGTTTGCCGGGTCTGGGGCGCGATCCGTTGACCGGGTCACCGCCGAGGATTGCTTTATCGCGACGGGCCCCGCCTATGCGGTGTCACTTCCCTCGGTTCCTGGCATCGTGGCTGCGGCACTTGAACTGTGTGGCGGTCAGACCTGAGCCACGGCTATGCAAAACGGACCCGCGTGCGGTTTGCAAAGGCGACCAGCGACAACATCACCGGAACTTCAACCAGTACCCCCACCACCGTCGCAAGCGCTGCGCCGGAATTCAGTCCGAACAAACTGATGGCCACCGCCACTGCGAGTTCAAAAAAGTTGGATGTCCCGATCAGCGCACAGGGTGCCGCGATCCGGTGCGGTACTTTCATGACAAAGGCTGCGGCATAGGCGACTGCGAAGATCCCGTAGGATTGGATCAGGATGGGAACGGCGATCATCGCGATGACAAATGGCCGCTCCAGGATCACCTGGCCCTGAAGTCCGAACAGGATCACGACCGTGGCGATCAGGCCGATCACGGACCAGGGTTTTGCCCGCGCAGTGAACGCGTCAATGCGGGCAGGTGTCCGCAACGTCTTGCGGGTCCAGATCCCGGCCGCCAGCGGCAATGCGACAAACAGAACGACCGACAGGACCAGCGTCTCCCACGGGACGATGATGTCGGTGAGCCCCAGTAGAAACGCAACGATCGGTGCAAAGGCAAAGACCATCACCAGGTCATTTACCGACACCTGTACCAAAGTGTAGTTTTCATCGCCGCTGGTCAGTTGTGACCAGACAAAGACCATGGCTGTACAGGGTGCTGCGCCCAACAGGATCAGGCCCGCGATATATTGCTGCGCATCCTGTGGTTCGATCCAATCGGCAAACACGACTTCGAAAAACAAAACGGCCAGGGCGGCCATCGTAAAGGGCTTGATGAGCCAGTTCATGGTTAACGTTATGGCGAGGCCCTTGGGTTGCCGCGCGACCTGTTTCAGGGACCCCGGGTCGACGCCGACCATCATCGGATAGACCATGGCCCAGATCAGCACCGCCACCACAAGGTTGACGCCTGCGACCTCGCTTGCCGCGATCAATTGGATCAGCCGGGGCAAAAGGCTGCCCAACACGATACCGGCCACCATAGCCGATGCGATCCAAATCGACAGATAGCGTTCAAATACACTCATGCGGTGGCCGGATCGGTCGGTCGGGGGCGCAGCCGACCTGCGGACAAGGCCGATACACCCACCATCGCCGCAGCCGCCCCCAACATCAGGGCCAGGCCGCCAATCTGATAGGTCAACCCGGACAACAGCGTTCCCGTCAATCGCCCGGCCGCATTGGCCATGTAGTAAAATCCGACATCCAGGGTGACGCGGTCCACCCGCGTAAAGGCCAGTATCAGGTAGGAATGGAGTGATGAGTTGACAGCAAATACTGCACCGAACGCCAGCAGCCCGGTCACCAGGGTGACGGTCAGCCAGGGTTGCGGCTGGGGTGAGAGAAGTGCCGCCACCGTCAGAATGGCGGGAACCATAAACAACAGTGCAGCCCACCCGCGGGCCGCGCCGATCAACTCCGCCTCGCCACGCGTGTCGGCCCGCAAAAGCCTTGGAGTTGCGGCCTGCACGGCGCCGTACAGAATGATCCACACAGCCATGAATGTGCCGATGATAAAAAATGCAGATCGATTGCCGGCCTCGGTCCCATCGGACAGCACGGAATAGAAGTAGATCGGGATACCAACCACAAACCAGACATCACGGGCCCCGAACAGGAAGATCCGCGCCACGGAGAGCCAGTTGACATTGGCATCTTTTGAGAAAACCTCCGAAAACTTTGCCCCTTTACGGCCTTTGGGAAGGCCCGATGGCATGGCGATCAGGACAGCCACCAGAATTCCGGCCAGGGCAAGTGCCATCGCCAGCACCGCGAAGACGAAGCCAACGGTGGCCAGCAGTGCGGCGCCCAGCAGGAACCCCATGCCTTTGACGGCATTTTTGGATCCGGTCAGCACCGCGACCCATTTGAACAGCCCGGCGCCGTTTGCGGGCGCAAGGTGCTTCACAGCGGATTTTGAGGACATTTTGGCAAGGTCCTTGGCCACTCCGCTGGCGCCCTGCACCGCCATCACATAAGCCACCGACACACCAACAGCCCATTGCGGGTCAAGCTGCGCCAACGCAAGAAGCGCGATCACCTGAAGCGCCAATCCGGCATAAAGTGTGCTCGTCAGTCCGAACCGTGCGGCAATCCATCCGGCCGACAGGTTGGTGACGATCCCCGCAACCTCGTAGAGCACAAACAGATTGGCCAGCTGAAACGGTGTAAAGCCCAGGGTGTGAAAGTGCAAAAGCACCAGCATACGCAATGCACCGTCGGTGAGCATGAACGCCCAGTAAGCCGCTGTCACGGCAACATAGGCGGCAAGGCCATTGGGACCTGCGCCGGCGCTCATTCCGACCCCGCTTCGGCCGCTGTCTTGCATCCGTCTGTCATGCTGCGGTGGGAGTTTCGGCACAGCCGATCCGGTCCGCGGCCTGCTGTATGGAAAGTGGTTCCATCGTCTCAAGGGGAAGGGCGATGAAGTCGAGGATGCGGCTTCGCAGCTTATCGAATGCCTGTCGATAGGCAGTGTGTGCGTTGCCGTTGCCCGTCTGTGCGCCGGGCGGATCGGGGATGCCCCAGTGCGCGCTGATTGGCGTCCCGGTCCAGGCCGGACACTCCTGATTTGCCGCGTGATCGCAGAGAGTAAATATGAAATCCAACCGCCGCGCGCCCCTTACCTGAAACTCGGCCACGTGCCGTGTCTTTAGGCCGGTTGCGTCGACGTTCATTGCGCCCAGAACGTCGAGCGCTATTGGATCAAGGTTCGGTTTTGGTGCAATTCCGGCGGAAAACGCCTCGAAACGCGTGCCAGCCTCCGCCCGCAGGATCGCCTCGGCAAAGATGGAGCGTACGGAGTTGCCGGTGCAGATGAACAGCACACTGAACTTGCGATCCTGCTGGCGTCGCGCTGCGATCGAGACGGGCGAACAGGCATCCGGGCGGCCCCGGCAACAATCCAGTATGAGATAGTCGAATGTCTCGCGCGCCACCGCCATATTGATGGCATAGCGCAGCGACGTACCGGACCGCATTTGCCGGACCAGGCCCGCCTGCATCATTGATGCCAGATATGACGAAAGCGTGCTCGCCTTGAGGTCAAGCGCCCGTGCAAGCTCCCCGGCGGCGACGTGATCCGGGTATCGTCGCATCAACAGGCGAAACAGCACTAACCTTTGTGCATGGCCCAGAACCGACAAGCGTGTTGCAATCACATTTTCCATATTTCGCGAATAACAGAAATAGCTCTATGCGAAAGCCAATGTTTTGTGACAGGATTGGCGTTCGCCGAAAATCGCAGGTTGCGGTCTGTTCCGGCCTGGCACAACCCTCTATTCAGGCGGGGTTAGGTCGCCGCACCCGGGGGGAGTTGTCATGAGAAAACCAGGCTATGCCGCAGCGCGCGGGGGTCATCCGCCGCAGTCGGATCTGCTGTCGGGTCGGGCCGTTTTCACCAACGCTTATGCCGTACTGCCCAAAGGTACCCTGCGGGACATCGTGGCCAGTTGTCTTCCTCATTGGGAGGCGACACGGCTGTGGGTGCTTGCACGCCCCATGAGCGGGTTCGCAGAGACCTTTTCACAATATCTGATGGAGGTTCAGCCGGGCGGTGGCAGCAACGCCCCCGAGCCTGATCGCTCGGCGCAAGGTGCATTGTTTGTGCTGAGTGGCAATGTCACACTGACCATAGGCGATACTCCACACCAGCTAGACCCGGGCGGATTTGCCCATGTGCCCGCCGGTGCAAACTGGCGGCTCTGGAACGACGGCGAGGTGGTTGCGCAGTTCCACTGGATCCGCAAAACCTATGTGCCCGCGGACGGTCTGGCACCTCCCGAACCAATTATCACCAACGAACAGGACGTGACACCCGTTGCCATGCCGGATACCGGCGGCGCATGGACCACGACCCGTTTTGTCGACCCAGGCGACATGCGTCACGATATGCATGTGAATATCGTGACACTGCAGCCCGGCGCTGTGATCCCGTTTCTGGAGACCCACGTGATGGAGCACGGGCTCTACGTTCTGGAGGGTAAGGCAGTTTATCGCCTGAATCAGGACTGGGTGGAGGTCGAAGCCGGAGATTTCATGTGGCTTCGCGCCTTTTGTCCGCAAGCCTGCTATGCAGGCGGCCCGGGGCCGTTCCGGTACCTGCTCTATAAGGACGTCAACCGCCATATGCCGCTGTCGGCGCGGGATCGGGAATAGCGGCAAAACCGGGTAGAGCAGACGTCTTCGGTTCAGTTCATCGGCACTGTTGCTATTCGCCCGGTTCAATCGTCCAGGGCACCTCAAACCAGTGTTCCTGCAGGTTCGTGCCATCCCCAATGCGATCAACCACGGCAAACAGGCCGGGTTCGGCCAACGGGCACAAGACCCCGTGCCAGGTGTTGCGATGCAGGTTGATCCCCTGTCCGGGCTGCGCCAGCAAGGCAAAGGGCCTGCCCGGCGTTCCATCTGCGTCGGGCGCAACGGTGACCAGATAGGGATTCTGATGCATAGGGACAAAGGCTTGGCTGCCTTCGGGGTGACGCTCCATCATGTCCAGTAAGAACGGAAAGCTTCGCGCCTGCGCGTCAAACACGCTGATCCCCGCTTGCCCGGATCCGAAATCCAACCGCGCCAAATCGTGATGCCGTCCGCAACGCCCTTGGTTGATCAGCACATCGGGCGGACCGGCGGCCTCAAGCACATCACCGAACGGGGCAAAAAGCTCTGCGGTCAGGTGCCGGGTGCGCAGAGTGCGGGTCACGGTAGAACATCCCGCAAGCGATGGAGCGCGATACGCTCGACCTGGGAGCAGGCTTCGGCAAATTCAGTTGCATGATCGGCGTTGAGCCGGTTCTCAAATGCCTCAAGGATGCTGGCTTTGGAGTGATCCCGCACCGCGATGATAAACGGGAAACCGAATTTCGAGACATAGGCAGTGTTGAGGGTTGAGAACCGGGCGCGTTCGGCATCCGTCAACATATCCAGCCCCGCCGAGGCTTGCTCGGACGCGCTGTCAGCGGTCAGTCGCTTGGCTTGCGCGAGTTTTCCCGCCAGATCCGGGTGCGCCTTCAGCACATCCTGCCGCTTGCGTTCGTCCGCCGACCGGAATGCCCGTGCCAGCGCATTGTGCAACCCCACGGCGCAATCATGGGCGGGCCCAAGCTCCAAATCATGCGCTGCCTCGGCAATCCAGGGCGAATGTTCGAAAATGCCACCGTAACGGGTGACAAACGTGTCCCGATCCATCCGGCTTGGCCGCTCTCGCCGGACATGCGGATGCGTCCGTTTCCAATGCGCCGCGATCTGCTCGCGCGTGGCAAACCAGACCCCTTCGTGGCCCTGGGCGAAGTCAAGGAACGCGCGCAAAGCTTCGGCCCGGCCCGGGCGGCCGACCAGTCTGCAATGCAGGCCGACCGACATCATCTTGGGTTGCCCTTCGACCCCCTCGCGATAAAGCGCCGTAAAACCGGAGCGCAAATAGTCCAGAAACTGCTGGCCCGCGTTAAACCCCTGCGGCGTGGCAAACCGCATATCGTTGGCGTCCAACGTGTAGGGAACAATCAGCTGATCACGTGCGCCGAATTCCATCCAATACGGCAGGTCATCGGCATAACTGTCCGCGACATAGGCGAACTGTCCGGTATCTGCTGCCAGGCGGACGGTGTTTTCAGAACAACGGCCAGTATACCAGCCGCGCGGCGCGCTGCCGGTCACTTCGGTGTGGAGGCGAATGGCCTCGGCCATATCGGCGGCCTCCGCTTCGGGGGTGGCATCTTTGTACTCGATCCACTTCAGTCCATGGCTCGCGATTTCCCATCCGGCATCCTGCATCGCTGCGACCTGTGCAGGCGCGCGCGCCAGTGCGGTCGCAACACCGTATACTGTTACCGGAACATCCCTGAGCAGCCGGTGCAGCCGCCAGAATCCGGCCCTGGCACCGTATTCATAGATTGTCTCCATGTTCCAATGGCGCTGACCAGGCCAGGCCGCTGCCCCGACGATTTCGGATAGAAATGCCTCGGATGCCGCATCGCCGTGAAGGATGTTGTTCTCGCCCCCCTCCTCATAGTTCAGGACGATCTGGACGGCGATCTTTGCGCCACCGGGCCATTGCGGATCCGGGGGCGTTGCGCCAAACCCATGCATGTCACGTGGATATCTCTTCATTGGCGTGCCCCCTTCACGCCCGCGAAGGCGTTTCAACATTCGGTCGAAACGATTTATACCGGTTTAGCGCACGGTATCGATCCATTTTGACATCAATACGCGGTCACGAAAGCAGGCTTGCGGAATGTCGCGCCGTTTCACTCGCGCCAGTCGTTCGGCAAAGGCGACCTGTTTGGACGACGGGTAGTTTGAAAATGCCGATGCGCGCGGCGATGTCCTGCGGGCATGCGCATCAATCCACTGTGACAGAAGCCGACGATTGCCCTGCACCTCCGCCGGAAGTTCGGTGCTGGTCCGGGTCGCCAGCTGCCGGGCAAACCGAAGCTGTTTTTCCGTCACCGGTAGAACATGGTAGTCGTTGCTGTCCTGGACGGAAACCGCATCGCGCCTCTGGTCAAAGAGAGAAAGCTGCATGGTCCTGCTCCCAAATTGATGTTCTGTTAATACATAGAACATATCAGGAACATTTTCAATAATTACGATGCATTCAGGCGCGTGGTCCCGCCGCGCTACCCACCGATGGTGGTTGTTATTCCGATCTCTGCGCGCCCCGAGACCGTCGGCTCAACAGGGAGCGGATCCCCCTTTATGCCGCAGCCGACGAGGGTGGCGAACAGCAGGAGTATTCTGCACGTCATGTCGAAGATCCTTGTGCCCATTGACCTAAACCGTTGCTAACTCAGGATGTCGCGCCACCGCGCCACCTGTTCGCGCACTCGAACCGGCGCGGTTCCCCCATAGCTGATACGGCTGGAGACCGAGTTTTCGACGCCCAGCACCGAGAAGACATTTTCCGTTATCCCCGGATGGATGCTCTGCATCTGCGGCACCGTCAGACCATCAAGGTCAGTACCGTGATCCTCAGCCAGTTTCACAAGGCTGCCGGTTACGTGGTGCGCCTCGCGGAACGGCAGGCCCAACTCCCGGACCAGCCAGTCAGCCAGATCCGTTGCCGTCGAAAAGCCCTGCCCCGCGGCCGCGGCCAGGGCGGACCGGTTGGCGGTCATATCCCTCACCATTCCGGTCATCGCGGCAAGGGCCAGCATCAGACTGTCGGCGGCGTCAAAAACCTGTTCCTTGTCCTCTTGCATATCCTTGGAGTACGTCAGCGGCAGCCCCTTCATGACCATCGTCAGCCCGACCTGCGCCCCCAGGATGCGTCCGACTTTGGCACGGATAAGTTCGGCCGCATCCGGGTTTTTCTTCTGTGGCATAATCGAGGAGCCGGTCGAAAACCGGTCGGAAAGTGCGACAAACCGGAATTGGGCCGAGGACCAAATCACCAGCTCCTCCGCCAGGCGGCTAAGGTGCATCGCACAG
>JBCCYF010000047.1:0-31348 GCA_039190275.1 Pseudomonadota bacterium | reverse complement strand
GCCATCCACGGGCAGCGTGATGCCGGTTACATAGCGCGCGGCCGGTGAGGCAAGATAGGTCACCGCGCCGGAGATATCGTTGGGCTCGGCCCAGCGGCCCAGGGGGATACGCTCAAGGATGGCCTGATTGCGCGCGGGGTCTGTGCGCAGGGCCTCGGTATTGTTGCTGACGACGTAGCCGGGTGCGACGGCATTAACCGTGATACCCTGCGCTGACCACTCATTCGACAGCGTTTTCGTAAGGCCCGCCATCCCGCTTTTGGACGCCGTGTAGGAGGGGATACGGATCCCGCCCTGAAAGGACAAAAGCGAGGCTATGTTGATGATGCTGCCGCCCTGCCCTGCGGCGATCCGAGCCTTGGCAAAGGCCTGAGACAGGAAGAAGACGACCTTGAGGTTGATCTGCATCACGGCGTCCCAATCTTCTTCGGTGAAGTCGAGACTATCCGCCCGGCGAATGATGCCGGCATTGTTGACCAGTATGTCCACAGGGCCCGTGCGTTCAAGTGCCTGGGTGAAGGCATCCGTTGCGCCCGCGACAGTCCCAAGATCGGCTTTCAGCGGTATCACAGTGCCGCCCACGTCGGAAACAGCCGCCAGCGTTTCGTCCATCGATGACCGCCCTACGGCGATCACTTCCGCGCCGTGACCCGCCAGATCGACAGCAATGGCCTGACCGATTCCGGTATTCGCCCCTGTCACGAACGCCCGCGATCCGTTCAGGGAGAATCGGTTCATCGCAACGTCTCCATTGGGACCATGTCGACATCGGTGTAGTCGATGTTATCGCCCGCCATGGCCCAGATAAAGCTGTAGGACGACGTGCCAGCCCCGCAATGGATCGACCATGGTGGCGACAACACGGCCTGCTCGTTGCGCAGGATCATGTGGCGGGTTTCCGTCGGTTCCCCCATGATATGCACAATGTTTTGATCTTCGGGGAGGTCGAGGTAAAGATACGCTTCGGACCGCCGCTCGTGGTGGTGCGCGGGCATGGTGTTCCATACCGACCCGGTGCCCAGCTTGGTCAACCCCATGACGATCTGGCAACTCTCCATCACGGCGGGATGGACGAACTGATAAATCACACGCTCGTTTGACGTGTCACGCCCGCCAAGTGGCACCTGCGCCGCGTCTTCGATGGTTACCAGTCGAGACGGGATCTTGCGATGAGCGGGTGCTGAAATGATGTAGTAATGCGCGTCCGGTCCGCTCACCGTCACGGGCCCGCTCTCCATGCCCAGATAAAGCATATCGCAGCGGCCCAAATTGTAACTCTCTCCGTCGGCCTTGACGGTGCCCGACGATCCCAGGTTGACCAAGACCGCCTCACGCCGGTCGAGCCACGAGGGCGTACCCGTCTGATCGACGCCGTCGATGGTCAGCGGTCCGCTCTTGGGTGTAGCACCGCCGACGATCATCCGGTCATATTGCGAGTAGGCCAGACAGACCTTGTCGTCCTGAAACAGATCATCGATCAGGAACTCGGCCCTGAGTTCGCTGGTGTCCATGGTTTTTGCGTGGCGCGGATCGACCGCCCGGCGCAGGTTTGTTTTGAGCATCGATACCTCCCAAGATACGTAACACTGGCGGGTGCGTTTACGTCACGCCGCAACTTCCGACCGCTTCCAGTCGCCGCGCCAAAGACGGCGGTGGAATGCGGGAAACTTGAGGAGCTCCTCCCAGAGAAAAAGCGACAAGATCCAAAAGGCAGAGACCTCGAAGTATAAAACGAGGAGCGCGGTCGCCGGCACGCGGAAGGCCCATTGCGACCAGAGGAAAATGTGCATCACATAAATCGTGTCGCCCGCCGCGCGCAACGTGTTGCCACAAATGGCATTCGTGGCACGGGGAAATTGCAGAGCCAGCAGGATGGGCAAAAAACCGAACAGAACCGCGCGGGTTTCGGGGGCGAGGCTGGGATAGATCCACTGTAGCGAAAGACACATCGCCAGGAAGATCGCAGCCACGACACCCGCAGTGACAAACGCCCCACGCCAGGCGCGCGAAAGGAAAAGATCGAGCACGCGTTCGCTTGTGCCCCTGCCCAGAAGCTGCGCCACGATGATGCCCGTGGCCTGGGTCCATTGCATGCTGATCTGACCGGTCACCATGTTCCAAGGCGCAATCAACGTAAGAGCTGCAAAATCCGTGAGAGCCATATTGGCGTAGATCAGCGAGCAGACGTGGGTGGCGAGCGTGGCACTGATGAACGTCGCCGCGATCGGCATCGAAAACACCGTATGGCGCTTGAGCGTTGTGCCGAACGTGCCGTGATGCCAGCCTGCAACCTTGCGCAGACCCCCGTTGAGGCGGAGCAGCAACAGGGCCCAGAGTACGGTTTGAAGGGAAATGGCGATGGCGCTGCCCATAGCGGCCCCGGCCACGCCCAGCGCGGGAAGCCCCCACAGCCCGTGGATCAGTCCGACACTCGCCACGATGTTCACCGGCACGGACAGGCAATAGCCGTACAGCGGCAGTTTGCTGCGACCGCACCCGTTGAAAAAACTTGCAATGCATTGGCCGATCGCCTCGGCCAGAATGACCGCCGCAAAAATGGTCAGATAAGTTCGCGCGTCGCTCGCAATACTTTGTGTCGGCGCGAGGTAGGTGACCAGAGCATCTCCAATGGTCAGAATCGCCCCCACACCCAAAAGCCCGATGCCCGTGCTCAGCGCAAGGCCGCCCACCAGGACCGATTTCAGCCGAACCGGATCGCCGGTACCAAACAGCTGTGCGGTGCGGATCTGCATCGCGTGCGAAAAGGCGAATATCACGCCAAGCGCGATCCCACCTGTGGCTGCGGCCAGACCCATTGCCGCCAGCGCGGCCTCGCCCAGTGAGGACAGGAGATACCCGTCGATCACCACGGTCCCATGCAGAAACACTGCCTTCAGTGTCATTGGCCAGGCCAGCGTAAACACGTCTCGCGCGCCGGGCGCTGGCGTGTTTGCGTAGTTCTGGCTGTCGGTTGTTACGGACATCGACCACTCGCTTGGAAATCCTGTTGTTTCGCGGCACCCGCGTCGCCATCCTGTCGTTGATCGCGCGCCGTTAAACCTCGGAGTGCTCGAAGTAGTTGGCATTTGTGGTCGAGATCCGGGCAATGGTTTCATCGAGCCGCGAGAGGTGCAGCATCCCTGCGGCCACCACGCCATCGGCATCATTGGCCTTCACGGCCTCCGCCATTGCGCGGTGATCAGAGAGCAGGACCGGCAAACGCTGCTCTTTCTCGATGCCCAGCATGCAGAGCCGGTCGATCTTGGCCTTCTCGGTGAGGATCACGTCAAACGCGTAATCGGTACCGGAGATCGCGCAGAGCGTCCGGTGAAACTCGTAGTCAAGCTGGCCGAAACGCTCAACATCTCCTGCGGCAACGACGGTTTCCTGCTGTGCGAGCGCAGCGTCGAGATTTGTGCATCCCAACGCGTCACATCGGTCGGCCGCCCGCCGCAACACTTCTTTTTCGACAGACGCGCGGACAAAGCGGGACTTCTCGATCTCGCGCATGGAAAAGCGGCGAACCTCGGTCGCGCGCTGCGGACGGATGAGCAACAGATCGAGATTGGCAAGGCGGCTGAACGCATCACGTACCGGCTGGCGAGACACGCTGAACCGGGCAGCAATCTCGGCCTCGGAAATTCGATCGCCGGGTTTTAGACGCAGCGAGGTAATCTCGTCATGCAAATAGTCAAACACGTCGTCCACACTAGTGCGCCGTTCACCAAGGGTCGTCACCTGAGCCATCAAGTTTCCCTTCCAATTCGGAATTGAGTACGACCTAGCAGAGTATGAACTAGTATACCAGACTAGTATTCTAGTTTTTTTCTAGTATACCAGTTGGCAATCGGCAGCGAATCAACCGTGCAAAGCGGGCTCTGCGAAGCGGGGCACTAGGGAGGGAAAATGGCTGGCGTCAGTCTAAACGGTATCGTCAAAGCGTATGGCGCGCTGGAAGTCGTACATGGCGTCGACCTTGAGGTACATGAGCAAGAGTTCGTGGTGCTGGTCGGGCCATCGGGCTGCGGCAAATCCACCATGCTTCGCATGATAGCAGGTCTGGAAGACATTACCTCGGGCGACATCAGCATCGACGGCAGGTGGGTCAACCGCATCGCACCCAAGGACCGCGATGTAGCGATGGTGTTCCAGAACTATGCGCTTTATCCGCATTTGAACGTTGCTGACAACATGGCGTTTGGTCTGCGCATCCGGCGCATGCCAAAGCACCAGATCAAGACGACAATTGCCGAGGTCGCGGAGATCCTGGGACTGACAGCCTACCTTGAACGCCGCCCGGCAGATCTATCCGGCGGGCAGCGCCAGCGCGTTGCCATGGGACGCGCGATTGTTCGCCACCCTAAGGTGTTCCTGTTCGACGAACCGCTCTCAAACCTTGACGCGAAGCTGCGCACGCAGATGCGGGCGGAGATTAAGCGGCTGCACAACCGTCTTGGTGTAACGTCGGTCTATGTCACCCACGATCAGGTCGAGGCGATGACGCTGGCCGACCGCATCGTTGTCATGAACGATGGCCGGATCGAGCAGGTCGGCACGCCGATGCAACTCTTTAACAACCCGGCCAACATCTTCGTCGCTGGATTTCTGGGCTCACCCCCGATGAACCAAATGAAGGGCACGCTGACATCGTCAGGTGCCGATATCGGGGGCATCGAAATCAAGCTGAACCGTGCCATTAACGGTCATGCCGGACGCGACGTCATTGTCGGTATTCGCCCCGAGCATGTGACCTTGGCCCCGGGCGATCAGACCTCCACATTGCCGATTGCGCTCGATCTTGTGGAACCCTTGGGATCCGAGGCCCTGCTACATGCGCGCTTCGGGGAAGAGGAACTGGTTTTCAAGACCGACACAAGCGGGGACATCGGCCATCTGTCCGGCGTCGCCGAAGTGCATGTTCCGGCGTCGATGGTAAAGGTATTCGACGCCGATACCGGCCGCGCCCTGAACCTGGAGGGCTAGGTCGATGGCGGACGAGCGCACCAACATCGCACCGTCAATCTCGCATCCGGGCGTCGAGGTGCGCCGTGCGAGAACCAAGGACATGCGGGATGACCGTTGGACCCGCACACTCGACCACTTCAAGCGCGAGTGGCAGATCTACGTGATGCTATTGCCAACGATCGTTTGGTTCATCGTCTTTCTCTACAAGCCAATGTACGGGCTTCAGATCGCGTTCAAAGACTATTCGATCTTTCGTGGTGTCGCGGACAGCCCGTGGATCGGGTGGGAGCATTTCGAGGTCTTGTTCGGAAACGATCAATTCCTGCGTGCCGTACGAAATACGATCTACATCAGCGCGTTGAACCTGATCTTTGCGTTCCCGGCACCCATTATCCTGGCGCTGATGTTCAATGAGATCCTGAACGCCAGCTACAAACGGACAGCGCAGACAATCGTATATCTGCCGCACTTCATCTCTTCGGTCATCATTGCCGGGATTGTCATAACCGCCTTTTCGCCCACCGCCGGCATCGTCAACACGATCATCGGCTGGTTTGGGCTCGACCCCGTCTATTTCCTGACCCAGCCCGAGTGGTTCCGGCCCATCTTCGTCGGCACGGGCATCTGGCAGGAAGCGGGTTTTGGCTCCATCGTGTTCCTTGCCGCGATTGCGGGCGTGAACCCCTCACTCTACGAAAGTGCCGTCGTCGACGGGGCCAATCGGTGGCAGATGATGTGGAAGATCACGATCCCCTCGATCCTGCCGACCATCCTGATCATGTTGATCATTCGCATCGGCAACATCATGGAAGTATCGTTCGAGCTTGTCATCCTGCTCTACCAACCCAGCACCTACGAGACCGCGGATGTCGTGAACACCTGGATTTACCGCCAGGGTCTGCAATCCGGTCAGTATGATTTGGCCGCGGCCGCCGGTCTCTTCAATGCTGTCGTCGCCTTCGCCCTCGTCATGACCGCCAACACCTTGTCGCGCCGCTTCTCGCGCACCTCACTCTGGTAGGGGGGCTTCACCGATGATGAACTGGAACCTCTACTCACGCGGCGACAAGATGTTTGCGATTGTCGTTTCCGTCCTGATCGGGATGTTCACCGCCGCGACGCTGTACCCCTTTATTTACATCGCCGCCGTTTCCTTCAGCTCGGGATTTGCGGCGCAGGCGGGGAGGGTTGTGTTGACCCCGATCGACGCAACCATGGAAGCCTATGGCTACATCCTGACGGATCCGCAGTTTTGGATCAGCTACCGCAACACATTCATCTATACCATCGGCGGGACGCTGATGAGCTTGGCCTTCATCATTCCCGGCGCCTATGCTCTTTCACGCCCACAGTTGAAGGGACGGCGGTTCTTCAACCTCTTCATCGCGTTTACGCTGTGGTTCAACGCCGGGCTGATCCCGTTCTTTCTGAACATGCGGGATCTGGGCCTGCTGGACAGCATGTTCGGCATCATCATCGCCTTTGCAGTCAATGCGTTCAACATCATCCTCTTGCGCAACTTCTTCGAGGCGATCCCGCAGAGCTTTGAAGAAGCTGCGCGTATGGACGGGGCCAACGACTTCCAGGTGCTCTGGAAGGTGTATGTTCCCCTTTCAAAACCAGCCATTGCGACCATCACCCTGTTTTGCATTGTGTCGCGCTGGAACGGGTTCTTCTGGGCGATGGTGCTTCTCCAAAGCGAAGACAAGATTCCGCTGCAGGTCTTTCTGCGCCACACCATCGCCAATCTCAGCGACGACGATGAGTTCGCCATCGTTCAGACCGCAGCGGGCTTCAGTGCCGAGACGGTCACGGCTGCCATCATCGTCTGTTCGATCATCCCGGTGCTGATCGTCTACCCATTTATCCAGAAGTACTTCGAGAAGGGCATCCTTCTCGGCGGCGTCAAAGAGTAATCCAGGGCTTTTATAGGGAGGAAACCATGAAACATCTAAGCCTTTTAGCGGCGATCATGGCCACAACGGCGATCGCGTCGCCATCGTTGGCTGACGGCCATCTGCCGATCGTTGAAGAACCGCTGGAGCTGACTATCCAGATGAACCACGCACGCTATCCGATCTATGAAGAAGACTGGCCGGTTGAACAAAAAGCACGCGAACTGACCGGTATCCACCTGATCAATGATACTGTCGGCGCGAACATGCGGACGGACGAAAATACGGGCCGGACCGAAGCGCTCAACCTTATGCTGGCATCCGGCAATATCCCCGACATTGTCGGTTCAAGCCGCATTCGGGATTTCGTGAACCAGTACGGGCCAGAAGGCGCTTTCGTCCCGCTCAACGACCTGATTGCCGAGCACGCGCCCAACATCGCCGCTTACTATGCCCAGCGTCCTGACATCGAAGCGGCTGTAAAGGCCGCCGATGGTCAGATGTACTACATTCCGTATCTGCCGGACGGGAAGTATGGCCGCGCCTATTGGATCCGCACGGACTGGCTCAACGCACTGGGCCTTGAGGTTCCTCAAACTGTGGAAGAGTACGAGAACGTGCTGCGTGCCTTCAAGACACAGGACCCCAACGGTAATGGTCTGGCCGACGAGGTGCCGTTCTTTGCCCGTCAGTGGCCCGAGCTTATCCGCCTGGTCACCCTGTGGGACGGTCGCGCCCATGGGTCGGATACCTACCATGACTTCCTTGTTGAGGATGGAAAGGTCGACCATGGATATGTCGGCGAAGGCTACCGCGAAGGGATCAAGAATCTGGCGCGCTGGTATGCCGAAGGTCTGATCGATGCCGAGGTGTTTACCCGAGGATCGTCAGCCCGCGACTTCCTGTTGTCCGAAAACCTGGGCGGTGCGACCCACGACTGGTTTGCCTCCACCGGCGGCTACAACAGTCTGTCGAGCGAGATCGACGGGTTCGAGTTCAAGGCCATGTTGCCGCCCGCATCCCCCTCGGGCCGCCGGATCCAGGAGCATCGCCGCATCCTGGTCAAACCCGATGGTTGGGCGATTGGACACACCAACCAAAACGTCGTCGAAACGATCAAGTACTTTGACTTCTGGTTCACCGAAGAGGGTCGCCGCCTGGCCAATTTCGGCGTCGAAGGGATACACTATGACATGGTCGACGGCGAACCAGTCTTTAAGCAGGAGTTCCTCGATGCAGGCCCGGTCAACCGCTCGCTGTACCAGGTCGGGGCGCAGCTTCAGGGTCGTGGCTACTTCCAGGACTACAACTATGAATGGCAGTGGACCAATGAGTTCGCGCAGGAAGGCATCAAGCTCTACGACGAGGGTGACTATCTGATCCCTGACTTCCTGGGCGTCGCGTTCAATGGCGATGAGCAGCGGGTCTATGACCGCACCTGGGGTACGATCCGCGACTATATGCTGGAGCGTCAGCAGAGCTGGATCCTTGGCAACGGCGATGTGGAAGCTGAATGGGATGACTACCTCGCGCAGCTTGATCGGCTTGGCTGGCAAGATCTGATGGCTGTGATGCAATCGGCCTACAACCGCCAGTACGGCGGCTGAGTCCCACCCGGAGTGGGCGGCGCATGGCGTGTCGCCCGCACCCATTCAGGACGTCACATGACACAGGTACGCACTCCAATGCCGGGTAACACTTTGCCGTTGCTTGACGAACCCAAAGCCGGTCGTCTGACCGTCCAATATACGCCGGATTCAAAGCGTGATGTGGTCGAGAACCCGCCCCGGTTTACCTGGATTCCGGTCATTGACGATGAGGCGCACTACGTCCTGCGCATTTCAACCGACCCCGCATTTCCCAAGAAAACGACACGGACCTACCCGGGTCTTCCGCTGAATTTCTTTACACCGGATGTGCCACTGGAGGCGGGCGCTTACCACTGGGCATACGCCACCTGGGACGCAGCCGCAAACGCACGGTCGAGCACCTGGAGCACCACGCGCAGCTTTGTTGTTGCGCCGGACCTTCCTGAAACGCCACTTTCGCCGCGCGACCAAAGATTTGATCGCGCCATCAGCGCCCACCCGCGCCTATGGATGACGCCAGAAAGATTGGCGGAATTCAAAGAGGCGGTGAAGGCTGATCCGTCGCATTGTACTTGGGAGACGTTCTACGAAAAGTCGGTACTTCCGTGGATGGACCGTGCCGTCATGTCAGAGCCTGCGGGATACCCCGATAACAAGCGCGTCGCCGCAGTCTGGCGGCAAACCTATATCGATCTGCAAGAGCTTTGGTACGCCATCCGCCACCTCGCGGTTGGTGGCAAGGTAACTGACGACGCGGAAATGACCGCCCGCGCCAAAGACTGGCTGATGGAGGTGGCATCCTGGGACCCGATGGGTGTCACCTCACGCGCTTACACCGACGAGTGGGCCTACCGCGTATGCAACGCGCTCGCCTGGGGATACGATTGGCTCTACAACGACTTGAGCGAGGACGAGCGCGAAACGGTCCGGACTGCCCTTCTGGAGCGGACGCGCGAGATAGCCGATCACGCGATCCTGAATGCCAAAATCCACCTGTTTCCCTACGACAGCCACGCGGTCCGCTCGGTCTCGGCCACCATCATCCCGGCTTGCATCGCGCTTCTGGGCGATGACCCAGACGACGAGGCGCGCGATTGGCTGAACTACAGCATCGAGTTTCTGTTCACGGTCTATTCGCCCTGGGGCGATGGCGACGGTGGCTGGGCCGAGGGTCCGCACTATTGGATGACAGGTATCTCTTACCTGCTCGATGCCGCAAACTGGCTGAAGTCCTACACCGGGCTCGATCTCTACCAACGGCCCTTCTTCCAAAATACGGCGGACTTTCCCCTCTTCTGCAAGGCGCCCAATACCCGACGCGCGACTTTCGGTGACGACAGCACAATGGGCGATCTCACCTGCATCAAGATCGGGTTGAACTTGCGCCAGTTCGGCGGTGTAACCGGGAACGGCGCCTACCAATGGTATTGCGATGAGAACCTGCGTCTTAACCCCGGAACCGAGGGTGATTTTTACAACTGGGGCTGGTGGGACGTGCGCTTTGACGAACTCGCCTTCAGAACGGACTGGCCAACGGTAAAGGCGACATCCCCCGAAAGCGGCCTTCGGCATTTTAAGGGAATTGGCTGGGTTGGCGTTCAGCACGCCATGAGCGACCCGGACAATCACATTCAGTTTGTCTTCAAATCCTCACCCTATGGATCGATCAGCCACTCGCATGGCGATCAGAACGCATTCTGCTTGGCGGCCTATGGCGAAGACCTGGCTATACAGTCAGGTCACTACGTTGCGTTCAACTCCTCCATGCACCGTAACTGGCGTCGGCAGACCCGGTCGAAAAATGCAATCACGATCAATGGCAAAGGCCAGTACGCGGAGACGGATAAATCGAAGGCGATGGCCGCAAACGGGCGCATCGTCGCGGCCCAAGAACGCGGCGATCACATCTTCATCCATGGCGACGCGACGCCAGCCTACCAAAGCCTTTCACCCGAAGTCACGCGGGCTGAGCGCGAGGTCTATTTTATCCGCAACTCCTATTTCGTGATCATCGACAAGGTGGATGCCGGAACACCCGTCACCGTGGAATGGCTGCTGCACGCTAACGAACCCTTCGAGCTTGGCAAGTCATCTTTCCGAAACACTGGCCAGCGCGCGGGTTTCTACGGTCAGGTCGTCTGGTCTGAGGGCGGAAAACCGACCCTGGTGCAGGAGACAGGATTTCCCGATGTCGACCCAGGTGACTATGAAGGGCTACCGGTCAGCACGTGCCTCACGGCGCACTACCCTGCCGCCACACGCCACCGGATCGCCACGCTTCTGGTGCCCTACAGGCTCAATGCGCCCAAACGCATCTTCAACTTCATGGACGATCAGGGCTACGACGCTGACCTCTATTTCACCGATGCCGATGAGAACACTTTCAAGGTCGTTCTGAAAAAACTGGCGAACACCTGAACTGGGACAGGAAGACAACGATATGAAACTTACAGGAAAAACGGCAATTGTAACTGGCGGTGGCCGCGACATCGGCGCCGCCGTTGCCGTCAAACTCGCCTCTGAGGGCGCAAATGTCGCGATCAATTACTTTGCCAGTTCCAAGGGCGCGGATGAAACTGTGGCCAAGATTGAAGCTGAGGGCGGCAAGGCCATTGCCGTACAGGGCAACCTGAACAAGCAAGAAGATATCACCGAACTGGTATCCAAAACTGTCGATGCCTTTGGTGGCGTCGACATCCTGGTCAACAATGCCGGCGGTCTGATCGCGCGAAAGAAGATCAGCGAAATGGAACTGTCCCATTGGGAGGCGGTGATGACGCTGAACCTGACCAGCACCTTTATGATGACCAAGGCCTGCCTTGCGCATATGAAAGGCGGCGCCATCGTAAACCTTGCCAGCCAGGCCGGTCGCGATGGCGGGGGTCCCGGGGCCGTGGCATATGCAACGGCCAAAGGTGCAGTGATGACAATGACGCGCGGATTGGCAAAAGAACTTGGCCCGGACATCCGGGTAAACGCGCTCTGCCCGGGCATGATCGACACAGATTTTCACAATATTCACACGCCAGATGCCGGCCGCCGTGGTTTTGAGGCGGCCGCCCCCTTAAAGCGGCAAGGTCACGTCGATGACGCGGCAAACCTTGTGCTTTTCCTGGCATGCGATGACAGCGCATTCATCACAGGGACAAATGTCGATATCAACGGCGGCATGCTGTTTTCATAGGGAGGCAGGGGTATCATGTCCGAATTTCCAGTTGTTTCCGCCGGGGAAAACGTTACTCGGCAAGTCTTGTCGGACCATCCCGATCTGATGGTTGTTGCCTTTCGCTTCGGTGCCGAGGGGGCTGTCGGCGCTTTACACAATCATGCCCATGTGCAGTCTACCTATGTCGAAACTGGACGCTTTCGCTTCACACTCGGAGACGAGCAGCGCGAGGTTGGACCAGGCGACAGCTTTGTCATACCGTCGGGCATGACCCACGGTTGCGTCTGCCTGGAGCCGGGCACTCTGGTGGATTGCTTCACCCCGCGCCGCGACGATTTCCTCTGAACGATGCGGGTGCTCGCGATCGGTGAGTGTATGGCGGAACTTGCCCCGGCCGACATCGCGGGTGCGTACCGTCTTGGGTTCGCGGGCGACACCTTCAACACCGCCTGGTACCTGGCCCGCCTGATGCCCGAGGTTTCCGTGTCGTACTTCACCGCACTGGGTGTGGATACGATTTCGCAAGACATGCGAGCGTTTATGCAGTCCAGCGGGATTGACGACAGGCACGTCAGAACCGTCAGTGACAGGACCGTCGGGCTCTACATCATCTCGCTGACCAATGGCGACCGCAGCTTTTCCTACTGGCGCGGACAGTCGGCGGCTCGGCTGCTTGCGGATGATCCGGACGCGCTGCAGACCGCACTCGCCGATGCCGATCTCATCTATTTCTCGGGCATCACCCTCGCCATTCTCGACGCAAACGACCGCGCACAGCTTGTCGAAGCCCTTCGCGGCGCACGCGCGGCAGGGAAGACGATCGCGTTCGATCCGAACCTGCGCCCGAAGCTGTGGTCTTCGCCGACAGAGATGACAGAGTCCATCATGGAGGGTGCATCGGTCAGCGACATCGCCTTGCCATCCTTTGAGGATGAGGCGCGTTGGTTTCGCGATACGGCCCCTGAAACCACGGCAAAGCGCTATGGAGGTGCCGGCGCTTTGACCGTGGTGGTCAAGAACGGGGCGAACCCCGTGCATTTTCTGGAGCGCGGCGCCCTTGACCAGTTTGCGGTCGACCCGCTGCCCGACGTGGTTGATACCACCGCGGCGGGCGACAGCTTCAATGCCGGGCTTTTCGCCGGGCATGCCGCCGGTCTTTCCTTGCGCGACGGCATTGGGCTTGCCTGTCGGCTGGCGCGGCAGGTGGTTCAACACAAAGGTGCGCTGGTTCCGTTTGATCTGTCCAAACACGTCGCCTGACCTGCCCAGAAGGAGACGTAGCACGCAGATCCGTGTGACCTTAGCTCTTGAAGGTGATCTTGCGCGGGTCTGGACTTAGCGCCGGTTCTGCCCAGGCTTCAGCGTTGTTGCAGGCGATTTTCGGACTCCGTTGTAAGACTTCACATGGATCGCCGCATTGATCCGAGGCTCTAAGACGAGGCAACTGCGGCAAATGTTTGATCCTGCGGCGCAAACCTCCGGAGTCGGCGTGATCAAACCCGACATGGTTGATCGTTTTCTTGCCGATACCAATGACGGCGCACTCGTCAGAGTTTTCTGGGATCTCGGAGGTCATCCCGACCTTTCCTGTTTGTGGAGACAGGCGCAGCCTCACCTGCTGGGGAAGCGGCCCATACATTCCGTCAGGACCGAACACCGCACGGGTGACGAAGTATCGCTCTGTCAACTTGGTCGGAGGTGAGGCGCCGTGGAAATTAGTGCTAACCCTGGGCGATAGTCGACGGCTCGTGCTTCTCGCGTTCAAACCGCCGTAAACCCGCCGTCTACTGGCAGGCACACTCCTGAGATCATGGCGGATGCATCAGACAACAGGAAAACGATGGGCGCCGCACAGTCTTCCTCGGTCGCCCATCGACGCAGCGGCATGGAGGCCAAAAATGGTCCGCCGATGTCCTCGCGACCCCAGTACCATTCCGACATGGGCGTCATGACAACGGTAGGGTTCACGGCATTTACGCGGATCCCGTGCGGCCCGAGTTCCAGCGCGGACACGCGGGTCATCGCGTCCACCGCCCCTTTGGAGGAGGCATAGGAGATGTGGCCCGAGAGCCCGACAAGCGACGCCTGGCTGGAAACATTGACAATGGACCCGCCTTTTCCCGACGCGACCATCCCCTGGGAGGCATACTTGATGACAAGAAGCGTTCCACGCGCATTGATATCGACAACCTTGTCGAAAACGGCGGTATCGGTCTCCATCGGCGTCGCGATCTCCCCGCCCCAGCCGCCGCAATTGACCACACCGTAGAGTTCCAGGTCAGAGAGCGCCTCTTTTACGGACGGCTCCGAGGTCAGGTCGAAGGGCCGTGTTTCACACCCCGTCGCCGCCGCAAGTTCAGTGAGCTTTGCCTCGTCCCGCCCCGAGGCGATGACCCGCGCGCCCTCCGTTACCAGCATCCGCACCGTTGCTTCTCCGATGCCACCGGTTGCTCCTGTGACCAGGATCGCGCGATCCTTAAGTCCGGTGTCCATGTGATCTCTCCCTATTACGGCATTGTTCCTTTCGGCAATTAGGTTGAAAGAGGCCACTGTCCGCAATAGCGATGAGGTGGTCCGTTGCAACCGAAGGGCGACGCTGATGGCAAATCTGATAGAGCACCTGCAGGGCGCAACGTGGCACTGCGAACCGCCCGACTGGGCCCTGACAGACACCGCGCTGACACTAACGACCGGAGTGAAGACAGACTTCTGGCAGGATACATACTATGGGTTCCACCGGGATGACGGCCATTTCCTGGGCCGTGACGTACCGGGCAACTTTACCGCAACGGTAACGTTCGATGCAGCCTATGAGGTGCTGTACGATCAGGCCGGGTTGATGATGCGGAGTGATGCGCAAAACTGGCTGAAAACGGGGATCGAGTATTCCGACGATGTCACAAACTTCTCGGTCGTCGTCACACGCGCAGGGCGTTCTGACTGGTCGGTGATCGCCGTGCCGCGGGTCTTTGGCGCGCAAACCGTCCGCCTGACGCGCAAAGGGGGCGCTGTCATCGTACATTTCCGCGGCAGTGACGCCAATTGGTACCTGATGCGTCTGGCGGATTTTCCTGCCATAGCATCGGCGCGGGTCGGGCCGATGGCATGCTCGCCCGAGCGCGCAGGCCTAAAGGTCCGCTTCGATGCCATGGAGATCGGACCGCCGATCGACACCCCCCTACACGCCCACTGAAGGCCTGAGTGTCAGAATTTGGTTATTTGGTATAGCCAGACAAAAATTTGCCTCCTAAGCTGAACCACAGACAGGTCAAAGAATGCCTGCGTTCATAGTAAAAGATAGGGAGAGAACTGAATGTCTTTTCGCACTAAACTGACGGGTCTGATGCTGAGCGCCGCTGCTGTGGCAGGAATGGCAATGCCCGCCGCCGCTCAGGACTATTCGGGAGTGACGATCGATATCCTGACGCGCCCCGGCTACGTGATCGCTGGCCGCCTGATTGAGCGCGGCAAAGAGTTCGAAGAAATGACCGGCGCCAAGATCGTCGTCACCGAGGTGCCCTTTGCCGAGATCTTCCCCAAGATCCAGAACGACTGGGCCACGGGCACGAACTCCATCGACGTAGGGGTATTTGCCGCAGGCTGGGGTGTTGAGCTTGATGCGGCCGGTCTGCTTGAAGACCTTGATCCCTATGTCGCCGCCGATGACAAGATCGACATGGACGACATCGCACCCTACTTCCGCGACTTCGGCCAAAAGGTCGGCGGAAAAACCAAACTTCTGATGGTCGATGGCGATTTTCAGATGGTCTACTACCGCACCGATGTGCTGGCCGAGGCCGGGCTGGAACCGCCCAAGACCTGGGAAGACTATCTTGATGTGGCATCCAAGATCCATGGGATGGACATGAACGGGGATGGTGAGGCCGACTACGGGTCCTGCATCTTCAAGAAGCGAAACGCGCAGTCCTATTTTGCCATCCAGACCTTCGCCGCGCCCATCGTGCAAACGCAGGGCACCGCCCAGGGCTTCCACTTCGACAACGCCTCCATGAAACCGCTCATTAATAATGCGGGCTGGAAGAAGGCGTTCGAGCTTTACAAGGCGACCGGCGAATTCGGTCCGCCGGAAGAGTTGAACATGGACATCGGAGACACTCGCGCCCTCTTCAAGGCTGGTCGGTGCGGCTTACTTGTGGAGTGGGGTGATCCGGGCACGTTGCAGCTTGACGATGATGCCTCGGCCGTCAAGGGCAAGATCTATGCGATTGCCGCCGTAGGCTCGCGCGAGGTGCTGGATCGCGAGACCGGCGAGCTTGTCCCGGCCAGCGGGGATGCCGCGCCCTATGCTGTGGATGGTATCAACTATTCGCCCTTCGCGGCTTTCGGTGGATGGGCCGGTGCGATCAACACCAAGGCGGACCAGGCGACCAAGGATGCGTCTTACGCGTTCCTGTCCTACATGAACCAGGCGGCGCAATCGAATGTCGATGTGACCATCGGCGCCACGGGCTATAACCCCTATCGCCTGTCACAGCTTGCCAGCACCGATCTTTGGGTCGAGGCCGGTATGCCTGCCGACCTTGCTGAGAACTATCTTGGGGCGATCAATGGCGCGTTGAATAACCCCAATATGTCCTCCGACATGAAGATCCCCGGTGCCCAGCAGTACACCGGCGTCGTTCTGGATACCGAACTGGCCCGTTACCTTGCCGGAGAAATCTCTGTCGAGGAAGCTCTTGAGAACATCGAGGAAGGCTGGGAAGAGATCACCGAGGACTTCGGACGCGACGAGCAGGTCGAAGCCCAATCGCTCGCCCTCGGCCTCGAATAACGCGCCGGAGCCTTGGCGACCTATGACGACATGCGCCAGCCGGGAGCGATCCCGGCTGGAGTTTCCCGGCGGGAACGGCTGGCAGAGTGGGTGGACCGGCATTCCGGCACATTCTTCATCGCGCCAGCGGTAACGCTGATCCTTATTTTTGCAATTTTCCCAACCGTATACTCTATCTTTTTCGCCGTCAGCCGCGTGCGCTTCACCGGCGACGGGCTGCAATTCCGCTATGTAGGTTTCCGAAACTTCTCCAAACAGTTCTTCGGGTCGAGCGAAGTGCATTTCTTGGGCCGCACCGATCCCGTCAGCCTTTTCGGATATGCCGTCTTCGCAGTCATCGCGGTCACAGTCCTCGTCTGGCTTTGGCGCTCACGCAAGATCACCACCTGGGTCGGGATGATCGGACGATCGATTTCTGCGGCAATGGCGATTTTCCTGTCATGGATCCTCTGCGCCTCGTTTCTGTCTGGCAATTCGATCGGAACGCTCTACACCACGCTGTTCTATGTGATCATCGGCTGCGGCATCCAGTTCATCATCGGCACCGGGCTGGCCTTCCTGTGTTCGCAACCGATCTCCGGCAAGAACTTCTTTCGGGTCATCTTTTTCATACCGCTGATGATCACACCCCTTGGTGTGGGCTATGCAATGCGAATGGTCGCCGATGTCACCAAGGGACCGTTCGAGCCACTTCTGAAGTTTGTCGGGCTTTCAGATTGGGTCTGGTCGACGGATGCCTGGTCAGCGCGCTTCATGATGATGGTGAGCGACAGTTGGCAATGGATTCCGTTCATCTTCATCTGCATGCTCGCCGCGCTTGAAAACATCCCGCGTGACCACGTCGAGGCAGCGCAGGTCGATGGCGCTTCCAGCTTCCAGATCTTCCGCGAGATCACCTGGCCGCAGGTCTTGCCGGTCGCTGTCACCGTCTTGCTGATCCGGATGATCGAGGCGTTCAAGATCGTCGACCTGCCGAACATTATGACAGGCGGTGGCCCGGGGTCGGCCACAGAATCGATGACACTCCATTCCATGTATATCTGGCGCGCCAATGACTTCGGACAGTCGGCGGCAATTGCCTATCTGCTGCTGATCCTGACGGTGGTCGTCTGCGCCTCGTTCTTCAACTACGTGGTTATGGGACAGATCAGAAAGGCCCGCGCATGAGCAACGCCTCCTATCGATTCCGCGAATCCGAGCGCACGCTGATGCAACGGCTTTTTGAGGCGCCCGCCGTGGGCAAGATGTCCCCGGTCGCCAAGCTGGTTGCATACTCACTGCTGGCGATCTGGTCGGTCTTTGTGCTGTTCCCGATTTATTGGGTCGTGATCACGTCCTTCAAGGATGCAGCCGCCGTGAACCAGGGGCCGTTCTACATCCCATTCGTCGACTTCGACCCGACGCTTGATGCCTGGCGAACACAGTTTACCGAGGATCCGTTCTGTACGGTGGGCGCCATTGGGCGGCAGTTTTGGCTGCTGATCTACAACTCCTTTGTCTTTGTGGTGTCCGCGGTCGTATCGCTGACACCGATGGAGCCGCAGATCTGCAAGATCTACCTCGCCTTCACGAACTCGGTGGTGATCAGCATATTCTCCACCGCGCTCTGCGTTTTCGTGGGCTCAATGGCGGCTTATGCGCTGGCACGCATCCAGTACGCACCGCGTTTTGGGAACATCATGATGTTTGTCCTGCTGTTGGTCGTGGTGATCTTTGCCACGACATATGCCGGGGTCCCGTGGTGGGTCTCCTCGTCGGTTGCGCTGGCGTTCTTCTTCTTTCTCGTCCGCGCGCTCCGCGGCTACTTCAAGATGTCGCTTCGGAACGGCGATATCCTGTTCTGGATCATCTCGCAGCGGATCCTGCCGCCGATTGTCGTTGTCATCCCGCTTTACGTTATGTTCCAGGCGGTCGGACTGCTCGATACGCACCTTGCACTGATCCTGCTTTATGCCGTGGCAAACATGCCCATCGTGGTCTGGCTGATGTACGACTTCTTCTCGAGCCTGCCCATTGAGTTGGAAGAATCGGCACAACTCGACGGCGCGACACGGCCCTACATCTTCTGGGACATTGTTCTGCCGCTGACGCGCCCGGGCCTGGCGGCGACCACGCTGCTGATCCTGGTTCTCAGCTGGAACGAGTACCTTTTCGCAGTCTTCCTTGCCACAGTGAAAGTGCAGACCATGCCGATCATGGTGGCGGCCAAGAACGCGGGCGAGAAGGGTGTCTTCTGGTGGGAAATGTGCGCTGTCATCGTGGTAATGATCATTCCCGTGATCATCATGGCGATTCTGCTGACGCGGTTCATCTCGAAAGGCGTCCTTCTGGGCGCGGTGAAAGGGTAGGGAATGGCGATCACAGGCCACAAGGCATCCGTCCGGTTCGAGAACGTTGAAAAGAGCTTCGGCGATGTGACGGTTCTGCGTGACTTCGATCTTGAGGTCGAACCGGGCGAATTCGTTGTACTCCTCGGCGCGTCCGGCTCGGGCAAGACCACGGCACTTCGCATTCTTTCGGGGCTCGAACAGCCCTCGGCTGGGCAGGTCTATATCGAAGACCGGAACGTGACCGAGACACTGCCCAAATACCGCGACATTTCGATGGTCTTCCAGTCCTATGCGCTCTATCCGCACAAGACGGTGGCCGAAAACATCGGCTTCCCGCTCAAGGTTCGTGGGATGGACGCGTCCCAGATCGACGAGGCGACCATCGATGCTGCCAAACAGGTGCAACTTGAAAGCCTGCTTGAACGGTATCCACGTGAACTCTCGGGGGGCCAGCGCCAGCGCGTCGCTCTCGCCCGCGCCATCATCCGACGCCCCTCGGTGTTCCTCATGGACGAGCCGCTGTCGAACCTCGATGCCAAGCTTCGCGGCCACATGCGTGCGGAATTGAAGCATATGCAGAAATCCATGGGCATCACGACGATCTACGTGACCCATGACCAGATCGAGGCGATGACGCTCGCCCATCGTGTTGCTATTCTGGAGAAAGGCATCCTCCAGCAACTCGCGACGCCGGCGGAGATTTACAACGATCCCGCCAACCTTTTCGTCGCGCAGTTCATCGGTTCGCCGCCAATGAATGTGGTGCATGGCAGCCTCGAAGACAGCCAGTTCGTCACCAACGGCGTTCGGATCGACACGTTGGTTTCGGGCCGCGTGGCCAAGGCCATTATGGGCGTCCGGCCAGAAGATTGTTCCATCGCGCCGCCAACCGAAGGGACGCTTACCGGTAAGATCTATACCAATGAACTGATAGGAGACCATGCCCTGGTCACCGTTGATTGGGGCGGTGACCAGATCTCGGTGAAGGCGCCCAAGGACTTTACAGGGGATATGGGCGACGAGGTCGGCGTCGTCATCCCTCAGGATCACCTGTTCGTCTTTGATGAAAGCAACGGCCAACGGGTCAGGTAGGCATTTCGATGCCGGTGCGGATCGACCTTCACGCCTCGCAGTTCACAGAGAAAGAGCGGCCGATTTGCGAGATCGGCGAATTCTCGGTCTCGGGTTTCCGCTTCGACAGTGGAGTCGTTGCCCTCCGCATACGCAACGCACGCGGCGAGGTCGTGATGCTGCCGTTTCAGGGCCAGCAGGTCTGGCGGGCGATTTTCGATGGGCGCGACCTGACGATGCGCTCGATGTTCGATCAACCGGTGGATACGCGCGTCTACCTCGAAACCTACGGCGCCTTTCTGATCCATTGCGGCCTTGCGGGGCTGGGCGCGCCAGGGCCATTGGACACTCACCCACTTCACGGTGAGTTGCCGAACGCCCCCTTCCAGCACGCATGGCTTGAAATTGATGAAAGTGGGGGAAGGGTCAGGTGCGCGGGCAGCTATCAGCATACGGTTGCTTTCAGCACGAACTACATCGCCACGGTTAAGACCAGTCTTGCGGCGGGATCCGCACTGATCGACAACACGGTGAGCGTTTACAACCTGAAGCGAACACCAATGGACCTGATGTATCTTGCGCACGCCAATTTCCGGCCCGTGGACAATGGCGAGCTACATTATACGGCCAACTATGACCCCAAGTCCGTTCGCGTCCGCCAATCGATCCCCTCGCACATTACACCAAAGGAAGGGTATTCCGAATTTCTGGCCGAGCTTGCGGCTGACCCGGTAAGGCACCATATCTTGAAACCGGACCTTGCCTTCGACCCCGAGGTGGTCTTCGAAATCGACATGAAGCCCGATCCGGATGGCCACGCCCACGCGCTTCAGAAACACCCCGACGGAACCGCCGACTATGTCCGCTACCGGCCGGATCAGGTGAAAATGGCCACCCGCTGGATTTGCCGAACACCCGATCAGGAGGGGCTTGGCATTGCCTTTCCGACCACCTCCGGTGTCGAGGGGTATACGGCCGAAAAGGCAAAGGGCCGGGTCGTGTCGCTTGAAGGTGGCGGCGAGTGGCGCGTCGACACAACCTTGGGGCTTTTGAAGGCGGATGAAACCAGCGCCGCGATCACCCGGATAAACCGTGTCAGGGGGATGTAGGGGATGCCCATGATGCGCGCGACACGGCTAATCGAGACCGGGGTTATCCGCACCGCCGAGGTGCCTGTGCCCACCCCCGGACCGGGCGAGATCCTGATCCGGGTGGAGGCAGCGGGCATCTGCGGCACCGATCGGCACCTCTATAAGGGCGAGTTTCCCTCGGTTCCGAACAAGACACTCGGGCACGAGTTCTCTGGCATTGTGGTCGACGGAGGCGACACGGACCTGGCCGAGGGCACGCGTGTCACCTGCGATCCGAATACATGGTGCGGCGTCTGCGAGCAGTGCCAGCGCGGGCGTGTCAACCTGTGCACGCAGAACGTCGCAACCGGCATTCACCGCGATGGCGGCTTCGCCGAATACTGCGCCTTTCCGGCGTCGAAGGCTGTTACGCTGCCCGCCGACCTCGACCCCCTCCACGGCGCATTTTGCGAGCCGCTGGCCTGTACGCTTCACGGCATGGACCGGGGCGCGGCAAAGCCGGGTGAGCGCGTGCTGGTGATCGGGGGCGGCGTTATCGGACTGATGGCTGTGCAACTCGCGTGCCGCGCAGGCGCCGAAGTGATGTTGCTGACACGAAGCGCCCAGAAACAAGCTTTGGGGCGTTCAACCGGCGCACACCACGCCGTGGAAACCGAAGACGCATTCCGACGCATCTGGCCTGACGGCGCCGATCTGGTGGTCGAATGCGCTGGCGTTGCTGCAACGGTTGCGCAGGCCCCGCATCTGGCGCGGACCGGCGGACGGGTCGTGGTGCTCGGCGTTCTGCCACAAGGTCAGGAGGTGCCGATCCAGCCGTTCGACTTGCTCTTCCGCGAGGTGCAACTGCACTTCAGCTTTCTCAATCCCTTCACCCATGCCCGCGCGGCCGGTATGATCGCGGACGGCAGCATTGCCGTCACCCCGCTGATCAGCCGGACAATCGACCTGCAAGAGGCCGCCACAGTAATCGCGGAGCCACCCCGCCCTGGCGAGGTGCGCGCGATCGTCCTTCCAAACGGCTGAGGCCAAACGCGGTTGCCGGACAAACCTGGCTCACGCAACCCCGCCTGAAACCGGGCATTTCAAGGCGTTGGGTGATCTGCGGTGCCCCGTTCTGGCGCGTCGATCAGGGAAGCGGCGCGCTGTCCGAAACGAGCCCCTTTTCCTTAAGGCTCTTCCAGAACTCCTGTGGGATCCGGATGTTGAACCAGTCTTTTATCTGAACCAGTTCCTGTGCGTTGCGCGGCCCCGGAATGACGGAGGTTACGATGTCATGGCCCAAGGGAAACTGAAGCGCAGCCGCAGCCAGCGGGATCGAGAATACCTCGGCCGCAGCCGCAAGAGCGCGCGCTCTTTCGATGACATCTGAAGGCGCCTTTGCGTAGTTCCACATGTCGCGCCCGACCAGGATGCCAGAGTTGAACGGGCCGCCGCAGATGATCGTTGTCCCCGCCGCCTCGCATGCGGGGAAAAGTGTATCCAAGGCCGTTTGTTCCAACAGGGTATATCGACCGGCGAGGAGAAACACATCCCAGTCACCGATCTCGAGTGCATCCAAGCAAACCTGGTTCTCGTTCACACCCAAGCCGATTGCAGTAACTGCGCCGGATCTGCGCAGCTCATCCATCGCACGATAGCCGCCCTCCGCCAGGTCCTTGAAGTGGCGCGCGTTAACCTCTCCGTGCTGAAAAGTACCGATGTCATGGGCCAGCAGAATGTCGATGCGGTCCAGGCCAAGCCGCTGAAGATTATCCTCATAGGCCCGCATGATCCCATCGTAGCCGTAGTCATAGTCGACATGGAACGGCAACGGATCGACCATGCCATACTCGCCCGGGTTCTCAACCGCTCCGGGCCTGAGCAGTCGGCCCACCTTATCGG
The DNA here is from genome assembly GCA_039190275.1 of Pseudomonadota bacterium. Classification (GTDB taxonomy): domain Bacteria; phylum Pseudomonadota; class Alphaproteobacteria; order Rhodobacterales; family Rhodobacteraceae; genus Halovulum. The sequence continues at coordinate 8,568 of JBCCYF010000047.1, read as the reverse complement.
ACAGAATGTAGTCCCCGCCACGCAGCATATCTCCGACGACGCGTTCAGATCGTCCAAAGCCGTACCACGGCGCCGTGTCGAAATAGCCGATGCCCGCCGTTCTCGCAGCCCGGATCAGTTCAGCCGCCTGATCATAGCCGAGATCGACGAAATTCCCGCCCAGCGGCGCGCAGCCGAGGCCCAAGACATCGATTGAAAGCGCCGTTCGTCCAACCTGACGTTGCTGCATTGGTCTTCTCCCATCGTCCAAAATTCTTCGGCGCGGAATTTCTGCCCCCGTATCGGGCAAACGCACCTTGGTAATTGCCGTCCAACCTTATCGCAGTTTTCCGGCGCGACGGCCAATGACCGGTTCAGTCTTAAATCTTTGCGCCCTTGTGTTGAACTGCCCAACACTGCCTGCACGACGCGTTAAGCGACCCCGATACAGCGAAGTTCGGCCAATACACCACGCCGATCACGACCGATCCATCGCAACCCTTGTGCGCCGGCTCCAACGCGGTGCGCATCACGCCGACATTTCCGATCGCATCAAACATCCAGCCCGAACCGCCACCGATCCGCTGAACCAAATGGGCCACAAGATCACCCTCCACGATCTCAAACGCTTTGCCAGCCAGCACGGCAGCAGCAGCACGTATCTTCAAATTCCGATCCTCGAAAGATTTCACTTGATATTTGCCGGGGTATTCTCATTCTGTGAGAACATGTCTCAAATTGGAACTTGCATACACACGATATGTATCTTGATCGCCTTGTGAGCCTGCTGGAAGTGATCGCCGTCGTTGGGCGGCCGGTCTCGGTGGCTGATATACAAGGTGCGAGTGGACTGCCGAAACCAACCTGTTACCGGCTTGTCCAATCGTTACAGAAGCACGGCCTTATCGACGAGCCGGCAGACGACGGACGTTACATCATAGGTGAGCGGCTCATTCGGGTTGCGCTTCTTGGGAAGTCGGACGTTGACGTGCGCCGCGTATCTGCGCCGCTGCTGCGGGGTGCTGCGATCAGGTTCAACGAAACGGTGTTCCTGGCCCGGTTCCGCGACGGAAGGGTCGAGATCATCCACGTGGAAACGCCCCACGATCCAGCGCGCGCATTTATTCACCCCGGTATCGGCGACCGCCCCTTGCATGCGTGCTCTTGCTCAAAGGCCATCGCCGCTTTCGCGGAGCAGAGCTTCAGGGACGCGATCCTCAGCGGAACGCTCAAAGCCTTTACCGAGCATACCAAGACCACGCATGAAGACCTTATAGCTGAGTTCGCACACATCCAAAAACGCGGCTTTGCCGACTGCGACCAAGAGATTGACATCGGTATCTCAAGTGTTGCGGCGCCCATCACGGTTGGCAATATCGGAGCGACCTTCAGTGTCGGCGCGGTGGGACCCGTGCGCCGCTTCGGAACAGAGTACAGACAGAAAATCGGTGAACAATTAAAGGAGCTTTCGACAAAGATCAGCGCTGCAATTCAACTCTGCAATGTCGCCGAAGTATGAGGGACTTCTGCATTTGCCAGCGGCATGAAGACAGCTCCAAGGAGGTGGAGCCACAACAATCTAGAAAATAAGGGAGGAAACAAAAAATGAATGTAAGACCAGATCCGACGTTTCACGCGTCGCCCAAATTGGCCATGGAAGCCCCGGTCGAAAACTTTGCCTTTACGATCATGCTGGGCAAAGACCAGTCGCAACCGGATGGCCTTGCCGTCATAGACCTGCGCGAAGGCTCTGAAACCTACGGCGAGATCGTTCATAAGGTCATGACGTCAACAACGGGTGACGAGTTTCACCACTTTGGCTGGAACGCCTGTTCGTCGTCACTGTCGCCCTTGTCAGGCCATGCCTTCCTTGAACGTCGGTACTTGATTGTGCCTGGCATCCGGTCATCGCGCATTTACATCTTTGATGTGAAAGAGCCGCTGAAGGCGAAGATCCACAAAGTCATCGAACCGGAAGAGTTGTTCAGAAAGACCGGCTACTCGCGCCCTCATACAATCCACTGCGGCCCCGAGGGTATCTATGTCTCGACACTTGGCGGGGGTGGCAAGGACGGAACCGATGGCCCTCCCGGCATTTTCATAATGGATTGCGAAACTTTTGAAATAATTGGCAAATACGAGATGGATCGGGGGCCCCAAGACAAGCACTACGACTTCTGGTGGAACCTGCCGCAGGATTATATGGTCAGCTCGGAATGGGGTCTGCCGCCACAGTTCGAAAACGGTGTCGTGCCAGAGGATTTGCTTTCTAACAAATACGGCCATTCGATCCACTTCTGGGATCTTCGTGCGCGCAAGAACGTCCAGACGATCGACTTTGGTGAGAACTACCAGATGGCGTTGGAGGTTCGTCCGGCCCATGAACCGACCAAGTCCTACGGGTTCTGCGGCGTGGTCGTCGACACGACCAACCTGCAAGGCGCAATCTTTACCTGGTGGCGGGCCGAAGACGGCACATGGCAATCGAAGAAAACGATCACCATAGATCCGCGGCCAGAAGACCCGGAAAACCTGCCGGAACTGTTGAAAGGCTTTGGTGCAGTGCCCCCACTGGTGACTGACATCGACCTCAGCCTTGATGACAAATATCTCTACGTGGCATGCTGGGGCTTAGGCGAGATGCATCAATACGACGTCTCAGACCCGATGAACCCTGTGCTGAACGGTAAGGTCTCGCTTGGCGGGATCGCCACTGAAACCAAGCACCCCAATGGGAAGGAGTTCATCTACGGTCCACAAATGGTCGAGATCAGCCGTGATGGGAAACGCGTCTATTGGACCAATTCGCTTTATTCCACTTGGGACAATCAGTTCTACCCTCATCAGGAAGGTGGCCAGATGGTGATGGCACGGGTTGGTGATGATGGCAGCTTTGCGCTTGATCCGGACTTCTACATCGACTTCCCGGAAAACACGCGCGCGCATCAGATCCGGCTCGAAGGTGGCGACTGTTCGACCGACAGTTTCTGCTATCCATCTGCTTAGCACATGTCGGATGATCTGAGTTTGACGGCCCTTTGGTGGGCCGTCATGCTGTCCGGAGTGTATCACGGGATCAACCCCGGAATGGGTTGGCCGCTTGCCGTCTCTGCCGCATTGATGGAGCGGAAGAAAAGCGCAATGGCAAAGGCCTTGGCAATGCTGGCCGCCGGTCATTTTCTTGCGATGATCGTTATACTGCTGCCATTCTCGATGATGATACTTCTTGTGACACGAGAGACGGAACTTCGCGTTGGCGCAGGCGTTCTGGTGATCGCGATGGGGGTATATTTGCTGATCAATCGCACGCATCCCAAGATCCTTGCGCGCATTCATCCGACCAAACTGGCGCTGTGGTCCTTTCTGGCGGCAACGGCTCATGGGGCGGGCCTGATGCTCGTGCCGATTTACCTGGGAATTTGCGGACTACTTGAACCGGGCGGTATTACCGCAACCGGCCATGCGGCAGCGCAATCGCTTATGTCAAACGACATCTTCACCGCCTTTTATGTCGCCGCGGCACATACCATGGCCATGACATTCGCCGGTGCGTTCATTGCGGCATTTGTCTATTTCTGGTTCGGACTGAAGTTCATCTCAAAAAGCTGGTTTAATCTCGATGCTGCATGGGCGCTTAGCCTTGTACTGGTTGGTACGTTCGGTATCTATTCCGCCTATGCCGGGCATATCTAGCCTGTGACACGCCGCATGCGAACCAATGGGTTGACCGGCGACAAATGTCCTGGGGCCGACCAAATTCGATACCAATCGACAATCAGAGGGATTGGTGATCCTGCGTATGAAGACAGACCCAGCGTTGCGCGGACCTGTCGTCCGTTGGCACGCCAAAGTGCTGATGTGGCAAGCGGGCTAGAACTTACCGGAGTTCCCCCAGGTGTCGCGCGGGCTGATCTCTTCTTCATTCATCCAGTGCTCGACGATGAGACCCCCGCTCACGCGGTAGACATCAAAGACGGCGATGTCCTTACCGCGCGCATGTCGTTTACCATACGTGACGACAAAGTCGCCCTGACCGATAAGCCGGAATAGCATTTCATACGCGCCCGCCGCGTCTGATGCCAACCATTCGGCAAGACCATCGCGGCCAGCATCGATTATCGCACTGTGCTGGACAAGGTTCGCTGCAACAAAGCGGCCCAACCTTTCAAGCTGGCCCTCCTGACGCACTTGTTTGGTGTACTCCAGAACCAGCGCCTTACTGACCTCGGTATCGGCCGCGGTGTCGATGTCGACAGTCCCGCGCACCATGTCCTGGCCCGACTTAGTCTCCGGAACAAAGGGTGCGATCGTATCCCAATGCTCCAGGATAAGCCCGTCCGCATCAGTGTAGAACATATCCATCGTCACCCACTGGGCGGCACCGTCATTGAGCGATTGATACGCGTTGCAGAACACCCAGCGCCCATCCTCAAGAGTCCGGACAATCTCGATCTCCCGCCTTGGGTTACGCTCCACAAACGGTTCAAAGAATGCCAGAAACCCCTCCGCACCGTCGCCGACGCCCGTGGAATGCTGTGTATAGCGATGACCGGTGTAGGCGTGGACGGCCTCCCGGGCGTTGCCGCCCGCGATACCTTCCAGATAGATCCGGCGCACATTGTCCAGTCCCTGTCCCATTTGCGTCTCCTTCCGAAAGGGTGTGGCCCGCGTGACGGTTTACCGACCGTGGTAGGCCTGACTGACGGCGAAGCTGTCCTCGAACCAGTTCCAAAGGACGACCTGTCCGTCGCGCACTTTCGCACGCAGTGCAAAGGTGAATTCACCCGTTTCCTGACCTGATGTGGTTGCTACAGCATTCATTCTACCAAAGACGGCAACCGTATCACCCGCGGCGAACGCATCCGTGTTTTCCCATAGCTTGGTCTGCAGGTTCTCAGAAAAAACGCCGAGGAACTCAAAAATCGCGTCCTTGCCGACCGTCTCACCAATCCATGGAAGGGTCGCGTCCCCTTCGTTGTGCCAGACCATATCATCGGCCATCAGTTCATCCATTTTGGCCATATCACCACCGCCCATGGCGCCCATGAAGGCCATGACGGTGTCAAAAGAGGCTTGGCTTGTCGCGTCCATTTCCTGTGCTCCTGCATGTTGTGCGAGAATTGCTGCGAGCGCGCCCGCAAGGGTCGTGGTCATGAAAGTTCTGCGTTCCATCTCATCTTTCCTTGTGAAATCCGCACTTGTGCACCGATTTGGATGATCGGTGTCCTCCAGTGGCCGGAACCGATTGGGGTGGATACAGCGACGCCCGGAACGGGAGCCGATGATCGAGATCTTGCCGCGCGTAAAGGATCCGCTGGCGCTCCGGCATTGGCCGCGCTCAGCGGTGCCGGGCAACGGTTCGCTGCGCATGGCAGTCTTTTGTCGAACACACGCTCCGCAGCGCCAAGTGCCGATTCAACTTGCATCGTTTCCCCACCACGCGAACGCCGTGATCCCACCTGATCTCGGATCACCGCCAGATTAGAGGTTGCGCAGAATCTGGAAAATGCACCAATACTCGATCAGACCATTCCGCTGGGGCGAACAATGATTGAAAAACTACGTAGCTTGGCGATCTTTTCGACCGTTGTGGACCAAGGCACCTTTCGGGCGGCGGCGCTGCACCTGGGCCTTGCGCCATCGCGGATCAGCGAAACGGTATCTGATCTGGAAAAGGATCTTGGCGTGACGCTGCTGTATCGTTCGACCCGGCAGTTGTCACTCTCGCACGAAGGGCGCGTTCTGCATGCAAAGGCGCAGGACATGTTGCACGCTGCGGAAAGCGGTCTGGATGCGATCAATCCAATCTCGAAGGAACCTTCGGGTGTTCTTCGGGTCACTGCACCCGCATTCACGACGCAAACGGAGTTGATGGGTACCATCGCGAGCTTCTCGGAGGCGTTTCCGAAGGTCAGCCTCAACCTGGATTTTTCCGACAGTCCGCGAGACTTGATCAGGGATGGGTATGATGTCGGCATTCGCGCAGGCTGGTTGAAGGACAGCGACCTTCTGACCCGCAATATCGGTACGTCGGACCGATTGCTTGTGGCCAGCCCGAAATACGTCGCAACGAGGGCCGAACCTGTTCACCCCTCCGATCTGGAGGAGTGGGATTGGGTCCGTTTCGCGATGCGGTCAGATCAGACCGGGCTGACCGCGGAAGATGGAACCGAGGTATCTGTGCGGGGTCGGTCAACTATCACGGTAAATTCCGCCGATGCTTTGTATGAGTTCGCGGCGCGCGGATTAGGCGTGACCGCGATCCCCGAGAACCTTGCCTGTCGTGGTTTTGACCGCGGCGACCTGGTCCATGTCCTGCCGAAGTGGTCACTTCGCCCGCTCGGCCTGCATGCAATCTGGCCGGATCAGTCGCGTCGGGAAAACCTGACCCTGATCTTTGTGCGGTTCCTTGCGGATGCCACCACCAATCAGGAGGACTAACCGCCGCTGCAATCCGGTTTGCCCGGGCGGTGGACGGGAACCGTACTCATCCGGATGGCATGTTGCCAAGCACCGCCCGAACAGGGTTTGCTGCAGAAATGACTGCCTTAGAGGCGGGAAAGGCCTCGCCGCGCACAACCGCCTCATGGTTCTTTTCGATCATCTTCAGATTATAAAGGTAATTGACCATCGCCCCGCCGGACTGTGCCTGCCCCTTTTCCGTCCGATCAGCATCCTCGTGGATGGCATGGATCTGCGCGCCATTGCCCAGATGAAAACGCGCAACCGGATCCAGCGGGGCCCCTTTGGCCGTGCGTTCGTTTAAAAGATAATGCGCCGCGAATTTCTTGATCTCAATGTCATCAAGCTCCGGTCGCGCTGTCAGTGTCTCGCGCCAGCGGTTTAGCCCTGGGATTGGTGACAGGGTAACGAAGGTCTGCAGTTGGGGCAGGGTTTGGCGCAGCTCGTCAACCACCTGCTTGATCAGCAGATTCCCAAACGAGATACCGTGTAGTCCAGCCTGACAATTCGAGATCGAATAGAAGACGGCAACGCTGGTCTCGGTGGGTGGCCGATGCTCGCGGTCCTCGGCCAATACCGATTGGATTGATGTGGGTATAGATTGGGTAAGTGCGACCTCGACAAATATGAGGGGTTCATCCGGCATGGTCGGGTGAAAGTAGGCATAGCATCGGCGGTCCGGCGGATAGAGCCGGCGGCGCAGCTCGTCCCAGCTGTTGATCGCATGCACCGCCTCATAGGCGACGATCTTTTCCAATATGCTTGCGGGCGTATCCCAACTGATCTGTCGAAGCACCAGAAACCCGCGATTGAACCAGCTGCGCAGCAGATGGACGTAGTCCATGTCTGTGCGTTTCAGATCAGGGGCGTCGGGCACCAGTTCCAGCAGATCCTGGCGCATGGACACCAACGCAGCCGTTGCCCCGGGGGACTGGTTCAATCTGCGCAGAAGTTCCTGCCGCCGCGGCTCGGATGCCTCAGCAAGCGCCTGATAGGCATCGACAGTTCCCGATGTCCTGTAGTGATCCACCAGCTGTCCGAGGTGCTGCGCATCAAGCTCGAGTTGCTCGTTGAGAAACTGAAAGAAGGCCAGCTTTTCCTCTCGCGCCAGTCCCGCATACCGATCAAGAATGGACTTGGCCAGGGTCATCCCCGAGACTTCGCCCTCGGCGGCAAGCAGGGCTTCGCACATCTCGGTCAGCGGGCGGGCGTCGACTTCCTGTGTGAGGGGACGGCGCCGTTCGAACAACGTCGTGAGCAGATCGCCGAGGAAGCTGGCTTGGGACATCCGGATTAACTCAACACCACGGATTGACCGGACAGACCCACCGTGACGGTCAGGCTACCCTCATTGACCATCCATTTGCGCAGGGTATAGCGGCGCGCGCCGGAACTGTGCATTGGGTCGGCATCGGCCAGCGCGCGGGCCGTATCGATTGAAGGTGCGCGGTAGATGATCATCCCCATCCCTTCCATCTGCATTCCTGTTTCATCAGAAAGTGGCCCGGCGAACACAAGCGTACCCTCGGCTTCCAGCTTGGCCTGATAGGCCAGGTGAGCCGGCAGATTTGTCTTCAACACCTCCGGCGATTGCGCAGGCGTGGACTGCACCACGAAAAGTTCGAACGCGAGGGCGCCGCGTGCCTGCGCTTCTGCTTTGTAGGTGTCCCAGTCAGGCATGCGGTTCTCCCAATGTAAAAATATCGATTTTATTTGACTTCAATAATTATTATCGCCAAAATAAATGCAGTTCAACATGAGGGTGCACATGCGGTTCATGGTCGGAAGCATCAACGGTGCGAACTCCGTATTCTTGGTCAGGGATGCGCTGGCTTACAATCTGACCGCGCAGATACCTGAAGTCGGCACGGACCTCACCGCGCTGGCCGGGGATGCCGCCCTGTTGTCCCAAGTGTCAGGCCTCGGCGATCCGGGTCCGGCAACAGAACTGGATCTGATCACTCCGGCCCTGCCGGTTGCGCGTCCGGCGGCGATTATCTGCCTCGGGCTCAACTATGTTGAGCACGTAAAGGAAGGCGGCTACGACATTCCCGACTACCCGGCCCTGTTCATGCGCGGGCCAAACTCGGTCATGGCAGCCGGCGCGCCGCTTGTCCGCCCCACATG
>JBCCYF010000046.1:0-31851 GCA_039190275.1 Pseudomonadota bacterium | reverse complement strand
CTTGACCCCGCGCGAAAACGGCTGATCGGGTTTATAGGGTTCGGTCGCCAGGGGTGCGCTGGATGCAACGGGCGGGGCCGGCGATGCTGTTTCGGGCACCGCCGGCTGCTGTACGGGCGGCGCCGTGGCAACGGTTCGCCCGGGCACCAGCGCCGCACCGGTCGGCGGTTGAGCGATCGGTGCGGCCGACGCCGCAACAGCATGCGCCGGGGTATTGGTGCCAGGCGGCGTACGATGGCCCACGCGTTCCGCGGCGATCTGCATATCGTCGCGCTGCGGCGGGGCGGCCACATCTGCCGGACGGGCAGTACCGGCGGGCACCCGACCCGATCCACTCTTTGCCGGCGCAGTATCCGCAACCCGGCCCGCGCGCCGTTCCCCGATCCGTCCCTCCGTGTCTGTCACGCTTTCCGGGATGGCGGCACGTTCGGCTGTCCCTCCGCCAGTCTTGCTGGACGCCGTGGTGTATCCCGCGCCGATACTCCAGCCCGATTTTTGTGCAGCGACCTGACAACATTCGACCAAAGCTGTGTTTTTTGCCGTCCGTCGATGGGCCTTCATGTCACCATCGCGATAGGCGTTCAGGATACGGAACTCGATGGGGTTCATACCCAGAACCTCGGCGCCCCGATCCATGTGGCACTCGATCGAGAAATCGACCCCGGTGATACCAAATCCCCGCATGGCCGTCGCCGGCGTTCGATTGGTGAAGACGCAATACACGTTCGCCGCGACATTTGGGATCGAGTACGGGCCAGGCAGGTGCCCGGCACATTTTATGATCGCGTAGGAGGACAGACGCGTATACGCACCGGCGTCAAAGAACCCGGTGAACTCGCGGGCCAGAATACGTCCATCCTCAGCCAGCCCGTCCTTGATGCGCCATCTTTCGGCCCCGCGCGGCGCGCCGACCTGCATCTCCTCTTCACGGTCCCAGGCGAACTTGACCGGCCGCCCTGCCAGACGCGCGCCCAGCACCGCCATCGGCTCGACAATACTATCGACCTTCCCCCCGAAGCCGCCGCCGACGGTACCGCCGATGAAATGCAGTCTTGAGGAGGGCAAGTTCAGCAGCTTGGCGGTCGTGCCGAGCGAGAAAAACAGGGCCTGTGTGCTGGTGTAGCAGACATACCGGTCGTTGGTTTCAGGCGCTGCGATCGCTCCGCAAGTCTCGATCGGCGCTTGCTCGATCGGTGACATCTGGTATTCGGCCTCGACAATGTGATCGGCCGCGGCAAAGGCGGTGTTTACGTCGCCGAAACGCAGCTTCTGGTGATCGTAAAGATCGTGGTAGTCAAAGGTGTTGTTGGCGTACTCTTCGTTCACAACCGGCGCACCGGGCGTCAGGGCCTCCTCGACATCCAGGACATGCGGCAGCACCTCCCAATCGACACGGACCGCCGCCACAGCCTGTCGCGCTTGCAACTCGGTATCGGCAATAACGGCGGCGACGGGCTCCCCCATGTAGGCCGCTTTGGTGGGTTGCAGCAGCGACTCCTCGTCCCGGCCAAAACCGATCAGCGACAGAAGCGTATTAATGTTGTGCGGCACATCGCCGGGCAGGACGACGCGCCGCACACCGGGCATCCGCTCGGCCTGGGAGGTATCAATCGAACGGATGCGGGCGTGGTGATGCGGCGAGCGGACGGCGCGCATGTGCAGCAGACCGTCAAACAGATGATCATCGTAGAACGGTGTTCGCCCGGTCACATGCCCCAGAATATCCTGACGGATGGTCGGTTTGCCGATCTCCTTGAGATTGTCGTCGCGCTCATCGGCAAACAGGTCCTTGCGCATTTCAAAGCTGGACATCAGACAATCGCCCTCCCCTGCTGCCGGGCTGCTGCGGCAAGAATGGCATTCACAATCGGCTCGTAGCCCGTACACCGACACAGATTGCCCGATATTGCCTCGATCACCTCGTCCCGGCTGGGGTTTGCGTTGCGGTCAAGCAGGGCTTTCGCCGCCATGAGCATGCCAGCCGTGCAATATCCGCACTGGGCCGCAAATCCCTCCATAAAGGCGGTTTGCAGCGCGTGAAGATCGGGACCATTGGCCAAGCCGCCTGTCGTTTCGACACGACGCCCTTCGATGGTTTCGGCCAGGGTCAGACATGAAAGATGCGGTTTGCCGTCGATCAAGACGGTGCAACTGCCGCAGGTCCCTTGCGCGCATCCGATCTTCGGGGAAAGGTCCCCGACACCGCGACGCAGAACATCAAGCAGATTTGCGCCACCATCAACGAAGACAGCTGTTTCTGCGTCGTTGAGCGTGAAACTTACTGGTGTCTTGGCCACTCGTACCCTCCCTGATCCAGCAGCAGCCGCGTGAGTTGGATCGGCGCGACTTCCGCCCTGTACCAGGCGCTTGCCAGGGGATCGTCCACCGGCGCCAGCCCCTGAAGACAGGCCTGAAGCGCGGGCTGAATACCTTCGGTATCAAGCCGTGCGCCGTCCAAAGCAGCCTCGGCGGCTTTCGCCCTGAGCGGCGTCGGCCCCATCGCACCAAAGGCGATCCGGCAATTTTGCGTCCGCCCGCCGGGCAACCACACCGCAATAGAGACTAGCGACGCTCCCGCCGGTTTAGAGCGGACCATCTTGCGAAACCGGAACTCACTGCCCGAGACACGCGGAACGGTTACCGCAGCAACCAGACCACTTGCATTTGCGCGTCCGGCAAGAAAACTATCCATCGGTTCGGACCGTCCGTCAGCCCACTCCACCCTTGCGTCCAGCGCCAGAAGCGCTGTTGCGAAGTCACCGTAAGGATGCGGCGCAAACAGATTGCCGCCCACAGTCGCCATGTTTCGGATGGCGGGGCCGCCAACGCTGTGGGCTGCCACCGCCAAACCGGCGGTCTCGGGCGCCGCGATGACATCCGCCATCGTGGCCCCTGCCCCAATGCGAACGCCGCCACCCGCCGCAGTGATCGACCGAATGGTCGGATCGGTTGCACGCACCAGACCCGACAGACCGGCCGCGCCATAGTTGACCCGACGCATCACGAGTGTACCGCCGGCAAGGTACACGGCCCCGCCCGAGAGGTGTCCGGCGGCCTCATTCAGGGTTGGAAAGACCTGGACGCTCAGCATGTCATGCTCCTGCTTCCATATGCGTGCGGATCGCCTCAAAACCGGTCGCGTAGATCCCGTCGCCGACCAGCGTGGCAAGTTCATCCCGCCGTCCGGCGGGGGTGTCGAACCGGCTCTCCCACTCCCAGAATGTGGCATCGCCGTCGGTAACGGGAACCAACCGAACGTGGGACACGTAGTTGAACAACGGTATGGGGGTATCCAGCAGGCAATAGCTGTAGCTGGTTTCCAGGTCCGACAACGTCAGCAGCTGTTCCCGCAGCTCGGCACCGTCGGTCAGTTTGAACTTTCGGACACAGCCGACACGGTCGGCATCGCGCGCCCGCTCGATCTGGCTTTCGGCAATCGCCGGATGCCAGCGGTCATGACCGTTGAAATCACGCAACAGATCCCAAACCCGATCAATCGGATGATCCAGAATGGTGGTGCGAACGACTTTGACCATGACCGCGCGTCGTGCCTATTTGAACTTCATGTCGGCGGGATCAAAGGTTGTGACCTGCACGTACATCATGCCGTCGTGGGTCACATAAGCGTCCGCACCCTTATAGGGCTCGGCCAGCCAATCCGCCTCGACACGCCAGGATACATTGACCGTATCACCCACGGTCTTGACCTTCTCGGCAATAAAGGTCGCGCCCAAAAAGCCGCCATCGGCGCGCGGCGTGCAGAACCCGGCAAAGACATCGCCGATCGCGGCCCGCCCCTCGACCCAAACCCCGTTGGGCAGGATGAACAGCACCTCCTCGGGGTATTGCGCCATCAGGCGGTCCCAGTCGCAGGCGTTCAACGCATCAATGTGCTCGAACGTCACCATTTCTGCATTCGGCTGCAGGACATAGGGCGGCAAGGCCCGTTCGTGGCCATCAGCCAGGACCGCACCTGCAGTCAGCGTTGCCGCCAGGGCCAGTGCAATAGCTTTCATTGTTCCATCTCCCTTTGGTACGTGTTTTTAGTTTTGTTATCCGCCGAAGTGTCTCTTCAGCGCGTCGAATCCGGCTTGGAACACGTCCCCCCCAATGCCAGACACCAAATCCGCCTCGTCGCCGGGATCGCAGGAAAACTCTGCTGACCACTCGGTAAAACATCGGGCCCCATCGGTGACCGGAGACAGGCGAAGTGTCGCGATATAGTCTTCTAGCGGCATGGGGCTTTCGAGGATCGCGTAGCTGCAGAACAGGTCATAGTCCGACAGGCCCAGCAACTGCTCGCGAATGGTATCGCCGTTCTGCAGATGAAAATTCCGAATGCACCCAACCTTGTCGGAGGGCAGTGCATCCTCAATCCGGCTGTCGCGGATACGTGGGTGCCACTTTGGCAGCGCGTTGAAGTCGCGCACACGCTCCCACACCCGTTCCGCCGAAGCGCCAATCACCGACGAGACATAGACCCGGGCCATCTACTTCTTGCCCTCGGTGCTATCACCCTCGGACGGTTTTTTCTGTGCCGCTTTGGCCCGCGCCATTTCCGAGGTCGCCCGGGTCATGTCCGATGCCGAACGGATGATGTCGGACTTGGCGACATTCGCGCCATCGATGCCGATCTCCTTCATCAGACTATCGACAAAGGGTGCTTGAACGCGGTAGCGCAACGCCGAGTTCATCACCTCGTCCGTAGGGCTTCCACCGGTCCCGGCCCCGCTGTTGCCGCCATGCGCCCCGCCGTCTCCATTGGCCCAATCGAGCCCTTGGGTCCCTGAACCACCAAGCTGCATAATCTTGATATCGCTGACATTCTCCAGCGGTTTGGCACTGGCAGCAATAATGCCTTCAACGTGCTCCAGCATCTTGCGTTTAAAGAGGGAGTGCCGCGCCTCGTCGGTCAGAACATTCTCCGCCTCGTTGATCAGCCGCGCTGCCTCGGCCTCCACGGCTTTACGGACCTTCTCGGCATCGGCGATGACCCGTGTACGCTCGGCTTCTTTCTCGGCACGCAGGATCTCCAGCGTTTTCTCCCGTCCGACGCTCTCAACCTCGGCCGCAGTTTTTGACTTCTCGGCCGCTTCAAGCGCATGCGCCTTGGCGGTTTCGGCCTCGACGGCCGCCGCGCTCTCATCAAGCGACTTCTGATACAGCGCGATGGCTTTTTCCATCGCCGCTTCCTCGACCGCCTTTTCGCGCGCGATCTCCAGCTTGCGACGCTCGGTCTGATGACCGATTCGCGCGTCGTCCAATCCGCGTTCCGAGGCTATCTTGGCGCGTTCAACCTCCTCCTGGCTTGCAATCTCAGCTTCACGAAGGGCCTGAACCCGAGCAATTTCAAGCTGCTCGAGCGTTTTCTTGCGCTCCAGCTTTCGGGCATCAAGATCCTGTTCCGCCAGGATCTTTTCGGCATCGACCGTCTTTTCCTTGGCAACCCGGGCGGCCTCGATGGCTTCGTCGGCCGCAATTTGTGCAGCATCCAGCGCCTTGTTCCGCGCAATCTCCAGATCACGGATCCGCTGATCGCGGGCGATCTTGTCGGCCGTCGTTTCAGCCTCTTTTTCAATCCGCTGACCTTCGACCAACCGGCGCGAACTGATCTCGGCCGCTTCAATCACCTCGTTCTTTTCGATCTCGCGAGATCTGACTTCGACATCCTTCGCGATCTCGGCGGCACGCGTTTTCGCCTCCTCACTGATGCGGGCCGCATTCACTTGCTCCTGTGCCGTGACATTGGCGACATCGACAGCCCGGTTCCGGGCGATCTCGCGCTCGCGCATATCCTGTTCATAGGCGATGCGCTCGGCGGCAAGTTTCTTCTCCTTGGCGATCCGTGACGCCTCGACCGCTTCGGATTTGGTGATCTCCGCCGCCTCAACAGCCTGCTCCCGCGCCAGATCGCGTTCACGGGTTGCCTCGTCCTTTTCGATGCGTTCCACCGCCAGCCGGGCTTCCTGGGCGATCCGCATGGCTTCGACAGCCTCGCGGGACGCGACCTCGGCTTCATCCACCGCCTGGTTGCGCGAGATTTCGAGTTGCCGTGTCTCCTGTTCATAGGCGATCCGCTCGGCTGCGGTCCGTTTCTCCTGCGCAATCCGGCGCGCCTCGGTGGCTTCTCTTGCGGCGATCTCGGCGGCTTCGACACCGGCTTTACGTTCGACGTCACGCGCCTCGGTGCGTTCTTGCGCGTCGATCCGCTCGACGTTCAGCTGTTTTTCCTGCGCAATCCGGGCCTTTTCAACCTCCTCACGGCTGGCAATCTCGGCCTGGTCTATGGCTTCGTTGCGCTGAATTTCCAGTGCGCGAAGGCGCTCCTCCTGCGCGATCCGCTCCTTCGAGGTCTCCTCCGACGCGGCGATCTGCGCCTTCTCAATCACTTTCTGACGGTCGATCTCCAGCGCTCGCGTCGCCTGTTCCGAGGCGATCCGCTCGGCGGCCAGCGTCTTTTCACGCGCGATCAGAGCGGCCTCGGTAGCTTTCTTCGAGGCGATCTCCGCCTCCTCCAGAACCTTCTGTCGATCAATCTCAAGAGCGCGGGTCTCCTGGTCCGACTGGATCCGCTCGGCGTTGATCGTCTTTTCCTGCGCGATCCGCAGCTTCTCGGCCGCCTCACGCGAGGCGATTTCCGCCTCTTCGATAGCAAGGTTCCGGGCGATCTCGCGCTCCCGCGTGTCGCGTTCCAGGGCGATCCGGGCTTCGGTCACTTCCTTTTGCTGTGCAATGCGGGCTTTCTCGACCACTTCACGCGCCGCGATATCCGCCTCATCCACGATCCGTTGACGTTCGATTTCCTTGGATTGAGTGTCCTGATCCTTGGAAATGCGAGCTTCGGACAGGTTCTTTTCCTGCGCGATGCGCGCTTTTTCGACCGCTTCCTTGGCAGCGATATCCGCAGCTTCGGTCTCCTTCGCCGACTTTATGCGCGTTTCCGACAGGACCTTTTCCTGGCTGATACGGGCCTTCTCGACATGCTCGCGGGTTGCGATTTCCGCTTCGTCGATCACTCTTTGTTTCTCGATCTCCTGCTGCCGGATCTTCTGTTCCGATGCGATGCGCGCCTCCGAGATCTGTTCTTCATTCGCGATCCGCGAGGTCTCGATCGCCTCGCGAGAGATGAGCGAGGCCTGCTCGGCGTCCTTTTCCCGCTCGGATCGCTCGCGGGTGAGTTCCGCACGCTGCTGTGCGCGGCGGAATTCGATATCCCGCTCTTGCTCAAGCCGCGCCTCTTCGCTGGCGCGTTCGATTTCCAGCGCCTGCTTTTCCGCCTCCAGGTTGCGCTCGCGGATCAGGATAGCGGTCTCCTGCTCTATGTCGTTACGGAGTTTGCGACGGCCCTCTATGGCCTGAATGACGCTGGTTAAACCCTCGGCGTCAAACCGGTTCGAGGGGTTGAAGTACTGCAAGTCGGTCTGGTCGATATCGGTGATCGCGACGCTTTCCAGTTCAAGTCCATTTTTGTCCAACCCCTCCTGCGCAAGTTCCGCCACGCGGGCCGTGACGGCCGTCCGCTCGGTATGGAGCTGCTCAAGCGTCATTTCAGCCGCAACCGTGCGCAGAGCAGAAACGAACTTGCCGGACAACAACCGGTGCAGACGTTCCGGTTCCAGTGTGCGCCGCCCCATGGTCGAGGCGGCCAGACTGACCGCAGCACGTGTCTGATTGACCCGGACATAGAACGACGCGTCCACATCGACGCGCAGATTGTCCTTTGTGATCAGCGCTTCTTCCTTTTCGCGCTTCACCTCAAGATCCAGCGAGTTCATGTTCACAGGCGTGATGTCGTGGATTATTGGCCAGACAAACGCGCCACCATCAATGACAACGCGCTCACCCAGGAATCCAGTTCGGACAAAGGCGATTTCCTTGGTGGAACGCCGGTACAGCCAGTTCATCACCCAGTAGAGGATGAATATGACGATGACGGCCAGGATCAGCCAGAGTATGAGTTGTCCAATCAGTAGTCCGGTCATGTCGGAACCCTCCTCGCGGCCTCAGCGGCCGATCATCTTGAATTTTCGCGTCTGTTCTGTCAGCGCGACTTCGGTCGGCAGGCGTTCCATCGAGGATGCGCCGTAAAATCCGTGACAGTGCTTTGTGTTCTTCAGGACAAAGGCCGCGTCTTCTGGCATCGCGACCGGGCCACCATGGACAAGCACAATGGCGTCCGGGTTGACCTCCAGCGCCGCGGCCGCCCAACGGTCAGTCAATTCCGGTGCCTGCTCCAGCGTGACCGCCGTTTCCGCGCCAATCGAACCTCCGGTCGTAAGCCCCAAATGTACAACGATAATATCCGCACCTGCCTGTGCCATTGCGGTCGCATCCTGTTCGGAAAAGACATAAGGCGTGGTCAGCAGATCCTTTTGATGCGCCATGGCGATCATCTCGACTTCCAGCGCGAAAGACATACCGGTTTCTTCCAGGTTGGCACGAAAATTCCCGTCGATCAGGCCAACAGTGGGAAAGTTCTGAACACCGGAAAACCCGGCGGATTTCACCTCGTCCAGGAACTTATCCATCAGGCGAAAGGGGTCCGACGCACAGACACCGGCCAGAACCGGTGTGTTCTTGACAACCGGCAGCACTTCGCCCGCCATCTCCATGACCACACCGTTGGCATCGCCATAGGGCATCAACCCTGCCAGTGAACCGCGCCCCGCCATCCGGTACCGGCCGGAATTGTAGATCACGATCAAGTCGATCCCACCCGCCTCCTCGCACTTCGCTGAAAGCCCGGTGCCCGCCCCGCCGCCGATGATCGGCTCGCCCGCCTTCACCATCGCGCGGTATGTGTTAAGGAGATCAGAGCGATCATGCATGTCAGGCTTCCTTGGCTGGGCGAGGGGCCGCGTGTAACGATCGGAATGTTTTGACCACAAGATCGGAAAACTCCGGGTCGTTGATGTTCATGGGAACGCGCACTAGCTGCCGGTTGGCCGTCGCACGTACGGTTTCCTCAAGGGTCTTGAAAAGCGCAGCGTTCGCTTCGGGGTGCCAAAACGGCTGGCCTGGGGCATCCAGCAGGGATACCCCGCCCTCGGGCAGAAAAAAGCGGACCGGCGCGTTTACACGATTCAATTTTTCCCCAATAAATTCGCCTATTGCGACGTTTTCTTCAACAGTCGTCCGCATCAGGGTGATCTGAGGATTATGCTCGTAAAACAGCCGTCCACGGTATTTTTCCGGAACGGTTTCCGGCGCATTGAAATTGACCATGTCAAGCGCACCGCAGGAGCCGATGAACGGCTTACCGCTGGCGATGGACGCATCGAAGCGTGTGTCGTCGGCGGCGAACACGCCCCCCGCTACCATGTCGCAGACTTCGGTCGTTGTCAGATCGATCACCGCGTCTAGCTTGCCCGAGGACAGCAGCTTTTCCATCGACCGCCCTCCCGTCCCGGTCGCATGAAACACAAGGCAGTCGTATTGGTCTGAAAGCGCCGCTGAAACTGCCTGAACGCACGGGGTGGTGACGCCGAACATGGTCATTCCGACTGCGGGCTTATCCGCGCTGGCTTTGACCTGCTGTCGCCGCCCCTTGACCATACCTGCCAATGCATAGGCGGCATTCGATAGCACATCGCGTGTGATTGAGTTGATGCCCTGCACGTCCGCCACCGAATGCATCATCGTAATATCGGCTGGCCCCACGTATTGGCTCGTGTTGCCCGAAGCCACGGTCGAGACAATGAATTTAGGTACGCCAACGGGCGGCACTCGGAAGCCGGGGGCCAACAGCGCCGTACCGCCGGATCCCCCTGCTCCGATCAATCCGGCAATATCATCGCGGGACCGGACCCATCGCTCGAACGCGGCCGTCATCCCCGCGACCGCCGTACCCCGGTCACCGGTGAACACGGCCGCACTGCCGCGGGGATGCGCGGCAGCGACGCTGTGCGGCGGCACCTCAGCGCCCGAGGGTTTGCCGGATGTCGATAGATCCACCATCGCAACGCGGAGGTCTTCGGACTTCAAAATATCCCGTATGAAGAGATGTTCTTCCCGCTTCGTGTCCAGGGTTCCACAGACATAGACGATGCCCGAGCGCCGGTTATCATGTGGCATTGACAGCGACGGGGTCAGCCCGCTTTCGACTGTTGTTACAGTCCGAGCCTGACCTTCGATCACACGCACGGGCACAGGCGCACTCCAGCGTGTTGGCACTTTGGGGTTGGATAGGTAGATTTTCGTCGGACCCGAAGCCTCGGCTTCCTCGGCGGCTGCCGCCCGCGGGCTATCCGGTGTCTCGTCATGCGCATGGCGACCGACACCCAGAAGCGCCTGCTGCAGGTCCCGATCCCCCGACAGCACACCGGCGTCCATCACTCTGTTGATCCGGCCGTTGACCATGATCGCGACCTGCTCGGCCACAGCACAGGCGACGCCGATGTTCTGCTCAATAACCAGGACATCTATATCGCCCTCTTCCCCCAGCCGGATCAGCATCTCCTCAAGCTGGTTGACAATGACCGGGGCCAGACCTTCGGTCGGCTCGTCCATCACCAGCAGCTTGGGGTTCAAAAGAAGCGCCCGGCCAATGGCCAACATCTGCTGCTCGCCACCCGACAACTGGCCGCCGCCGTTGGACTTTCGTTCGGCCAGCCTTGGGAATACCGAGTAGATCCGCTCAACCGTCCAGGCCCCGCCCCGGGCCGCCACCAGCTTCAGATGCTCATCAACGGTCAACGATGGCCAGAGCCGCCGCCCCTGGGGGACATATCCGATGCCCCGCCGGGCAACCTCGGCCGGGCTCATGCCGACGACGGATTGGCCATTGAAACTGATGCTTCCGCTGGCGACAGGTTCCAGTCCCATGATCGACTTGCACATGGTGGTCTTACCCATGCCGTTTCGGCCAACAACGGACAAGACACCGTGGTCAAGCGTCAGGTCGACACCCTGAAGCGCATGGCTCTGACCATAGTAGACGTTCAGGTCGCGGATGCTCAGGGTCGGAGAGGACGTCGAACGATCAACCATCGTCTCCCCCCAGATAGAGTGCCTGCACCTCGGGATCATCTTCGATCTCGGCGGGCTTGCCTTCCTTGAAGATCCGCCCGTTGTGCATCATCGTTACGTTTTCCGACACGCGAAGGGCGACATCCATATCGTGCTCAATAAGAATGAATCCCACATGCGCCGGCAGGCCGGTCAGGATCTCAACCAGTTCACTTCGCTCGGTCGGGCTCAGACCTGCCGCCGGTTCGTCGAAAAGAATGAAGCGCGGCGCACCAGCCAGTGCCATAGCAATTTCGAGCTGTCTTTGCTGACCATAGGAGAGTTCCGAAACGGGCGTCTGTGCCACATCCTGCAGATGAACCACGCCCACAAGCTCCTCGGCTGAATGCATCAGCGCATCGTCGCGCCAGGGCCGGATGACAGAGTACCGCCCGCGCGAAACGCCGCGGCAGGCCAGATAGACATTGTCAAAAACGCTAAGTCCGGTGAAGAGCAGCGAAATCTGATAGGTGCGCCGCAGCCCCCGGCGAATGCGCTCATGCGGGGGAAAGGCGGTGATATCCTCACCGAAGAAACGGATTGAGCCGGTCGTCGGCGGGAAATCACCGGTAACGCAATTGAAAAGTGTGGTCTTGCCTGCCCCATTGGACCCAAGTACAGCCCGGCGCTCACCCGGCTTTACGGTGAGTTCAATGTCCTGCAAAGCGGCAAGCGCTCCGAACCGCTTGGACAGGTCACGTAGTTCCAGCGCGTTGTCGGTCGCAGCCGCACGATCGTTCATATGCGTCTCAGCCAGGCTCACAACTCGCCCCGATCATTGCCAGTCAGCGGATCCTTGCGGCCGCTTGCCCTTAGTTTCTCCCATAACCCCAGCAGGCCATCGGGCGAGAAGAACACGATGATCAGAAACCCCATCCCGACCAGAAGCTGGAAACGCTCGCCGCTCAGGCCAAGTGCGACCAGCACATCGATCGCAAAGGTCTTGAGGATGACGTAGATGAACGCGCCGATGAACGCGCCGATCGGGTGGCGCAACCCGCCAATGACTGCGATGACCAGAATATCGATCGCCGCCTGGATGCTGGCGGTCCCGGGTGAGATCTGCGCTGATTGCCAGGTTAACAAAATGCCACCCACACCCGCAGGTAGCGCTGCAAGTGAGTAAGCCGCAACACGGTGCGCCGTTACATTGTAGCCCAGGGCTGCCATCCGGCGGGGATTGTCGCGAACACCCTGTAGGGCCAGCCCGAACGGGGCGCGCGACACATAGATCGTCGCGAAGTAGAAGAAGGCCGCCCAGAACAGCGTGAGGTAATAGAACGCCTCGGGTCCGCGCCAGTCTACGCCAAACAGGCGTGGCGGCAGCACCCCGTTAAAACCGGAGAACCCGTTGAAAATGTCATAGTTCTGACGCGTGAAATAGAAAAAGGCAGCCGCGATGGCAAGGGTGATCATGATCGTGTAGATGCCTTCGGTCCGCACAGCGAGCCAGCCGATAACGGTCGCAAAGAGCATTGCGATCAGCAAGGCCAGCGGAATGACGACCCACCAGGGCCAACCCTGGGAGATCTCGGTGATGGCGGAATCGCCAAAAACCGAAAGCATGTAACCCGCCATGCCCGCCACAGACATCTGCGCAAGGCTGACCATGCCCCCGTAGCCGGCCAGAAACATCAGGCTCAGCGCGATCATACCCAGTATGAAGGTCCAACCCATGATCTGAAACATCACAAAATCGCTGGCGAAGGCGGGCAGGATCAACAGCAGCACACCAAGTACCCAGTACTGCGGCGGGATCTTTTCCAGCCAGCTCCGCCCGGATTGGGCCTGCGCGCCAAACTCATGAAAGTCGCCTACCGCCATCCTACGACCTCCCCAACAGGCCCTGCGGGCGGAAGGCAAGCACGGCAACCATGATCAGGAAGGTCAGCACGACCGCATAAGTGGGGAAGTAGACGGATCCAAACTGTTCGGCCAGACCGATCAAAAGCGCACCCAGGGCCGCCCCGGGGATCGATCCCATGCCGCCCACGATGACCACGACCAAAGATGCCAGAAGGAAGCGGATGTCCTCGCCCGGGGCGACCGACTGAAAGGTTCCGCCGACGACGCCCGCGATCCCGGCCAACCCGGCACCAAAGGCAAATACGCCGATGAACACCAATTGAATACGGGCCCCTGTCGCCGCCAGCATGTCGCGATCATCGACACCGGCCCGGATCAGCATACCGACCCGCGTGCGGTTCAACGCCAGCCACATTGCAATCCCAACAATCACCGAGGCTGCGAAAATGACGATCCGCACGAGCGGATACTTCAGATACACCAGTTCGCCCGACCGTTTGACACTTGAAATAAAGAAAGTGTCCATCGGTCCAGAGAGCCAGGACGGCGGTGAAATGTTAAAGAAATCGCCGCCAAACCCCCACAGCATCAAATCGGCCATCACAATTGAGATGCCAATGGTCACCAAAGTCTGGCGAAGGTCCTGTCCCTCCATGCGCTGGAAGACAAAAATCTGCAGAAGAACACCCAGAAAACCGACAACCACGAATGCGACCGGAAAGGCCAGCAACCAATAACCGGTTGCATCGGCCACATAGAAACCGATGTATCCGCCCAGCAAGTAAAGCGAACCATGGGCAAGGTTCACATTCCGCATCAGCCCGAAGATCAGGGTAAATCCGCTGGCGACCAGGAAATAGAGCCCGCCCAGCGTGATCCCGTTGAACAACGCATTCAGGAACACTTTCTTGCGGCCGATCAGATCGACCAGCCACTCGGGCCAGAGGGCAAAGATCATCCACAGCAGAATTGCCAGCACGATCGCGATGATCGCGGACCAGATCGGATGTGCGTTCGCGAACGCCCTCACCGGCTTGGCCCCGTATGCGTTATCCAGCGCAACGCCCAGATATCCTCCCTTGCCCGGCGCGCTTCTGCGCGTCTTGACCATGGGAGGAGCTTATTTGCGGCGGACCGTCTTCGGCATACCCGAAAGTATTGCCTATTGGCCTATCATAGGAAAACCAACCTCGGCCTCATGCGAGACGCGGCGATACTCGCTTGGTGCGATCCCCACGTTGGACGAAAAGAACCGTGTAAAGCTTGCCTGCGATGAAAAGCCCAGATCCAAGGCGATATCCGTGACCGATTTGTCGGTCGACAGCAGATCCTCTATCGCCTGTTCGCTGCGCAGTGTATTCATATAGATGTTTGGAGTCACACCCATCTGTTGCTTGAAAAGCTTGAAGAAATGCGGTCGCGACAACCCGACCGAACGGGCCAGATCCTCCATCTCAAACTCTTCTGTCAGATTGTCCTGCATGACCCTGAGCGACCGGCGTACCCGATAGTCGTTGAACCGCGCACAGGCATTCTTCATCAGCGCGGATTCGCAGGATCGCCAGCTTCGGTCAAAGCAGGCCCGCGTCAGTGAGAACAACAATCCATCAAACTTTGCTGAAACGTCGTCGTGCAAAAGGACCGTGGTCAGGCGGTTGGCCAGCTGCTGTATGGCCGGCGAGACGCGAATTTTACTGCGTCCGAAACTCAGCGCAAACTCAGCCGAGCTACTGTTTTCCAGGAACCACATCGGCTTGATGTAAAGGACCAGGTTCAGAGACTGGCCATTGGGTGCGTTGTGGAAGCTGTGCGGTTCCCAGGGGCTTACGGCAATAACCGTGTCCTTGCTGCTCTGAAATGTCTGGTCGCCGACAGTCATCTGGGCAGGTGTGCCGTCCACATGAAATATCAGGTGCCCTTCCCGGTGGGCATGGGTAACGATGGGTCGGTCAAGTGCATAGATTGCAGCGCGACCGAATTCACCATGCGCAACGGATACAGCGTTGCTCATAGTCGA
Source organism: Pseudomonadota bacterium (assembly GCA_039190275.1). GTDB lineage: Bacteria > Pseudomonadota > Alphaproteobacteria > Rhodobacterales > Rhodobacteraceae > Halovulum. The sequence continues at coordinate 17,021 of JBCCYF010000046.1, read as the reverse complement.
TCCTCCCTTACTGGGCAGCGCGGCTTCTATCTCGAGTGCGTCTGCATACGACCTAGTCGGCCATAGGATTGGAGTTCAGGCAAGCCTCTGGCGACAAGAATCATACGCAGAGTTATAGCGTAAACCTCAAAACAACGGTGTCAGGCCGCCGTATAAGCGGTCTTTACAATCGTGAAAAACTCCTTTGCGTAGCTTCCCTGCTCGCGCGGCCCGAAGCTTGACGCCTTCCGCCCGCCAAAGGGCACATGATAGTCTACGCCCGCCGTCGGCAGGTTGACCATCACCATTCCAGCCTCGGATTTTCTTTTGAAGTCAGTTGCATACTTAAGGCTTGTGGTACAAATACCGGCGGACAGCCCAAACTCCACGTCATTTGCCACAGACAGCGCCTCATCGTAGTCGCGCACACGAATGACCGAGGCAACCGGTCCAAACACTTCCTCACGGTTGATCCGCATCCCGGGTGTGGTTTCGGTAAAAAGCGCCGGGTTCAGATAATATCCCTCGGTGGCGCGTGACAGCAGGTCTCCGCCAGTGCGCAACGTCCCGCCCTGGCGGCGCGCAAGCTCGACATACTCCAGGTCCTGCTCCAACTGCTCCCGGCTGGCCACCGGGCCGATCTGGGACCCCTCCTCCAGCGCATGGCCCACCCGGGTCGCGCGAAGCCGTTCGGCCAGCGTTTCGACAAACCGGCCGTGGATACCCTCAGTGACGATAAGCCGGGACGACGCGGTACAGCGCTGGCCGGTCGAAAAGTAGCTGCCGTTCAGGGCTACGTCGACGGCAAGGTCAAGGTCGGAGTCATCCAAAACCACCAGCGGGTTCTTGCCCCCCATCTCAAGCTGATACCGCCGCATATGGCGGCTTGACGCCTCGGCGACGCGGGCGCCAACACCTTGTGAACCGGTAAAGGTGACCGCGTCGACCCGTGTATCCTCAAGCAACGCCTGTCCAACGACGGATCCAGGCCCGATGACGAGGTTCAGGACACCCGGCGGAAGACCAGCCCGATGCAGGATATCCGCGATCTCCCAGGCGCAGCCCGGCACCAGTTCCGCCGGCTTCAGGATCACCGTATTGCCATAGCAGATCGCCGGTGCCGTTTTCCACGCAGGTATGGCAATCGGAAAGTTCCAGGGTGCAATGGCCGCGACCACGCCAACCGGTTCGCGCGTGACTTCGATGCCGATGCCGGGTCGCACCGAGGGCAGTACGTCGCCGGTCAGGCGCAACGCTTCGCCCGCGAAGAAGTGAAATATCTGCGCGGCGCGCACAGTCTCGGCAATGCCTTCGGCGAGAACCTTGCCTTCCTCGCGGCTCAGCAGTGTTCCGATTTCGTCCTTTCGGGCCATGATCTCGTCGCCAGTCGCCTTGAGCACATCATGGCGCTGCTGGGGGGTCGACTGCGCCCAACCCCCGAACGCATCCCGCGCGGCCGCAATGGCCATCTGCGTTTCCGCCTGCCCGGCCTGCGCGTAGGCCTCAATGGTGTCCGAGGTGTCCGACGGGTTCACGTTGTCGACAGCATGCGATGTGGTCACACGCTCGCCGCCGATAAGCAGAGGTTTCATGGGCACTGCATCCTATAAAACGGCTTCCATAATCGACATTGCGGCGCTTGAGGTGGTCTTGACCGCATCGCTGAGCGGCTCGTCGATCTGCGCGGAGGCGGTTACAATGTCTTTTCGGGTCAGGCCAAGGTCCGACAGGCGGCCCGCAAACGGCAGGTCACCGATGATCAGATCAATCTCCTCGTCGAGGTGTTGATCTCCCTCCAGGTCGAGTATCCGGTTCAAGTGCAGCTGGCGGTCCGGCGGAACCGTCCGCCCGCCCAGAGCTGCCGGAAGCAGCACCCGCGCAAGCGGACCGGATTTCAGCCGGTTGCCATGTGGCTCGCGCAAAATGTCCGACAGCAACTGCGTTGGGCCGATGCCCTTTTGCTGGGCCAGCCTGGCATTAAGGTTGGCAGCCATCAGCTCGCGGCGGATCATCTTGTCTTCGGTGTCCAGATTGCCACGAATGCTGGCCAACGCGCGGATCAAGCCATCAACGGCAATCCCATCGGCGGGCGGGTTATAGGCATCCGACAGATAGGCCTCCAGGCAGCGTGAAAACGCGTCCATCGCGGCACCTGCCGCGTCTTCATTCGTTGCGCCCTGTGCAACCGACGGGTCACAGATCACGATCCGTGGCAGTCCCGAACGACTCACCGCGTCAAGCATGGGAAGGGACGGATCAAACGCCGTCCGGCATGGGTTTGGCAGCCCGTCCACACCGGGCACGGCAAACAGATCCAGCGGGCGCGGCGTCGTACCGAACGCCGGGCTCCGCTGAAGCAGATAGTGCCTGACCTTGCGGGCATGTACGATCGCGCGCGCCGATCCAAAGGGGACAATCACATCGGGTTGCGCGGTAACAAGGTCTGGGAATGTCCTTTCCGCGGTGTCGTATTTGCTGTCGGCAGGTCCAATTGAGATCTGTATGGGGCGGGTACGACGCGGCAATCCGGCATGCATACGCTCGGCCAGTTCACCGCTCTCCGCCTCTTCCTCGCACAGCAGCAGAGGCCGGCTGAAATCATGCGCTTCCAGTTCTGAACGGAGCGCCTCTTCCAAGACCCCTTCGGAGAAATGGACACGTGTCGGGTATGTGATCAGCGTCATCGTGATCACCCAGTTGCCGCTAATGAGGAAATTTCGACGTCATGCGTTCCGGGCGAACGCCGCCCGGAACTTGTTTCTGCCGTTTAGTACGAGGTCTTGCACTCTGGCACGTCGCGGCTCGGAAGGCCGATGGATGCAAAGACTGCGGGGGCGATACCAAGCGTCTGGTTCACACCCTCTTTGAGCGAAACCAGCTGGTTGGTTAGCGTTCCATCGTCAAGCTCGATCACCTCGGAAACGAAATTCGTCCCGACTGCCTGCCGGTTTTCGTCCAACTGTATCTCACCGTTCGGCGCGGCGAGCGCCAGACCGGATAGGCACTGCCGGAACGCCGCGTGACCATCCGTCAGATCACCGCCAACTTCGCCCATACACTGCACCATTGCGGAGGTGGCATTGTAGTAGCCGGTTGCCAGAAGCGACGGGCTGGGGAAACGCTCCTCTGGCGGGAACGTATCCTGGTACGCCTTTACATATGTCTGCCAGGACTCTGCGTCCCAAGTATCGGATTGCGGGCCAGCTGACGGTGTGCCGATCAGCGCCCGTTTGGCATCACCCTTGGAGTTTAACACGGTCCCATCGACCATGATCGAACCGCCGATCAGGTTCGCATCGCCACCTGCCTGCTGATACTGGTTGAGGAAGTTGACGGCGTCGCCACCACCAAGACCAAGGTAAATGGCATCAACGTCATCTGGCAGCGCCGCGATGATCGACCCAAAATCCTTGGTTCCCAGCGGCACCCAAAACCGGTCGGTGATTTCACCACCTGCGGCGCAGTACTCCAGCGCGAAGCCGAAGACCTGGGTGTAGATGAAGGAGTAATCTTCACCAATCGTTGCGACGGTCTCCCAACCCTTCTCGTTAAAGACATACTCGCCCAGACCTGCGGACCATTGCGCACCGTCGGTGTTGAACCGGAAGAAGTTTTCCGACGGATCGACATAGGTCGTTTCCTGCGCGCCGGACACTCCGTTCAGAAACGTGACCTGGGGCTGCGTTTTCGAATAATCGCGGATCGCGATCCCTTCGGATCCGGAAAGCGGCCCGATCACGATGTCGACGGCGTCTTGCTCGACCAGCTTGCGCGCGCCGCGGACGGCGCTGTCCGGGCTGGCGTCGGTCGATGCGATGATCAACTCGACCTCGCGTCCGCCGGCCATACCATCGGCCTGCGCCAAAGCGGTTCTAAGACCGCGTACGCCGTCTTCCCCAAGCGCCGTGTAAGTGCCTTCGAGCGTCGCCAGCACACCGATTTTAAGCGGGCCGCCATGGCCGTCTGCAAACGCCGCGCCTGCCGACAACAGCGCCAGGACTGAAATTCCGGTTGCAAGAGTCTTTCTCATGCGTTCCTCCCAACTTGACATGGACCCTGACGTTGCGGGGCCGTTAATGAAACAAGTTGAGCATGGCGGCTGATGACCCGAAACGCAGAGAGTGCGCCTACGTATCACAGGGTCTTTTTTTTGGGACGGCGCATAAAAAAGCCGCCGGATCCATGGTCCGGCGGCCCTGATTGGGGAACTGACTACTGGTCGAGTTCCAGCACCTCGTCACCGTCCGCAAGGGCAACGCGTTCGATCGCCTCTTCAGACGACCAACGGTAAATACCGAAGATGCCGGCAACAACTCCGGTATCGGTGTACTCCATGGTTCCGGTAACACCATCGTAGTTGATATCCTTGCCGGCCCGCAGGGCGGCGATACCGTCGGCATAGGTGTTTACAAGCTCACCCTCGCCCCCGGTGACTTCATACATCGCCGGTGTCCAGGCTTCGGCGTCTGTGGTTCCGGCCTTTTCTATCGCAAGCGCGGTTGCCACCAGAAGGTCATAGTACTGTATGGCGTAGGAGTTGCCGACATCACCGATGGTCTCCGCATACTGCGAAGCCTCGGCCTTGGGTTTGTAGAACTCCCAGGCCTGCCCGTCGGCATTTGAAAACGCGGCGAGCACAACATCCTGATGTTGTCCCGCGGCGGTCATGGTCGCGGTCTGGATAAATCCGGGCTCCTGCCACTCGGATGATCCGACAATGAACCAGGAGTTCCCCGCTTCGGCCGCGTTCTTGACAAACGTGCCACCTGCCGGCGGGGACGAGAACATCACGACCGCCTCGGGGTTCAGCCCGGCGATGCGCTGAACCACGGATCGGTAATTCGGCTGATCCGGCAGAACATCAATGGTCTCCAGAACATTGAGGCCAAGCCGCTCCGCAGCCTTCAGACCGGCGTCCTTCTGCAACTGCGAACCCGCTGCTTCGGTCGCCACGATCACGATCGAGTTCTTACCCGAGTTTTTCACATGCAAAAGGGCCGCCGCCCCCTGCGCGCTGTCCATGGGCGAGCCGCGGAACAGGGGCTCGGCCGCACTTCCGCCGAACTCGGCCTCGATCGCCCCCCCGTGCACCGATGGCATGATCGGACCCTTGCTGCTTTCGATCTGCCCGAGAATGTAATCGCGATAGCTCTGGTAATTGTGCGCGGCGTTGAGCAGCACATCAATGTTGTCGCTATCGACCAGTTTTCGTGCCGCCCGGGCCTCGCCGATTGTGCCGATATCCTGGTGGATCGGGACCAGTTTGCGTCCAAGCGGCGGATCCTCGTTGATGACCTCAAGCGCGAAGTCGGTCACGGCATCGAAGAACGGGCCAAACCCACCGTACTCACCGGTGTGATAGGTCAGGTGACCCACCTTGATGTCCTGCGCCACCGCGCCGGTGGCGGCCAGCGCCGAAAGCGCGATCGTTGCAGGTTTGAGGTACTGTCTCATGATTTCCTCCCTTTATGTTTTGAGTTCCCGAGACGTCTTGAATTCAGATGTGATAGGCCTCCATCAGGGCCTTCTTGCTGAGGCCTTTGGCGGGTTTCAGAAGGTGCATCTGCCCCAAACTCAGCACCAGAACCCGGTCGGCGATGGTCAAGGTCTTGGCCGCGTTTTGTTCAGCCAGGACAATGGCAACGCCGCGCTCGGCCCGGACCTCGGCGATCTTTTCGAACAGGGTGTCGACAAGGGCGGGTGAAAGCCCGGCAGATGGTTCGTCCAGCAGGAGGATGCGGGGGGTTTGTGCCAGCGCCCGACCTACAGCCAGCATCTGCCCCTCGCCACCGCTGAGGCTTCCGGCCAGTTGCTCCTTGCGGTCGGCCAGCCGCGGAAACAGCGCGTAGATCTCTTCGAGTTTTTCCGCCTTCTCGCGATCCCCGGTCAGCGCCCCAATGGAAAGGTTTTCGGCGACTGTCAGATAAGGAAAGACATTCCCCTCCTGCGGGACGTAGGAGATGCCAAGCGCCGGCAGTTCATGTGCCGCCAACGCCCGTGTATCCCGCTCCTGCCAGGTGACACTTCCCCCCGTCAGGGGAAGCAGGTTGGCCAAGGTTTTGAGCAGGGTTGATTTCCCAGCCCCGTTGGCCCCAAGCACGGCAAAGACCTCGTTATCGACATCGAAGGAAATGTCCTGAAGAACGCTGACTTCACCGTAACCGCTGGCAAGGGACGAGACCTGTAACATGCTCAAAGCCCCATGTACTTTTCGGCGACTGTGCGGTTCTCCTTCACCTTGTCGGGCGGGCCATGAAACAACAGCTCCCCCTCGGACAGGAAATGTACATAGGCGCAATAGGACCAGATCAGTTCAAGATCATGTTCGACGATGACCACGGTCATCTCACCCGCGTCGACCTTCTTCGTGACATGCGACATGACCTTTTGCGTCAGATCATCCGGAAGGCCCGCGGTCGGCTCATCCATCAGCAGCATGCGCGGTCTGGCGATGAGGCAGCGGAGGATATCCAGCAGCTTTTTCTCACCGCCTGAATTGGCATAGCCTTCTGGATCCGAGAAGGGAAATTCCGCCAGATAGCTGTCGATCTCGGCTTCGACAGCCGCATCGGTCTGGTCACCACGAAAGATGCTTCGGAGCGTTTCCCGCGCGGGGGAAACGGCGGCCAACCTGAGGCTGTCGCGGATGGTGAGCGAGTCGAAGTTTTGAATGCGTTGGTTGGTTTTGATCAGTCCCAGGCGCGCGACGTCATGCGCAAGACACTCGCCCAGCGCATATGTTCGCTCTTCCGTCTCAAAATCGATCTCGCCGGTGGTGGGCGCGATCCTGCGTGTCAGCAGACCCAGCAGCGTCGACTTTCCCGCGCCGTTTGGCCCAATAAGACCTTCCAGACCATGATCTCCGAACGACAGTTCCTTGACATCCAGCACCGGGTGCAGCGTGTAGGACTTCGACAGGTTCCGGACCGACAGTTTCACAGCCGCCATGCCTTTGCCCGGTCACGCGCAGACCGTGCCGCCGAAGCCACTGCTGACCTTGCTTTCATTGCCCGTTCATCGATTTGCCGAACCAGGCGATCAGGCGGCAAGAACTGTTGCGGCAACAACCCGCGCGGCCGGTACATCAGAACGCCAACGAGTACCGCGCCGTAGACGAACAGCTTGAGGTTTGGAACGACGACCGCCAATTCCGGGGTGACCGGCAGGTACGTCTCGATCAGGATGTCAAACAAACCAAAGGTGGCAAAGACACCTATGGTCGCGCCCAGCGCGTGCTCTTTGCCCCCCAGCGCCAGGGAAATCCACACCGCAAACGTGATCCCCGGCACGATCATATTCGGCGTCAGGAACTGGTTCAAAGGGGCGGATAATCCGCCGATCATGCCCATCAGGGTGCAGGTCAGCGTGAACACCACGAGTTTGATCCGGAAGGTATCCTTGCCCAAGCTCGCGGCCAATTCCTCGTTATCGCGAATGGCAATCAGGACGCGGGCGTAGTGCGAGACATGCAGCTTGAGAACGGAGTATTGGAGCAGTCCGATCAGCAACAACAGGAACAGGAAGTAGAATGGCTCGGTCAGGTCACCGACCCGCACTGGATAACGAATGGTCCCCAGACCGACCACCCCTTCGGTCAGCCATTTTTCCGAGATCACCAAAAGCGCAACGATCACGCTGAAGGCAAGGGTCCCGCATAAGATCGCCTGTTGGTCACATCGGAGGAGTAAGCGTCCCAATACATACGACAACAGTCCCGACAAAAGGATGGACAAAACCATCGCATCCACGAATGATAGATCGAACTGCACCTGAAACACGCCGACGGCGTACATTCCCAAACCCCAGAACCCGACCACGCCAAAGTTCGGTATGCCGACCAGGCCGAACTGCACATGCAGAAGGATCGCCAAGCCCACGTAGACAAGCAGCAACGAGAGGGAAAAGATCAGGTAGGCCATTCACGCCACCCGACGCCGACGCGACCATAGGACGAGAATAAAGACCGAAAGGAGAATTACCTCGGCATAGAGCGGCTTGGTCACAAGCGTGATTGCAGCCGTCAGAATACCCGCAGCCACACTGGCGATCAACGCGCCGCGAACACTGCCAACCCCTGCAACAATGCTAACCATCACTGTGATCAGGATGAGGTTCCACCCCATCAGCGGATTGACCAACGCAAAGACCCCGGTAAACATCCCCGCCAGCCCGCCGACGCAGCCGGCGATAAACCAGACCCGTACCGACACCTTGTGCGGGTCGATACCGCTTACCCGTGCCAGCTCCTCGTTATTGGCAAGCGCGCGCACCACCTCGCCAAAGCCAGTCCGATAGATCAGCCAGTAAAGGTTGAAGACAATAACCGCCATCAGCACCAGTGCCAGAAGCTGCACATTGGTCGCCCCAACGCCGATCATTCTGTAATAGTCGATTGGCGGTTCGTTCAAAAAGGCGTTCTCCGCCCCTGTAAACAACACCAGCCCATAGCGCAGCATAAAGGACAAACCGACCGATAGGATAATCAACTCCGACGGTCCGACCCCCTTTCGGATCGCAGGGCGGAAAATATACAGATAGGTCGCAACGCTCAGCAACCCGCACAGCAGCGTGGCCGGTATCAGCGACAGATAGAACCCAAGGCCCAGGCTGACGTTGAAGAGCAGTGCAAAATAGGCACCAAAGGTGATTGTTTCGCCATATGCGAAGTTTATAAATCCGTTGAGGTAGTAGATCAGCGTGAACCCGATCGCAGCCAGAACAAGCGGCGACGCCTGTAAAACGCCGATGAAAATCGCATCTCGAACTAGGCCCATCTGGTCGCGCGACCTCCCTCTGCCAAGCCTCGCGTCCAGATCCGGCGCGGGGGCGTGTTCGGCAACGTGCCGTCGATTTAGCGTTCCCGAAGCCGGACAGATCCTCCATGACCCGAAGGCGCACGGCGTTGCGAAGCGTCTTCTTTTTGACGCCACAGTTGGCGGTTTGTGAGAAACACCCCCGCGACTAAGGTAAGCTCGCAACTGAAGAGAGTCGTGTTAATCGGAGGGCGCATGCGATCCACAGAACTCTGGAAGCGTCACCAGATACCCCTTGTTGCCACGATCGCCGGGTTGGCGGTTGCCGCAGGGTTGGCGCTGGCACCGGTGGTGGGTTCAGACAATACCAGTGCGGGAACTGCCGCATCGGTACAGATGGCCGCCCCGGTGCTGGACGACAGTCGCCTGTCGGATCTGGAGGCGCAGTTTGCGACGCTTGATGCCAACACGCAACAGCGGCTCAAGAACATCGAAACGCGGATCAGCACTCTTGAAAAGGCGGTTGTGCGTGGTTTCGAACGGACCCGGGCGTTGCAGGCGCAGGTCGGTACCACGGAAACGATGGCACAGGAGGTCAACGCGCTGGTGGCCAAGGTGCAGACGCTGGACACAGCGACGGTACGCGGGTTTGAACGCACCCGCGCTCTGCAAGCGCGAATGGAGGCACTGGGGCCCGTGCCGGGCGATGTCAGCACGCTCATCACCAGGGTTCAGACCCTGGACAAAGCCGTGGTCCGTGGGTTCGAACGGACCCGCGCCCTACAGGCGCAGCTGGGCACGCTCGAACACGCGCCAGCCGCCATCAGCACCCTGGAAGCCAGGGTCCAAACTCTGGACAAGGCTGTCCCGCGCCTCCACCGCAAAACGCTCGAAATGGCGGAGGTGCCCGATGGTCTTGCCTCGGTCGGCTCCCGCGTGCACGCGCTGGAAGCACAGGTCATGACACTCAACAAAGCGGTTGTGCGAACAGCGGAAAAGCTTCGGAACATGTCGACCGACCCCACCACCTTGGCTATTCAAAAGAACCTGAGCGACCTTAAACTCACACTGGATCAACTCTCAAAGTCCCTGCAATCCGATACGAACTGAAACTCTGACGCGGATCGGTCGTAAAAAGTGCGAGGTGCATGGTCGAAAGACACGGTGAAATCCCGTGTGGCAATTGCCTGAGCTACCGGCAGAGAATATATGCACCAGCTATTTTCGATAGGCGAATAATCTAGATAGGCGAAACCGTCTGACACTACTTGATCCTTCTCGCGAACCTGTGGAGAATCGGCGCCTACTCTGTTTGATGAAAGAAGCTTGTCCTTCTGGATCCAAGATGGGGCAAGTAGAACATCGCACCAATATCCACGGCTCCGATACCGAACCGGTAATCCGCCGCAATACCTCTCTTTGGACAATCAATTTGCAAATACCCTCGCAATCGTGCAAAAAACGATCAGCCTGGTTCGGACAAACCGAAACGGGGCTTTTTTATCAAAACAACTCAATGGACAGGCGAATGAGCATCGAACTCGGTACCCTTACCCTTATGGAACTAAGGAAACTGGCAGGCAATGTAGAGAAGGCGATAGCGGCGGCTGAGTCTCGCCAGCGCAAAGACGCCAGGGCAGCAATCGCGAAAGTTGCGAAGGAATACGGCGTTTCAATCGACGAGATACTTCAAGACGATACGCCAAAACCAAAGCGCAGGAAGAAAGCTGCCCCTAAGAAACTTTCATCCGCCCCAAAGTATCGCAATCCGGCCGATCAATCACAAACATGGACCGGAAAGGGACGCCGCCCGAAGTGGTTTGTTGACGCGATCGACGGAGGCCAGTCAGAAACCAAACTGCTGATCTAGCCAGAAATGGCACTGGCGCACTGAAATACCGGACGCGTTTTCAATCGAATTTCGCGTCCGGTATGAAAACGTCTTGGGTCTTTTGGTCCTATTGGACGCCGAAGTATCCCCGGTGCGCTAACACCGAGCAACAAACACTGTGCGTCTTAATCTGCGGGAGCGCAAACCTGGTCAGGAGAAAATGACCAACGCGATGGAAATTTCCAAAGCTGCGTCGTGCCTTTGCCGTATGACCAAGATTAGTCTTGTTGGACCGGCGGCGGTCGCACTCTGTGGTACGATACCGCCACAAGCTTCGGCAGACGGCGTACACGCCGAAATCCGGGTCGAGGCGCCGGAAAGACCATTCGCCAAAACCTGCTACCAAAGCGAAACAGAGTTGCACATTGGCGCAATCATGCTCGAAGAGATCGAAGGCGAAGCGATAGACGGTTTCAGCTACGGAACCCAGACAACCGCCGAGGGGGAGAGCTGGGGCTACTTTGCGGGCATCCTGGCCGAATTGAACGGGGCAGTTCTGAACGTAAGGATTTCTGTTTCCGTCGAAGGCTCGGAGGTCGAGGAGACCGAACAATGGGTCTTTGTAAACGGCGGCATAGTAACGCACTATGGCGTGTTTTCTGAAGCCGATTGTGCGCCGATCGAAGATGAATACTACAGTTTCTTTGCTGAATAGTTTGCTTGCTTTGCTCAGCCCATGTCGTTGCGTGAAGACACACCCAGGTGGGCCGACGCCAAAGTCTGTTTTGATCTTAGGGACTTAAGTGTAGTTGTGGATGCTCAGTCGAGATAACCCAACAGGATGGTGGGACTATGTCTTGAAATCGACCCGTCCCGTGGATCGAAGAACACCGCCAATAGTAACTGGGCCTGGTGTGATTGGGCTGACCGGATGTTGATTTGACTCAAGCGACATTCTTATGCACCACCGTTTCATGCATCATATTCCTGTTATATGTATACGCAGCGGACGCGGTCTGGACCGGATGAGTAAAACGGGGGAGGATCAGCCATGATTGGGGACTTGTCGACCATCATTCGTGAAGGCGTAGCATTGGCCAGGGGCACGCGTTTGAGCCGCACATCCTGTCGCGATCAACGCGGTTGCTCGACATCTCAGAGTTCGCCACAATACGCGAGTTTCCCAGGTTTTCGTCCCGTGATCAGATCCTGTCACACGCACATCTGCATGTTAATCGCCTGCATTGCCCTTTTGGTCGGGTCAGGTGCGCAATCTCAATCGTCGGACAACACGACCCTGATCGTAAACCGTTCTACGGACTATGTTGAGATTTTTCTGGGGATGCCGGCCGTAGAGATTGAGAATGTTTTTGGCTATGTGCCGGACGGCATCGTCCAAAGCGACGGCACTGTCGACTTTGAACCGCTGCGTCTGGGAACCTGGCAGATAACCGACGAATTGTTCGAGTCCGTCAAAGCCTCCATTGGCGGACAAGCCGTCACATTCGAGGGGATGTCGATGATGGTGCATCCCAAGGTGACCACATTACCGTTCGTGACACCGTTGGACGGCATGATTGCGATATCGGTATGTACAGTTGAAACACCAGACACGGCGCTGCGGCTCGAAGATCTGCATATCTACATGGGGCTGATCGCCTATACCGATGCGCCTATGGGACCGCTAGACTTACACTTCGAAGGCAGCAAAAACGGATCTGTCGAGGTTATGGTTCGGGATTATAATGGCGGCTGGCTTTCAAATGTGCATATGGCGGTTCTCGATGATGGGAGTTTACCCAGTCTTTCGCCCGGCGGACTTCACCGCACCGACATCCCATTCATGCTTTTGGCGATCCCAATAGCACTTATCTCGATCGTCCTCGCGGTTAGACTGACCGCGCGTACGACGCAGGTTAGCACAGGCTGAAGAACGTCGTTTGACGGACGTGCCGCGCAAGGATGACGCGGTTCGCCGGGTCGAAGGCGTCATGTCATCTGCGGTCAGATATATGCGTCGGCACCGTCAACAGTACGGCGAGCGACAAGCCCAACATGCGTCGCAGGTTGGCAGTGGATCTCACACAGCGCTTTGAGTGTTTTGGTCGACCGGGCCGATCACCGGCATCGCTTACGATAACATATTGGCAAACATAGGCAAAACCCGTAGGACATTGGCCGGATGGCTGTTTCGCTGCGCCGCATCACCAGAACTGGCGGCGCGCGGACGCTCTGATCATGCGACGCATGCCAAATCATTCGGCTATGGCGCAGCACCCGGCGTGAGGCGCGCACAAGCTACCGTAACAATTTGGTTCAAAATGTCCGCTTTCTGGCATGTTTGGTCCTGTTTCGATGGCAGGAATTACCTGATCCTTTGCAGCAGCAGCTGCACATGCGGTTGCCTGAAACATGGAGACTGACGATGAAAATAGTGCTTGCTTTTGCCTGCTCTGCCGCCTTGCTTGCAGGGGTGGCGTCGGCCCAAACGGCCGGGGACGTAATGGATACGGAGGGCCTAGCTGGTTTCACAAATATTCAGCAGGCAATCGGCAAGGAGCTGATCCGTGCGGGTGTTCCGGAGACTTGTCTTGAGCAGCTCCCCATGGGAGCAGTTGGTCAGATCTCGGCGCTCGCGGCAAGCGGTGATGACCCGGACGTTCGCCGCCAGGTCAAAACCATTCTGGAACGGGAGTGCGGGAGCCTGAACTAACCTCGACCCAAGGCTCCAACCATGTCAGTCGGGCACCGGTTCCAGCTATGGGGCCGGTGCCCGTTCCTGCTTTAGCACCCTGCAACATTCCAGCACATCTGCCCGAATGCAATCATCCTGGTGTATCGCTATCGATACCGTCGCCGGTTGGCGACTGCAGCGAGCTGAGACAAGCCAACCTCGGCAGCTTTCTGTGGTGCTTTAAGTCAGCCCAATAAACTGCGCCGGTAGGCAGAAGGCGATTGCCCCGTCCACTCTTTGAACGCCCGCCGAAACGCCCGATCATCCGTATATCCCGAAAGGAAGGCGACCTCCTGTACGCTAATGTTCAGATCCGCCAGGAACTCGCGTGCACGCACCGATCGAACTTCCCGAACCAGCTCCTGCATGGTCGTCCCGTTCTTCGCCGCGATCCGCTGCGCCGAACGAATACTCATCTGCGCCGTCGTGGCAGCGGCGGCCACGCCAAACTCCCCCTTTGACGCGTTCTGCGCAATTGCTTTGACCAGGCCAACCAGCTGAGGAGGGTATTTTTCAAGATCCGATTTCTCGGTCATCTTACGATAGTATGTGTCCGCGAACTCATAGAGCTGTGCGTTCGCACTCTCAAGCTCGACATCCAGGAACGACCTGTCCATCACAAACGCTGTGCGCGTATGTCCGAAATGAATGGGCGCATCAAAAAACGCGTGATAGTCCGCCTCCTGGCCGATTATACCCGACTCGAATTCGATTCGCCGGGCGTGAAGATCAATCAGCAAAACCTCCCGCGCGGCGCGCATGAACAGTCCAACACCCGACTGGTTCATTACACCGGCATCCTTAGCGTCCATTGGATGCGCGGCCACGATTGCTGCCTCGTCACCGGTTTCAATCAGCTGCAGCGACAGCTGGTCCGATAGAAACCGGCGGTTGCGGACCATAAGTTCCACCGATTGCCGCAGGTCTTTTCCAAACCTGGCGGAATACGCCATGCTCAGCATACCCGACAGTGGCGCCGACTTTGCGAAGTCGATGGTGATCGGGACGGTCGGATCCAGCCTCCGGATTGCGCTCCATATCTGGGGAAGCCGGGATTCAGGCAACCGAACCTCGGGCGAGAAGAGCTGGTCGCTTGTATAGCCGGAGATGTCCCGAATTTCGTCAAGCGTAAGGCCACGCGACATGGCATAGGAGACAACTGTGGAAATGATACTACCAAGTGTTCGGGGTTGGTTCGGATCTGAGACGTCCGGAAGGGTTCGATCATTCATTCCACTTTTGGCCTTAACTTCTGAATTTCATTCACCAGGTGCACGTCACCTGTCTGTCTTATCCTGCGCAACGGTTCGTGCACACCGTTTACGCGTATCCGGGTCGCCGGAAGATACGGGCAGGTCACGCGCACTATCACTCAAACGATCTGTCCGGGGGAAACGGAACGTTGCCGCCAGACCGCACAGTCGTTGCGTCGGTAGATCGACGGAATACCCGGGGTACGGCCCCGGCATGTAAACGGCGGTGTCCGGCCCTTTGGAGCGGCGGGACATCCCACACTGCACACACGTAACTTCACACACGGTCAACCCGACGGGTCGGCAAGCACGACCAACTCGCCCACATTCGCCTGCCCGGGCGGAGTTTCTTCTGCAAGCTTGCGAAGGATTGAGATCGCCGCCGGCGAGGTCGTTGAGATCTGATGATCGAACGCGCCACCGTCTGACAGACTGCTGACATCCACCACCGAGACCGGCAGGTCACGAACGGCCGAGCGGTCGGTCTGTGAACCCAGCCTGGGGCGGAACCCGGCCAGAAAGGACGACAGGCTCAACGCACGGTCCTGTTCCGCGACCATCAGGATGAATGGATCCGGAAAGCTGTCCAGGCTGGCCGCCTGTGCCCGGAACAGTTCGGCGTCGATATCGGGCGCCATCAGAACCACCCCGTTGATACTACGCGCGATGTCCAGACTGCCGCTCAGCTCGATCTGACGCAGCGTCTCCATAATCAGTTGGCTTCCCATGGAATGCCCGACCAGGAGGATTCTCCGGTTTCGGTCCTGCGCCAGATCCAGGATCACCTGCTCCAGCCAGTCCCGCGAGATCAAAACGCTGTCCCGATCATAGATATATCCGACACCGACACCGGCGGACGGCCAGGAAAACAACACCGTCGGTGTCGTTACGCCAAAGTCCTCGGAAAGCTGGGCAAGCTGATACACCGCCTCGCCGTGGCGCATGTTGTATCCGTGCACAAACAGCATGGTTTCATTCAAACCGGACCGATCCGCTGCGGCGATCCCCCGTGCGAGCGCATTGCCCGAGCTATACTGGGTTTTGCCCACTGTCACGAAATCCGTTGTCGCGTCGGGCGTGCCGTCTGGCCACTCAATCGTGCCCGGCACATGCGTCGGAGGGATCGAGACCCGCAGCCGTTCGAAACTGCCCGCCTCGGGCCGGGGCGGCGCGGCACGAGAGGTCGTGGGCATATCGCTGCGGAATTTCGCCACCCATACATCCCGGGTCGTGGCCGAGGGCGCAGGCGCACCAAATCCCAACTCGTTGCGCGGGGTGCAGGCTGAAAACATCACCAAGATCGCCACCCAAGCAAATGAAATTTTTATCATGCCGGTTCACCCAAGGCTAAGTCTGTGTCCAGTGCAGAAGTCATCTTTCGGGGCTTGAGGAGCAGATCGCACGCACGCGACGCGATAATCAGTCTCAGCAACGACGCGACGATCAGCCCACCGGTCCCAGTCGTCACCATCGCTCCGAACCGGGTGTCGTCAGAAGTCACCATCAGCGCCGGGCCGAAAACTGCTGCCGCCGACATCAGGGTAATCTGTACCGCCCATCGCCCGGACTCTGGCACTTTCGAGTTCTCAACATCCATCGTTTTGCTGATGGGTTCGATCCGGTTAAGCAGCACAGTTGCTTTGCGGATGATGATACGCATAAGCAATATCATACCCAGCAAAGCGACAATTGATATGGGTTCGTCGGCGAACCCACGCGCATATGGTGCGCCGATAGCGACGGTGGGGATGCCAAGGCAGGTGGTCAGGCCGCCAAACCAGGGTGTCGGGGCGCCGCCCCCGTCCTGTCGGTGGACCGGAACCGCAACCGGATCCCTGATCCGTTCCGGGGCAATACCTTCGCAATCAACCACCACAGTCGCAGCGCCCCTGCACCGTTGCAATGTTCGGCACAAACAGCGCCGCAGTGGGGATCGAAACGGTCGGAATACCGGGGTATGTCATGAATGCGCACCCAAGACGTCATTGCGTTAGTCCAGAGCACCGATGTTAGACGTCCACCGTGCCCACCCGCGACGATCTTAGAACCTGCACTTGGCGAGGGCAGGACAAAGCGCGATAAAAACCGGCCAATTCGTGCCGCAATCGATTTATCCTCCGATCTAACAAGACGCGACCCAGGGCCTTACATCGGTGACAAAAACGACAAGCTCACAATCCACCCGGCTAAAATCGGATTGGCATGGAATGTCCGGCTTCTAGCGCGCATTGTCTCGCATTCGCCCGCTGCACCCGGTCTTTCTGCCCTAGGGTGAACGGACGCGATGACGTCAAGACAGCTGAGCGCACGTATTTCAGCATTGCCACGCTGATCATTTTGGGCTTTGGCGAGATCCGACCCGTATCGCCCTATGCCAAATCCCTGGCGGCCGTTGAGGCTATTGTTGGTCAGATTTTTCCGACGCCATTCATGGCACGACCAGCCGGACCGCACGGTGCGGACAAATAGGG